>NZ_JCAMOT010000018.1:0-166855 GCF_059512425.1 Bradyrhizobium sp. Leo78
CGGGGCGCCAGGACCACACGACTTCGCCGTCCGTGCTGTGTGTGCTCGTCAGTCACACCCATCACGTCCACCGCATCCCACCGCGACGTTCGTGACGATCGCGAGCCGCCCCCTCATTCGGGTGAGACGCGCAGAGTTAAATCACTGATTTGCCCGACGGCGAAAGCGGAATGTTTTTCTCGCGTGGGCTGGACAGACTTTGGCTGATTTGCCCGTCGGGTTGTTATGTCGCACCCAAGGTAGCCACATCGTCATTGCGAGCGAAGCGAAGCAATCCATAGCGCCGCTTGCGGAGACGTGGATTGCTTCGCTTACGCTCGCAATGACGGGGCTGTCATTCAGGGGCGATGCGTCGGCATAGAGCCCGGAATCCGTTTTCCCGCAATGCAAGTGGCTCGATGGATTCCGGGCTCGCGCTTCGCGCGCCCCGGAATGACGGAGAGTAAGGTGCTCGTGGCCTATCCTCGAGCTGCCGTTTACGCGGCTCATCGAGATGGAGAGCGCAGTTGCTCCGAACCGGTTGTGGGTGATAGAGAGCCGGCCTATGGAGCGGCGGGCTTTTCTTAAGACATTTGGAATCGGCGCGGTAGGTTTGGGCACAGCCTTTTGGGCTGGCAGCCGGAATACCATGCGCGGCGGCTGTTATCTTCAGCTCGGGACCAGCATCAGCGCGGGCACCGGCTCAACCCATGGCGGAGCCACACCAAGCATCATAGGCGAGCGGCTCGGAATGTTCGCCATCAATGGCGCCTTTCCGGGTTCGTGTGCCGGTCAACATAAATTGCCGCCGCTCAACCCTGTTTCACTTTACGCGATCGCCGACGCGATTTCCTCGGGCGATTGGTCTGCACAACAACGAACCGGAGAACCGGTCCACGATTCGTCTGTCACTAACCTGCGGGCGACGAACTTTCCGAGCGTCACCCACATTGCCCTGGAGTACGGCGCCAACGACTTCCGCTACGACCGCCCGATCGGATCGGACGATGATGTCGGCAGTGAGACCTTCAAAGGGGCGCTCAATCATTCGATCAGGCTCCTGCGGAAGTCTTGCCCGACGGCGCGGATCTTTCTCATCACGCCCTGGTGGTTGCCAACCCAAGACGATCGCGATAGCGATGTGCATCCGAACAAGCTCGGATATTTTCTTCGCGATTACATCGGCGCCATGCTGCGCGTGGCGGAAATAAACCGCGTCCCATGTCTTGATCTCTTCAATTTAGGAGGGGTCAGCAAAACCAACTATCGGGCTCTCACCCACGACGGGGTGCACCCGAACAATTGGGGCGTTCTGCTCCGGGCCGTCCAGATATCCTCATTCATTTCGACCAGCGTCTAGCGGTGGCGCAAGCGGGCGCTGCTCGGCCCAGGTGAGCAGCCCATCGAGCGACGGACACAAGGATTGTCCCCAATCGGTCAGGCCGTATTCGACCTTCGGCGGCACCTGGTGATGGACGATGCGATGCACGATGCCGTCGTTCTCCATCTGGCGCAGTTGCTGAATCAGCATCTTCTGCGAGATCCCCGGGATCGCCCGCTCCAGGTCGGAGAAGCGCAGCAATTTGCCGCCAAACAGGTGGAAGAGGATCACGAGCTTCCACCGGCCATCCAGCATCCTGAACGCCTTCTCAACGCCCTCGGCGGCGCTCGCGGCTGTGTACTCAATCTTACCCAAAAGTCAGTACCTTACCTTTTCGTGCGTTCTTGCGGTTTGGCGAAGCTACAAACACCTTTCCGGCTACGCAATCGCGATCCGCGACCGCGTCGTTCCTGACGCGCAAAGGAAAGGAAATCCGATGTCTCTCGATCTGCCGGGCCCCGTTGCCGTCTACTTTGCCGCCGACAGCCGCGATGGCGATGCCATCGCGCAATGCTTCAGCGAACGCGGCGTCGTGAAGGACGAAGGGCGCAAGCACGAGGGGCGCGCGGCCATCGCACAGTGGAAGGCCGATGCATCGACCAAATACAACTATACGAGCGAGCCGTTCGCTGTGGAGGAACGCGACGGGAAGATCGTCGTCACAGCGCATGTGGTCGGCGACTTTCCCGGTAGTCCGATCGATCTCAGATACGTCTTCGGGCTCGATGGTGACAAGATCGCCTCACTCGAGATCCTTCCCTGAGGTCGGAGCGAGCGACAGCAATTGCTGCTGTCTAGATTCGATCGCGCTCGCCGGCGAGGGCTGTTTCGTGGCCAGCCGCCGGCCCAGGGCAATGAACGGCTTCTCGATATATCGCCAGGAGAGCCAGGCCATCGGCGTCGTCAGAGCGACCGCCGCGATCGTTGTCGCAGATATCGCGAGCAGGACCGGCAGCCCCCTGGCATCGAGCAGTCGGCCGGTGAGCCACATACCGATCGGGTGAAGGAGATAAAAGCTGTAGGAGATACGGCCGTAGAAACGGACCGGACGGAGATCGAGAACGGCAAAGAGGCCGATCGAGCTTCGAAAGGCGACCAGCAGCACCAGCAGCGAGGAACTCAAGGTCTCCAGCGCAATGATCAGCGCGGTCTGTTTCTGTGATCCGCAGAAGCAGAGCAGGGCGATGGCCGCGATCGACAGGGCCCAGGCAGCGGCCGTGCGGAGCCGCTCGGCCGTCCGCTCGCCCTGCATCTGCAGAAGAACGCCGGCGACGAAGGCGTAGAGCGGCGCCAGGCTGGAAACGCCGCCAAGCAGATGCACATAGGTCCCCCAGAAGGAGAGCCCGAACAGGACAGCGATCGACACCATGAGCGGCTGCGGGCCGAAGCGCTGAAAAATCCAGACCGACAGCAGGATGACCGGCGTCGCGAAGCACTCGACGGTCATCGACCACATCACGCCGTTGATGTCATGGCGGACCATGATCGCATTGAGCATGACGTTGAGCGGATTGAATTTCGCTTCGTAGCCGACATAGAAGCCGTATTGATGGTGCAGCAGCGTCAGCAGAGCGACCACCGCGATCGCCGCGGGAAACAGCCGGAACAGGCGATGTCGCAGAAACGTGACCGGGTTCGGATTGTTCTGCAGCGAGCGCGCCAGCACGAAACCGCTGAGCACGAAGAACATCACGACCGGCGCCATGCCCGTGACATAGGTGTCGGTGAACTGGCTCGTCATGTGATAGCCGACGACCGAGACCGCCGCGATGCCGCGCAGCGATTCAAGGCGAGGCAGGAAACCGAGCTTTCCTGCCTTGCTTGGGCTCACCTGTGCTTCGGGGACTGCCGCCATCATGGTCGCGTAACATTCCGCGCAGAGCTTGGCTACTGTGGCGCGCCGGGCACGCGTTCGCCAACCTTCCGGACTAACCCTTATCCGCTAACCTTTGGGCCCTGAGGCGCTGTCGATCCATTGTCGCGTCTCCTCGTCGGACCAGCCAGGAACGGCAAATCCCTTCGGCGGGACAATGGGCTGCTGCTCGAGACGGAAATGTCGCTCGGGATGTCTGACGCGACGCACCGGCGCCGCGTCAGCAGCGGCGCACAGCATGATCAGCACGCCCAAGCAAAGAGCAAATCGCATCGGATATCCTCCGCTTCGACCGGACGTTCGCGCAACGCGAACGCTGCCTGCCATGCAGAATCTGGTCGCAGTCGGCATTTCCAAAATGCGCACCTGTTTTCACGAAAGCGGCAACGATCCGCCTTCCGATGCGCTCACTGCGCGCAAGCCGGTGCAGCTATCCCGCCGGCCTGCCGGGCGCGAGCCTGGCGGCGAGATAGAGGCGGTTCATCAATCTGAGCTGCTCGGGCGCGCCGGGGGTTGTCGGCGCGTCCTTCATGGTCATGCCGACCATGGTCTTCATGTTGTTGAGCACGACCGCGGCGATGTCCTCGGCCTCCTGCTCGTCGAGGCCGGGCGCGCAACGCTTCAGCGCTGTCTTGATGCCGGCGAGTGTCTGGCTGCGGAAGCGAAGGCGGATCTCGGTCCAGTCGGTGCGGGAGTCCAAAAACGCGGTGACTGCGCGGATCTGCGGATAGAGCTTGGCCAGGAGATCGATGAGGATGTCGGCCAGTTGCTCCGGATTGGCGTCGGCGGCGTGGGCGAGGATCGCGTCGTATTCCGCCCGCAGCACCTCGGCATAGTGCTGCATCAAGGCGTCGGCGACGGCGTCCTTGTTCGGAAAGAAGCGATAGAGCGAGCCGATCTTGGCGTCCGCCCGCGCGGCGATCTCCGCCATGGTCGCGGCCTCGAAACCCCGTTCCTGGATCACCTCGGCCGCCGCCTGCATGAGTTCGGCGACGCGCTGGCGGCCGACCTCGCGCTGCGGCTGGAGCGGTTTGCGGTCCCGACTTGACAAAGTTGAGTATATCCTCAAATAGAGTGGTTGCGTGCTTGAGCTTTCCCTCAAGTATTTAGCCGCTCCCCACGCGCCCGGCAACGGGCGGGGACGCCCCCACCTGGCGAAAGGACATCCCATGCTCATCCTGCCTGCCGCGACCACAGCATTGATCCTGATCGACCTTCAAAAAGGGATCGTCGGCCTGCCGACCGAGCCCCATTCCGGTCCAGCCGTCCTTGCCCAGGGACAGGAGCTCGCCCGGCGCTTCCGCGCGGCCAAGGCGCCCGTCGTGCTGGTCAACGTCGCCTTCTCGCCCGACTTTGGCGACGCGCTGAAGTCGCCGGTCGATCAACCGATGCAAGCGCCGCCCGGCGGCTTTCCCGAGGGTTGGTCGGACTTGGCGGATGGCCTCGCCGCACCGTCGGATATCAGGATCACCAAGCGGCAATGGGGCGCGTTCTATGGCACGGAGCTCGATCTGCAGCTCCGCCGGCGCGGCGTGACCACCGTGGTGATCGGCGGCATCGCCACCAATATGGGCGTCGAATCCACCGCGCGTGCCGCGCATGAGCATGGCTATGCGGTCGTGCTGGCGGAAGACGCGAGCGCCGATCGTTCGGCGGACATGCACGCCTTTGCCTTCGAGCACATTTTCCCGCGGCTCGGCCGCGTGGCTAAAGCGGCCGAGATCGAGCTGCAGCGGTGAGCGAGCAGCAAGCCTATCTCCCGCTCCGAGCGCTGCCGGTCGCCGTCCGCTGGGCGGTGCTCGTCGTGGTTTCGCTGCTGATCGCCGGCGTGCTGCAGTGGGTGAGGCTGCCTGCCGCCTTGCTGCTGGGGCCGCTGGCCGCGGCCGCGCTGGTGCAGATAGGCGGAGGGGCGGTGAGGGTGCCCCGCCTGCTGATCGCTGCAGCCCAGGCAATCATTGGCTGTCTCGTCGCGCAATCGATCACGCCGGCAATCATCAGCGGCTTCGTGCGCTACTGGCCGATCATCCTCGCCACCGTGGCGCTTTCGGTCGGCGCAAGCGCTCTGATCGGCTGGACCATGAGCCGCTTGCGCATCATCCCCGGCACCACGGCGGTGTGGGGCATGCTGCCCGGCGCTGCCACGGTGATGATGGTGATGGCCGAGGCTCACGGCGCCGATTTCCGGCTCGTGGCTTTCATGCAGTATCTGCGCGTCGTGCTGGTGGCCGCGGCGGCCTCGGTGGTGGCGCTATGGTTTGCGCACGGCGGTGGCGGCCGTTTCAGTGCCGGGCTTTTTCAGCCTGTCGACCTGACGAACCTCGGAGCCACCACGGCCATTGCGCTCGTCGGCGCTGGTCTTGCCGCGCGGATGCCGGCCGGCGTGCTGCTTGGGCCGCTCGTTCTCGGCGCGGTGCTCAACGTGCTTGGCTGGGTGAAGATCGAGCTGCCGCCGCTGGTGCTGATTGCAACCTACGCGCTGATCGGCTGGAACACGGGCTTGCGCTTCACGCGTGACGTGCTGGCGACCGCTGCCCGCGCGCTGCCCCAGAGCATCGGCGCAACCGCGATCCTGATGGGGTTTTGCGGCCTGCTGGCGTGGCTGTTGGTGGTGCTCCTGCACGTCGATCCGCTGACCGCCTATCTCGCCACCAGCCCCGGCGGCGTCGATGCCGCGGCGATCATCGCCGCCTCGACCAAGGTCGACACGTCCTTCGTCATGGCGCTGCAGACCGTGCGCGTGATCCTGCTGCTGTTCGTCGGTCCGTCGGTCGCGCGCTGGGTGGCGGGAACGCTCGATCGCGCGTCAGCCAGTCCGGGGCCGGATGGTCCGCCGGACCCTGGCAACCTTGATTGACTTGCGCGGCGTCGGCATCAGCCCGCGAATGAGATGGGTGGCCGCTGCTCCAGCGGTTTCCATGTAGCTTGGATCACGATGCAGCAGGACGACGGCAAACGCGCCGTCCAACAGCAGGATGACCTGCCGCGCAAGCTGCCGCGCTTCCCGCGAGGCGGCCGCATCTTCGAAGACGGAGCAGAGCCAGTCCTCGACGCGTTTCTTGTGCGCGCGGCCGATCACCATCGCTGGATGACCGGGCAGGTTGACCAGTTCGACTGAGGTACGCAGGAAACCGCAACCCTTCCACTTTGCGCCTCGTGCCGATCGCGCCAGATTGCGAAAGATCGCTTCCACCTTGGCGGCCACGTCACCGTCGGCCTCGGCGAACCAGCGCTTGAACAAAGCGAGATTCGGCTGGTCGCGGATCTCGAGATAGGCCGCGATCAGATCGTCCTTGCTGCGGAAATGATAGTAGAGCGTTCGCTTGGTAAGGCCGGCCTTTTCCGCCACCGCATCGACGCTGACGGCGCGGATGCCCTCGCCGTAGAACAATTTTCCGGCGGCTTGAAGGATGCGCTCGCGCGTCGAACGGCCAGTCTCGCTCATGGCGCCTTATGTATACCGACCAGTGAATATACACAACGCAGTCCATCGCTTACCGTCGCGCGCATGACCAAGGTGGCGCTGCGTATATCGATGGAGGATGGGACACCCGTCACGATTCCCTGCCGGGACGGCGTGACCATCGGCGGCCATTTGTGGCTCGCGCCAGCCGGCCGCTCCGCCGGCAGCATCATCGTCAATGCGGCAACGGGGGTGGCTGCGCGCTATTACCACCGTTATGCATGCTTCCTGGCGAACCACGGCTTCGATGTCCTCACCTATGACTATCGCGGCATCGGCGGTTCGCGGCCGTCTCGACTCAGAGGCTGTGGCTATCGCTGGCGCGATTGGGGCGAACTCGATTTCGAGGCGGCGCTTTGCTTCATGCACGAACGTCGGCCGCAGGCTCGCCTCATCGTGGTCGGCCACAGCGTCGGCGGTTTTCTGGCGGGGCTCGCCGCAAGCGCTGGCTTGATTGAGCGGATGCTGACGGTCGGCGCGCAATATGCCTGGTGGGGCGACTATGCGCCGCGCCGGCGCGCTGGCCTGTTCCTCAAATGGCACATCGCCATGCCCGTCATGACGGTGCTCTGCGGCTATTTTCCCGGCCGCAGGCTCGGCTGGCTGGAGGATTTGCCTGCCGGCGTCGCCAATGAATGGAGTTTCCGCAGGCGACGCTTCGAGCGCAGCCATCCACGCGGCGAGAGACAGGCCGTGCTCTCACGGATGGCGGCGGTGACGGGGCCGATCCTTGCGATTGCCGTGTCGGATGACGAACTCGGCACCGTGCCCGCAATCCGTCGCACGCTTGGCTACTACACCGGTGCGCCGCGCACGGCGGTGCTGCTCGAGCCGTCCGACTACGGTCGCAAGGCGATCGGCCATTTCAATCTCTTCCACGACAGTCACGCGGCCGGCTTCTGGACCGACACGCTCCCGTGGCTCAGGGATGGCCGCAATCCCTGGCCAGGGCACGTGCTTGCATCTGTCGGTCCTGGCGGGCCGTAGTTGAGAGGTGGAGCGCTTCGCCAAGCGTGCTTTCGGCGGTGTTTAACATGTCTCAGAAAGGTACGCCGCCGGGCTTGAAATACACTGTCCCGGCGGCGCCCTGTCTCATACTGGGCCCCTGAAATCCCCAGTACCCATTGAAGTGCAACGTGTGTGCCACAAGGGTGTGACGCCAAAGAAAACTTATTTGATCGCGGCGCGGGAATAGGGCGGGACCGTCCGGTGTATCGCTAATCGTCAGCAGCCCTCTGCAACTTTTGCTCAGTTGGAGCGTAGCTCTGGCATGAGGGAAGATTTGGTCCGGTTTCGTCAGCTAGCTCAGGAATGCAGGGACCGGGCGGCAGAGGCTCGCAGTCCGGTGGACGAAGATGCCTGGCTGACGCTCGCAGCCGATTGGCTGGCGCTTGCGAAGGCCAGTGAGGCTCCAGAGGCTGGCGATGACGCGGCTACAGGCCGCGCTGCATCCGGTTGACGGCGATCAGGAGCTCGGGCCGCTCCAACACTTCCACCAATCGATCAAGGAAGACCCGCTCGTTATTGCGCGGTCGCGGCTGCAAGTATTCTTCAAGTATGCCCTGGGCATCACGAACGGCCTGAAGAGCTAACTGCTCGTCCGTCATTCTAGTCGCCTCCCTGCAGTGGTGAATGCAACCCCAACACAACACAATTGAGCAAAATACGGTTCCATTTTGCTTAATCAGTGTTTGCACGGAAATCTTGCCGCAAGCTGGACGAAAGCAATGTTCAGCATTCTTTCCCGATAATGCATTGATATTTTTCATTTTTGTTTTGAGGGAAGGGCCTTCGCGAGCGCCTTGCTGGCGCCCGTGTTCGCGCGTATCGACATCGCGTTCCCAAGATCAAGTTGGGGGAAAGCGCAGTCCGAAATAATAAAATCAATGACTTACGGGTTCGTCCGGTCTCTTTATCGCTCCGGAAGACTGATTTGGGAACATCGATGAAATCCCTCCTTACACTCTGCCTTTGGTTTACCGCTTGCTGTTACCCAGCGCTTGCTCGGGCCGAATCTCCCGCCGCCATGATCTCCGGCTATCGCGTACAGCACGGGGAGGGGCGCGTGGTGCTGGATGCGACGCTCACGCGCATTGCGCACGAGCAAGCCGCGGCGATGGCGGCAAAGGACAAACTCGACCACGACGTCCTCGGCCCCTTCAACTCGCGCGTCCACCCAGCGGGCGCGGGCCGGGCGGCAGAAAACATCGCCTACGGCTATGACAGCTTTCCAAAGACCCTCGACCAATGGATCAATTCGTCGGGTCACCGGCGAAATCTGCTGTTGCACAACGCCTCGCGCGTTGGCGTCGCCAGCGTCAAGAGTTCGGCGACCGGGCGGACCTATTGGGCGATGGTGATTGCCGGCGACTATGAGCGTCCGAAGGTGGCGAAGAATTCGCCGAAGAGCTCAAAGCAGGCGACGGTTGCCAAGCCGAAATCTCGCGCTGTGGAGGCCTGTCGTCTGAAAATTCTCAGCATCTGCCTCTGATGCAGGGCTTTTCCTGACGGAGGCGCGAGTTTGGCACAGGCCAGAGGGCCGACCCAACTGGATGAAAGATGGGTGTGAGCGCTACTGACGCGGTCGGCTCGAACTCATCCACTTTCTTCCTAGCAGAGTGCTGATCGCCGAGCGCAGGCCCCGCCAGCGGAGGATAGCCGCAAGGATCGTCCCAGCGATCAACGTCTGCGCCGCGATCAGCGTGACCGGCGGGATGGTTTCCACCCCGATCTTGATGAAGCTGTAGAATGCCCCCAAAAGCGTCGGCCAATAGCACCGTCAGCTTCGGCGCCATGTTTGTCTTGCCGGTCATCATCCCTTTTCCGCGACGATTCCGATGCGGCGGTGCTAGCTGCTTCGGAACAGGGGATGCTTCGGCCACGGCCGAACTGTCTAGGCTGACGGCATGTCCTCCACCTGCTGCTAGCTCTGATCGGCAGCCTTGTTACAGCCGGGGCTATCGCCACTGCCGCACATGCTCGATCAAAGCGCGCATTTTGGGCGCCATGTTGCGACGCTGAGGAAAGTAGAGAAAAAAACCGGGAAACGGCGGCAGGAATTCTTCCAGGAGCGGGACGAGTTCGCCGGTCTTCACGAATGGATGGAAGGTTTCCTCCGTTGCAAAGGTGATACCCGCCCCGCAGAGGGCCGCACGAAGCATCAAGCGCAAGTCGTTCGTGGTGATCTGGGGTTCGACCGCCAGGTCGAAGGGAATGCCGTTCTCTTCAAACTCCCAGCGGTAGGGCGCGACGTTCGGCGTCGGGCGCCAGCCGATGCAGCGATGATGGATCAGTTCGCGTGGATGCGCCGGCGCGCCGTGGGCCGCGAGATAGGAGGGAGCTGCCACGACGGCTTCGCGCTGATCGCCTGTCAGGGGAACCGCGATCATGTCTTGCTCGATCACTTCGCCCAGCCTGACGCCCGCATCGTAGCCGGCCGCGACGATATCGAATTCTTCGTCCGTGACCGTGACATCGATCGTGACGCCAGGATGAGCCGCGGCGAAGGAGGCGATGAGGGGGCCTGAAAGGAACCGCTCGGCAATTGAGGTGACGGCGATGCGCAGCAGCCCGCGCGGCGCATTCTCTGCGGCCACGTAGTCAAGCACCGTGGCGATATCCGAGATGGGTTGGGACAGTGCCTCGCGCAGACGCTCACCCGCTTCCGTCAGGCGTACCGAACGGGTCGTGCGCGTGACGAGGCTCGTGCCAAAGGCATCCTCAAGCCGCCGCACTCCCTGGCTGACAGCCGAGCGGGTCACGCCAAGGCGATCGGCGGCAGCGCGGAAGTTGTGTTCTTCCGCGACGGCAAGGAAGAGCGGCAGCAGGTTGAGGTCAATCTTCATTGTCCAGCATTGCTAACCATCCAGTCAAACACTGGACGGATACCAGCAACAGCGGCGAACGTCCATCTTGGGCTCCGAATGCAAAGCAAGGGGCACGAAATGGACAAGGTTATTCTGATCACCGGCGCCTCCAGCGGGATCGGCGAGGGCATCGCCAGAGAGCTCGGCAGGGCCGGCGCAAAGGTGCTGCTGGGCGCCCGCCGGCTGGACCGCATCGAAGCCATCGCCGGTAACATCACAGGAACCGGCGGGATCGCCCAAGCCCGGCTGCTCGACGTGACCGACCGCCATTCCATGGCCAGCTTCGCTCAGGCGGCGATGGAGAAGTGGGGGCGCATCGACGTTCTCGTCAACAATGCCGGCGTGATGCCGCTCTCGCCGCTTGCGGCCGGCAAGCTCGACGAATGGGAGCGCATGGTCGATGTCAACATCAAGGGCGTGCTCTGGGGCATCGGCGCCGTCTTGCCGATCATGGAGGCGCATGGCAGCGGCCAGATCATCAATATCGGCTCCATCGGCGCGCTCTCGGTCTTGCCGACCGCCGCCGTTTATTGCGCAACGAAGTTCGCGGTTCGCGCGATCTCGGACGGCTTGCGTCAGGAGAGCACAAATATCCGCGTCACCTGCGTCAACCCCGGCGTCGTGGAAAGTGAACTCGCCTCGACCATCACCCATGCGGAGACCGTGGCTGTGATGGAACGCTATCGGGCGATCGCGCTTCAGCCCGCCGACATCGCGCGCGCTGTCCGGCAACTGATCGAGGCTCCGCCGAGCGTGGACACAACCGAAATTACCATCCGACCTACCGCATCGAGCAACTGATGCCGGACGATCCGATCCGCGATCGGGGTCAATCCCGTGCTGATGACCCCGTTCGCGGCCTTTATCCCCTTAACGACAGGAAAGAGGCCATGACCTTTGCCACTTCGATCGACCGGCTTGCGGGCCGCACCCGCACGCTCCTGATCCTCCTGACCGTCATAGCGACCACGGGCCTCGCCCAGGCCAATTCCCCCACGCCGGATGCTAACATCGAGGCGCGGAATGAAGCCTCCGTGCGTAAGGCTTTCGAGGGATGGACTGCGGGCGGCAACGTTTTTGCTGACCTCCTGGCCCCCGACGTGACATGGACAATCCATGGCTCCGGCCCAGTTGCCGGCACCTATCGCGGCCTCAAGGATTTCGTCGATCGCGCCTCGGCTCCCCTTGTGAGCCGTCTCGCGACTCCGCTCCGGCCTGTCGTGCACCACATCTGGGCAAAAGGGGACAGGGTCATCGTCCGCTTCGACGCTTCGGCCACCACGACGTCGGGAGCGCCGTACCGCAATCGGTTCGTGTGGATCTTCAAGATGAAGGACGGGTCTGTCGTCGAGGCCGAAGCCTTTCTCGATCTCGTCGCCTATCAGCAGGTCGTCGACAACAACGAGCCGCGCCGGCAATAGGCGGCCATAACGAACCTCGCCGGGGCCAGTCGCTTCGTGTCCCCGGACACGGAGCGGCCGGCCGCGGCCCAACTCAACACACACATATGAAATGAGGAGCTCGGCCATGCAGCGCGTCTTTGCAGCCATGATCGTGGCAACGCTCCTGATCCCACCTGGGCGGGCCGAGGAAACAGAATTGAAAGCCAATCACCCCTATGTCGGCCTCTGGGTTACGCAGGACGGCCACATCCGTCACGAACTTCTGCCGAACGGCCGCTACATTGAAGCGCGAGGGACGCGCGAGCGTGCCTACGAGGGCCGTTACGAAGTGACCGGCACGCATATCGAATATTGGGATGATACCGGCTTCACCGCTGATGGCGAATTCATCGACGATGTTCTGCATCACGCCGGGATGATCCTCTATCGCCGGTAGCGCAGGGGGCGTCTTCCGAAATAAACCGCCTGCGCGGCACCGGCATCCGCATCAATGTCCTATCGCCGGGACCGACGCGGACCGAACGAGGTGCAGCCCGACCGCTCGTCATGGTTACAGGTGAACGGCGGGATGGACTCGAAGCGGTCGTTCCGTGCTGAAGTCTGTGGCCTCGATCTGAATATATCGGGCTATGGCGTAGAATCGACGGGTCGCTATGCCACGTGGCAGGCGTCCGATAATCGGCGACTATGTCGCGCTATTGAGGGCAATCGGCGGCCAATGGCGGAAGGGGTGGGATTCGAACCCACGGTACCCTTGCGGGCACGCCGGTTTTCAAGACCGGTGCCTTAAACCACTCGGCCACCCTTCCAAACCAATGTTTTCAAGTGCTTAGCGGGAGGTTTCAATGGAACAAACCGCGAAATCGGCACCCGATTGGCAGCCTGGCGATTCAGCGCCGTGTTGATCGCCGCTGCCACCTGCCGTCGTCCTTTCTGAACAAATGGGCGTAGATGCGCAAGGTGATATCAGGCTTGGCGTGCCCGAGACGCTTGGAAATTGTGACCGCATCCACGCCGGCACGGAGCAACTGGCAGGTCGCTCCATGCCTTGGAGTAGCGCTTGGTGCCGCTTTCGGTTCGTCGATCAGACGCCCGCTGGCCCTTGCGAGACATCGATCACATGGCGCTCGCTGCCAACGGTGATGACGATGGTGTAGGTCTTCGGTCCGCCGCCCTGGTCGGTCGGCGGTGCCAAGTGTAGCTGGCCGCCGTACCATTCACCCGACATCAAAGTATTGTCCTTGATGACAGCTTGTTCCAGCGCAGCCATATTGCGCTGGCCGGTTTCGATCGTGGCTTCGATCATCGCCTCATTCTGTGCTGCAGCGTTTTCCCGGGCGATTGCTGCAGCGGTCGGACTGTAGAAAGTGCCGGTGCGACCGGAGGGCGTCCTGTAGTGACCATGGCCAGCCTGTGAGGCGCTATACGCATTACCGGCGGCCGCAAGACCGGTGAAGATAGCGGCCGCTACTTGGCGGTTCTTCTCCTCCTGGACCAGCATCTCGTAGGTGACGACCTGCATGCCGAAATCCTGTCCGCCAACATGCTGGACGGCCTCGACCTGGGCCACGCGGAAGTCGACGGGCTGACGTCCGAGATTGTTGATGCCGACCACAAATACAGGTCGCCCGTTGGCCTGAAGCTGCCGCGCCGCTGGACGGACCAGCACCAGCGAATTCTTCTGCCGCGACACGAGCGCGGGCTGGCCGTCGCGCATCAAGGCCTGCTGTTGCGGGTTCGACGTCTTGAATGAAACAGTTTCGCCGGCCGAGACACAACCCGCCAGCGTGGCGCACAACGCCACGATCGACAATTTACGCATTGGAATTCCCCCAAACCTGCCATACCCAAAGCCCAACCGGCGCGCGAGATCAAGAGAGCGGTGGTCTTTATGGCGTGGAGCAATGCGCGTAAGCCTCGCTAAGGAGCTTGCGCAGTTCGTCTCAGGCTGGGAGCCGAAGATCAAGGACGGTCTGGCGACCGCCGCGCAGGGAAGGCGAGATCAAAAAAAACTGTGCGAAAACTGCAAAGGCCGCGCACGTCGAAACGAGAGCGCAGCACGATCGGCCCGGAATGCCCCCGGGGAGGCGTGGCCTTAGCCTAGTTCAGCGCGAAGGCCAGCAGGCTCGAGCACAGCAGCACGAAGCTTGCTGCTGTGAGCGTCAGGAATCCGTCGGAGACCAAGTCGTGTTTGCGCATGATGCACCTGCTACACTCCGATGCTCGTCCGAATCTATTAAAGCTTTACGAACATGCCTTTCGGGAAAGAGGTGATGCGTCTTTCCATTTCGCGTTGGGCTTTACGCCCGGGTGCGAAAACCCTCATAGGCATGGGCCAGAAAGATCCCCGCGCTCACCAGGCCCATCACCGCCGTAACCGTCTCGATCATTTCAGAACTTCCTTTGCGCCCCCTGCGCACGAGGGAGAGAACGACTGCAGCCTTGCACAGTCAAAAGAATCCTGCCGGCAACGCTGCGATCGGCCGTGAAGTGATGATTTGCTGCAACAGATGTGTGAAAGCGGGACAGCTTTGCCCGTAGAATGCCGGGGAGGGCGCAACCGAGAATTTACCATGGTTCGGCTCTCCCCATTTCCGCCGTGTTCCGGTTGCGATATCCTCACGTTCTGATGCGGAAGGTGGGCCGCATCGTGGGGATCAGTGACGCGAAGAGGCCTCGCAAGTGGGCACGCGTCCGGTAGCGTGGTAGTTGGGGTCGATGGGGAAGCGGCAATATCCGATTCGAGCGATGGCGCGGGGGGTGGCTGCGGTCGCGACTTGCCTGGTGCTCGCCAACTGCGCGTCCTCGAACAAGTTCGCGAGCCGCGTCGATCCGAAGTACGGTGTTTCCGCAAGCCCGCGCGTGGTCGCCTTCGGCGACCCGGTACCGAAGGGCGGCGGGACCTATCGGGTCGGCAAGCCCTACATGGTGGCCGGGCGCATGTATGTGCCGGAGGAAGACGCCAACTACCGCGCGGAGGGGATGGCCTCCTGGTATGGCGATGATTTCCACGGTCGGCTGACCGCCAATGGCGAAGTGTTCGACATGGCCTCGCTGACCGCCGCTCATCCGACGCTGCCCATGCCCTCCTATGCGCGGGTGACGAATTTGCGGAACGGCAAGTCGCTGATCGTGCGCGTCAACGACCGCGGCCCCTATCACGGCAACCGCCTCATCGACGTCTCGAACAAAGCCGCCGAACTGCTTGAATTCAAAGGTCATGGCGTCGCCCGCGTCCGCGTCGAATATGTCGGACGGGCGCCGCTGGAGGGCTCCGACGACCGCCAGTTGTTGGCAACGCTGCGCAGCGGCGTGCCGGCGCCGTCGCCGTCCACGGTCCGGATCGCCTCGGCCAGGCCGTTCGTGCCTGACATGTCGTCCTCGGCTGGCCACATCCGGGCCGAGGTTCCGCTGCCGGAGGGGCGGCCCTATTCGCTGGGCAATACGTCGGCCGATTACGCCTCGACCAATGCGACCTCGGAAATGTCTGCCTCCAGCCGTGGGCGCGGGCGGGGCACCGCGAATCTGCGGCAGGTGTCATATGACGCCAATGGCAGCTCTGCGAGCGATGCCGGCTCGGCCTATGTCCCGATTGATCCGCGCGGTCCGGCGGAAGTGCTGAGCGGTCGCGGGCTGTACTAAAATCAACAGCTTCACGCGCTTATCTTAAGAAACCTGATCAGCGCCGGCTGCAGCTTCGAGCCGTTCAGGCGTACGCGTTTCCGCCGTCTTTGCCGGATTTGCTTCAAGGAACCGACGCGGCTTACGCGATAGGATCATTTTCACTGCGGGAGTGCGCGCCGGCTACGGCCTTGCGGCCAAAACCTCAGTTGTTTGCGGTACTTCCAACTGGTAGAAGGCCCCCGTTTCAGGACATCGCCGATGATCGCTGCTTCTCGATCCGCTTTCCCGGCGCGCCGGCCCTGGTGTTCACCTTGGCGCGCGCTGACGGCGGCTGCGGTCGCGCTTGCGATCGGCTTCGGCACCGCGGTCTATGCCGCCAACAACAGCGTGCAGGGCGCCAAGAAGGAGGAGGGCGGCTTTGACGGCGATGCGCCGACCGCGATCCTGATCGAGGCGTCCTCGGGCAGCGTGCTTTTCGAGAAGAACGCCGACGAGCTCCGCGCGCCCTCCAGCATGATGAAGCTGATGACGGCGGAAGTCGTCTTCAACGCCCTCAAGAACGGCCACATCAAGCTGACCGACGAATACAAGATAAGCGAATACGCTTGGCGACGGGGCGGGGCGCCCTCCGGCAGCTCGACGATGTTCGCCGCCATCCACAGCAAGGTCTCGGTCGACGACCTCTTGCACGGGGCGATCATCCAGAGCGGCAATGACTCCTGCATCGCGCTCGCCGAAGGCATCGCCGGCACCGAGCGCGAGTTTGCGGCCGATTTCATGACCAAGCGCGCCCGGGAGCTGGGGCTGACCAAATCGACCTTCGCCAATTCCAACGGCCTGCCTGACCCCGGCAACAAGATGACCGTCCGCGAGTTGGCGAAGCTCGCGCGCCATATCATCCTGACCTATCCCGACATGTACAAGCTGTTCGGCGAGAAGGAATTCACCTGGAACAAGATCCGTCAGCTCAACCGCAATCCGCTGTTGAACTCGCTGAGCGGCGCCGATGGCCTGAAGACCGGCTACACCAAGGAAGGCGGCTACGGCATGGTCGGCTCGGCCGTGCAGAACGACACGCGGCTGATCGTGGTGGTCAACGGGCTGGAGGACGCCGATGACCGCGCAAGCGAAGCCAAGAAGATGCTGGAATGGGGCTTCCGCAGCTTCGAGACCCGCACGCTGATCGCCGCCAACCAGACCATCGGCTACGCACGGGTGTTCGGCGGGGAAAGCCGCTCGGTGAAGCTGACGAGCCCCGAACCGATCAAGGTGATGGTGTCGAAGAACGGCAATGAGAAGCTGCTCGCGCGCGTGGTCTATAACGGCCCGGTGCGGGCGCCGATCCAGGCCGGGCAACAGATCGGCGTCGTCAGGGTCTGGCGGAGCGGCAATCTTGCCGTGGAAACGCCCGTCTACGCGGCGGACGCGATCGGCACGGGATCGACCGTGCGCCGGGCGCTCGACGGCGCCCAGGAGCTGGTCATCGGCATGTTCCGCGCCGGCGTCGAGAAGCTCTGATATGGCAAAGGCGAGGGCCAAACGACCATCCTTGCGCGGGCGTTTCATCACGTTCGAAGGCGGCGAGGGGTCCGGAAAATCCACACAGATCAAGCGGCTCGCCGAGCGGCTGAACGGGACCAAGGTGCGCACCATCGTCACCCGCGAGCCCGGCGGCTCGCCGGGCGCCGAGATCATCCGCCATCTGCTGCTGTCGGGCATGGGCAAGCTGCTCGGGCCCGACGCCGAGACGCTGCTGTTCGCAGCCGCGCGCGACGACCATGTCCGCACCGTGATCCAGCCAGCGCTGAATCAGGGCATCTGGGTGCTCTGCGACCGCTTCTTCGATTCGACGCGCGTCTATCAGGGCCGGCTCGGACAGGTGCCGCCCGGCCTCGTCAGCGCCATGCAGCGCGTCACCATCGGCGACCTCAAGCCGGATCTCACCTTCATCCTCGACGTGCCCGTGGAAGTCGGCCTGAAGCGGGCGGCGGCACGGCGCGGCAGCGCGGCGCCCGACCGCTTCGAGTCCGAGGACGTCCAGTTCCATCAGGATTTGCGCGAGGCGTACCGGCAGCTCGCGGTCGAAGACCCGCAGCGCTGCCTGCTGATCGATGCCGATGCCGACGCCGATGCGGTCGCCGAGCGCATCTGGCATGCGTTGCGCGAGCGCCTCCTCACAGCAATTCCGGCGGCGAGCCACGCATGAGCGCGCGCAAGGTCGAGCAGGAGATCGCGGTCCGGCATCCGCGCGAGACGCCCGATTTCTTCGGGCATCGCGAGGCGGAGACCGCGCTGCTCGCGGCCTATCGCTCGGGCCGCATTCCGCACGCCTGGCTGATCGGCGGTGCGGCGGGCATTGGCAAGACGACGCTGGCCTATCGCATGGCGCGCTTCGTGCTGGCGCACCGCGATCCGCTCGCGCCTTCCGTGCAGCAGGCGGAAACGCTGGCGGTCGATCCGCAGGATCCGGTGGCGCGGCAGGTCGCGGCGGGTGCTCATGGCGGGCTGTTGGTGCTGGAGCGCGGGCTCAACGACCGCGGCGTGCTGCGGACGGTGATCACGGTCGACGAGACCCGCGAAACCATCTCGTTCTTCGGCTCGACGGCTGCGGTCGAGGGCTGGCGCGTTTGCATCGTGGATACCGTCGACGAGCTCAATCCGAATGCGGCCAATGCGCTCCTGAAGATTCTCGAGGAGCCGCCGCAACAATCGCTGTTCCTTTTGGTCAGCCACGCGCCGTCGCGGGTGCTGCCGACGATCCTGTCCCGCTGCCGTAAATTGCTGCTCAGGCCGCTTGATACCGATGACGTCATCCGCGCCGCTTCCGCGGCCGCCGAAATGGCACCCGACGATCCGGCGCTGATCGAGGCCGCCGCAGCGGCGCAGGGGAGCGTGGCGCGGGCGCTGAACCTTCTCGGCGGCGACGCGCTGAAGCTGCAGCAGAAGACCGCAGCGCTGCTTGCGACATTGCCGCAGGTCGATCCGCGCGAACTGCATGCGCTCGCGGATTCGCTGGGCCTCAGCGATCGCGTGGCGCTCGCGGCCTTCATCGAGGGCGTCGAACGCTGGATCAGCGACAGACTGCGCACGGGCGATCCCAACGCCAATTTGCCGCGCCTTGCACGGCTGGCGGAGGTATGGGAAAAGATCGTCCTCGCCGCGCGCGATACCGAAGCATACAATCTGGAACGCAAACCGCTGGTGTTCTCGGTGTTTTCGATGCTCGCGGAAGCCGTGCGGTAATCCGCCATTTCACCAATCCCGATCATTTTCGCTTGAACTGCACCTTGAGGAATTCGTTGTGGCTCGGAAAGCTTCGAAGAAGAAAAAGACGAAGAAGGCAGCACGTCGCGCCGCCGAGGCCGCGGTGAAAACGCGCACGAAAAAGAAGAAGGCGACTACGAAGAAGGCGAAAAAGACGGCCAAGACGGCCGTGAAGAAAGCTGCCAAGAAGAAAACCGCCGTCAAGAAAGCCGCGGGCAAGAAGGCAACTGCCAAGAAGGCAGCTAGCAAGAAAGCGACTGCCAAAACCAAGAAGACCGCGAAAAAACCGGTAAAGAAAACCACGAAGAAGGCTGCGCCGGAAAAGCCGGTTCCTGCTCCTGAGCAGGCCAGCACACCCGCGCCCGCGCCGGTGGCGAAGAAGGCGCCGAAGCCAAAGCCGAAGCAACCCGATCCCGCCGCCAACCCCGCGCCTGCGACCGATCGCGGCAACCTGTTCTACATCACGACCGCGATCGCCTATCCCAATGGCCAGCCGCATATCGGCCACGCCTATGAGGCGATCGCGACCGATGCGCTGGCGCGCTTCCAGCGGCTCGACGGCAAGGACGTGTTCTTCCTGACCGGCACCGACGAGCACGGCCAGAAGATGATCCAGACCGCGCAAGGCGAGGGACTGACGCCGCACGAACTCGCCACGCGCAACGCCGCCCGCTTCAAGGAAATGGACGAGCGGCTGAACGTCTCGTTCGACCGTTTCATCCGCACCTCCGAACCGGCGCACCACCGCTCGGTGCAGGCGATCTGGGATCGCATGCTGGCGAATGGCGACATCTATCTCGACAGCTATTCCGGCTGGTACTCGGTGCGCGACGAGGCCTATTACGCCGAGGACGAGACCGTCGTCGGCGAGGACAATGTCCGCCGCGGACCGCAGGGCACGCCGGTCGAGTGGGTCGAGGAGAAGAGCTACTTCTTCAAGCTCTCCGCGTACGAGGACAGACTGCTTCATCTCTACGAGAGCCAACCCGATTTCATCGGGCCGGACTCGCGCCGCAACGAAGTCATGAGCTTCGTCAGGAGCGGGCTGAGGGATCTCTCGATCTCGCGCACGACGTTCGACTGGGGCGTCAAGGTGCCCAATGATCCCGAACATGTGATGTATGTCTGGGTCGATGCGCTCACCAACTACATCACCGGTGTCGGCTATCCCGACGAGACCGATCCGAACTGGCGGTACTGGCCGGCGGATGTGCACATCATCGGCAAGGACATCATCCGCTTCCACGCGGTGTATTGGCCCGCTTTCCTGATGTCGGCCGGCATCCCCGTGCAGAAGCGCGTCTATGCCCATGGCTTCCTGTTCAGCAGGGGCGAGAAGATGTCGAAGTCGGTCGGCAATGTCGTCGATCCCTTCAACCTCGCGGACCAGTATGGCGTCGATCAGATGCGCTATTTCTTCCTGCGCGAGGTGCCATTCGGGCAGGACGGCAATTACAGCCACGAGGCCATCGTCGCGCGCATCAATGCCGACCTTGCTAACGATCTCGGCAATCTGGCGCAGCGCTCGCTGTCGATGATCGCCAAGCAGCTCGACGGCGTGCTGCCGGAGCCCGGCGAGTTCTCGGACAATGACAAGGCGATCCTGGCGCAGGCAGATAACATGCTGGAGGCGTCGCGAAATGCGATGGCGACCCAGCAGATCCACCAATGGCTGAACACGGTGTGGGCCGTGGTGGCCGAAGCCAACCGCTACTTCGCGGGCGAAGCGCCATGGGCGCTGGCCAAGACCGATCCTATCAGGCAGAAGACGGTGCTGTATGTGACCGCGGAGGTCGTGCGCCAGATCGCGATCCTGACGCAGCCTGTGATGCCGGAAGCCTCGGCCAAGCTGCTCGACAGTCTGGGCATTCCCAGGCACGATCATAAGTCGCGCCAATTCGCGGCCTTTGGCGAGCGGCTCAAGCCGGGCGTCCAATTGCCGCCGCCGGTCGGCGTGTTCCCTCGCTATGTCGAACCAAAGACCGATTGAGCGGTTGGAAGGACATGCTGGTCGACAGCCATTGCCACCTGGATTTTCCTGACTTTGCCGAGGATCTCGACGCCATCGTCGCGCGGTCCGAGGGTGCGGGCGTGGGGCGCATGGTCACGATCTCGACCCGGGTGCGGCGGCTCGATGGGCTGCTTATGATCGCCGAGCGTTTTCCGAACGTCTATTGCTCGGTCGGCACGCATCCGCATCAGGCCGACGAGGAAGACGGCATTGCGCCGGCCGAACTGATCGAGCTGACCAGGCATCCGAAGGTCGTGGCGCTCGGCGAGGCCGGGCTCGACTACTTCTACCAGCACGGTTCGCGCGAGGCGCAGGAGCGCGGCTTCCGCGCGCATATCGCCGCTGCACGCGCCACCGGCCTGCCGCTCGTGATCCACACCCGCGAGGCGGACGAGGATTGCGGCCGCATCCTGGAAGACGAGGTGGCGAAGGGACCGTTCAAGGCGGTGCTGCATTGCTACACCGGCGGGCGTGAGCTCGCGATGAAAGCGATTTCGCTTGGCCTGTCGATCTCGTTCACGGGCATCCTGACCTTCAAGAAATCGGAGGCGTTGCGGGCGCTCGCGGCCGAGCTGCCTGATGATCGCATCATGGTCGAGACCGACTCGCCGTATCTCGCGCCCGGCAAATTCCGCGGCAAGCGCAACGAGCCTTCTTACGTGGTCGAGGTCGCCAAGGTCCTCGCCGAGACGCGCGGCGTTTCGCTCGAGGAAATCTCGCGACAGACCACCGAAAACTTCTTCCGGCTCTTCTCGAAAGTGCCGGCTCCGAAAGAGGGGGCATGACGCTCACGTTGACGATTTTGGGCTGCGGCTCCTCCGCCGGCGTGCCGCGCCCGGCGCTCGGTTGGGGCGCCTGCGATCCGAACAATCCGAAGAACCGCCGCCGCCGCTGCTCGCTGCTGGTCGAGCGCAATGGCGCGCACGGCACCACGCGGATCGTGGTCGACACCTCGCCCGACCTGCGTGAGCAACTGATCGACGCCAACGTCGATCACATCGACGCGGTCTTCCTCACGCATGAGCACGCCGACCAGACCCATGGCATCGACGACCTGCGCTCGGTGGTGATGCATCAGCGCCGACGCATTCCGGTCTACTTCAACCAGTCGACCGCCAAGGACATCATGGCGCGGTTCTCCTATTGCTTCATCTCGCCCGAGGGCAGCGACTATCCTCCGATCCTGACGCGTCACGGTATCGAGGCGGGCGAGAGCCATACGACCGAGGGGAAGGGCGGTCCGGTCAAGCTTTCCGCCTTCCTGGTCCAGCACGGCAGGATTCCCGCGCTCGGCTTTCGCGTCGGCGGCGCGGCGTACACGCCAGATTTGCACGATATCCCTACGGAAAGCTGGCCGGCGCTGGAGAACCTCGATCTCTGGATCGTCGACGGATTGCGCTATGCGACGCATTCCAGCCACTTCAGCGTGGCCGACGCGCTGTCATGGATCGACCGCTTCAAGCCGAAGCGCGCCGTCATCACCAATATGCACGCCGACCTCGATTACGAAGTGCTCCGCCAAAGCCTGCCCGCGGGCGTGGTGCCGGCCTATGACGGGATGCGGCTGGTGCTGGACAAGGCGGGGTAAAAGTCCATCGTCGTCATTGCGAGCGCAGCGAAGCAATCCATTCCTCCGCTTGCGCCCGTGGATAGATGGATTACTTCGCTGCGCTCGTAACGACGGCGGTGATCGCGGCTAGGTCGAGATCGCCTTCGCTGATCCGACCTGGTTACGCAGCATGAATTTCTGGATCTTGCCGGTCGAGGTCTTCGGAATCGGGCCGAACACGACCGCCTTCGGCGTCTTGAAGCCGGACATCTGCTCGCGGCAGAAGGCGATGATCTCTGCCTCCGTCGCCTGCGCACCTTGCTTCAGCTCGACGAAGGCGCAGGGCACTTCGCCCCATTTCGGGTCGGGCTTGGCGACCACTGCCGCAAACAGCACAGCGGGGTGCTTGTAGAGAATATCCTCGACCTCGACCGAGGAGACGTTCTCGCCGCCGGAGATGATGATGTCCTTGGAGCGGTCTTTGATGATGACGTAGCCGTGCTGATCGAGCACGCCGAGATCGCCGGTGTGGAACCAGCCGCCGGCGAAGGCTTCCTGCGTCGCCTTCTCGTTCTTAAGATAGCCCTTCATCACGATGTTGCCGCGGAACATGACTTCGCCGATGGTCTCGCCGTCGCGCGGCACGGGCTGCATCGTGGCCGGATCGAGCACGGTGACAGCCTCCTCGAGCGGGTAGGGCACGCCCTGTCGCCGTTTCATCTGAGCGCGCTGCGGGGCGGGCAATTCGTCCCAGCCGGGCTGCTCGGCGCAGACGGAGGCAGGGCCATAGACCTCGGTCAGGCCATAGACATGTGTGAGCTTGATGCCGATCCGCTCGGCGCCTTCGAGCACGGCGACCGGCGGGGCGGCGCCTGCGATCAATCCAATCACGGGCTTTGCGCGCCCGCCCTTCGGCGCGTCCGGCGCATTGATCAGCACGTTGTAGACGATCGGCGCGCCGCACATGTGGCTGACGCCGTGTTTTGCGATCAGCTCGAAGATCCTGGTGGGCTCGACCTTGCGCAGGCAGACATTGACGCCTGCGGCGGCTGCTATGGTCCAGGGAAAGCACCAGCCGTTGCAGTGGAACATGGGCAGCGTCCAGAGATAGACCGGATGCTGTCCGAGATTACCCGCGAGGATGTTGCTGACGGCGTTGAGATAGGCGCCGCGGTGATGCGTCACCACCCCCTTGGGATTACCCGTGGTCCCCGACGTATAGCTGAGCGCGATCGCTTCCCATTCGTCGTCAGGCCGACGCTCGACAAAGGCGGGATCGCCCAGCGCGAGCGCCGCTTCATATTCGATCTCGCCGATGCGCTGGCCGCCATCGAACGATGCATCATCGACGTCGATGACGAAGGGCTTGGGACCTTTCATCTGCGCCAGCGCGTCGGCGATGACGCCGGCGAATTCGGGATCGACCAGGATGATCCTGGCGCCGCCATGATCGAGTTGGAACGCGATCGACGGCGCGTCGAGCCGGATGTTCAACGTGTTCAAGACCGCGCCGGTCATCGGCACCGCGAAATGCAGTTCGTTCATCGCAGGGATGTTCGGCAGCATCGCCGCAACGGTATCGCCAACCCCGATGCCGCGGCTGGCGAGATAGGACGCGAAGCGCCGGCAGCGATCGTAAGTCTCGGCCCAGGTGAAGCTACGGCCTTCATAGACGGTGCTGACATGGTCGGGATAGATGGCGGCCGAACGCGCCAGGAAGCTGAGCGGCGTCAGCGGCACGTAGTTGGCGGGCGTCTTGTCCAATCCGATATTGTACTGGTTCTGGGCTGCGCTCATGGCTGGATCCCATTAAAGATTAAAGTCTCACAAGAACCCGATGGAAATCCACGGGAAGATCGCGACGATGATCAGTCCAACCATCAGCGCCAGAAGATAGCCCCAGATCGGTCTGATGCCTTCCGCCGGATCGACGCGCCCGATGGCGCAGGCCGCATAATAGCCGACGCCGAAGGGCGGTGCGAACAATCCGATGCCCATCGCCAGGATGATGATCATGGCATAGTGCACCTCGTGGACGCCGACGGCACGCGCAATCGGGAACAACAACGGCCCGAACAGCACGATCGCCGGTATCCCCTCGAGCACGCTGCCGAGGATCACGAATGCCAGGATCGACACCGCGATGAAGCTTGCCGAGCCGCCGGGGAGGCCGGTCATGGCCGCGGCGAGCGCCCGCGAGAAGCCGGACTGGGTGAGCCCCCAGGCCATCCCGGTTGCCGTGCCGATGATCAGGAGGATCGCACCCGACAGGCAAGCCGTCTCGACCAGCATTGGCACGAGTCGCCGCCAGTCGAAATTGCGGTAGATCAAAAGGCCATAGATGAAGAAGCCGACGATAAAGGCGTAGACGATGCCGATCGTAGAGACTTCCGTTGCGGTGGCGATGCCCTCGATGACGGCGTAGCGGATCACGAAAGGCAGGGCCAGCGCCGGCAGGGCGATGATGAGTGTCCGCCCAATCTCGGCGCCGCTCGCCCTCTTCACGTGCCGCAAGTCCTCCTTGCGGTAGCGCCACCAGACCAGCACCGACAGCGTGATCGCCAGCACCACGCCAGGCAGCAGGCCGCCGGTGAACAGTGCGGCGATCGAAACGCCGGTGACCGAGCCGATGGTGATCAGCACGAGGCTCGGCGGGATGGTTTCGGTCTGCGCGCCGGTGGCGGAGAGCAGGGCGACGAGATCGCCGGGACGGGCGCCGCGCGCCTTCATCTCCGGAAACAGCACCGGCGCGACGGCGGCCATGTCGGCGGCCTTGGAGCCGGAAATGCCGGAGACCAGATACATCGCGCCGACCAGCACGTAATGCAGTCCGCCACGGACATGACCGAGCAGGCTCGCCAGGAAGGCGACCATCGCCCGCGCCATGCCGGTCATCTCGATCAGAAGACCCAGGAAGACGAACAGCGGCACTGATAACAGGATCAGATGGCTCATGCCCTCGTCCATGCGGCCAACCAGCACCATCAGCGGCGTGCCGGTGGTCAGCGCCAGATAGCCGTAGGTCGCAAGCCCGAACGCGAACGCGATCGGCACGCCGGCGAAGACCGAAAAGCCGGTGACGCCGACAAAGAAGATGATGAGATTGAGGTTGCCGAGCGGTCGCAAGACGCCCTTGAGCAGCCAGAATACGGCAATCACCGCCGCTACCGATGCGATTGCGGCCAGCACCGTCCGCACATCGGCCGCGCGGGCGAGCCGCAGCAGCGCGAACAGCGCCATCAGGCCGATCCCGGTCGGTAGCGCCGCCGCCCGCCAGCTATTGAGGATCTGCAGCGCCGGCGTCGTGATGTAGCTTTCCTCGTAAGCGTATTCGTAGGCCGGCCAGGCGATCAGAAGCAGGAACGCCAGCGCCGCGGCGGTGGCGACGAGATCGAGATAGGACCGCAGCGCCGGACGCGCATTGGCGACGACGGCGGTCATCCGCATGTGCTCGGCGCGGCGGAACGCGACCGCAGCGCCCAGCATCGCCAGCCACAGGAACAGGATCGAGGCCAGTTCGTCCGACCAGATCAGCGGGCTGTGCAGCGCATAGCGAGCAACCACGCCGGCGAACAGGATCACGATCTCGGCTACGACCAATAGCGCCGCCGGGATCTCGACCAGCCGTCCGAGGGTGTGTTCGAGCGATTCCGTGAACGAACGGCGGCGAGGGGAGTGGTCCGCCTCGCCGGCCATGATCTCGCTCAGTTCGGCATGAGCCATCACGGCCCCCTGCACTAGAGATTATTGAGTTGGCGCGCTGGAGCTTACGACAGTTTGCCGACGGATTTCTCCAAAAGCTCCCAGGCCTGGTCGCCGTACTTGCCTTTCCATTCGGCATAGAAGCCCGCGGCGCGCAGCTTGTCGCGAAACGGCGTGATGCCCGGCTGGTTGAAGATGAGGCCCTTGCCGGCCAGTTCCTGCTGCAGGCTGGCATTCAGCTTGGCGACGTCGGCACGCTCGTTGACGGCCGCCGCATTGACGTTCTTGGCGACGATGGTCCTGACGTCCTCGGGTAGCTTCTCCCAGGCACGGCGGTTGGCGAGGAACCAGAAGCCGTCCCACATGTGGTTGGTCAGCGAGCAGTACTTCTGCACCTCGTACAGCTTGGCGGTCGAGATGATCGCCAGCGGGTTCTCCTGACCCTCGACGATCTTGGTCTGCAGCGCCGAATAGACCTCGCTGAAATTGATCGAGGCGGGGGCGGCGTCGAACGCCTTGAACATCGAGGTCCACAAAGGCGAGACCGGCACGCGGATCTTGAAGCCTTTATAATCCTCCGGACCGTTGATCGGCTTGGTCGACGACGTGGTCTGGCGGAACCCGTTGTCCCAGATCTTTTCCATCACCTCGAGCCCGGCCTTCTTGATCTCGCCGCGGACATAGGCGCCCAGCCCGCCATCCATGGCCTTCCAGACCGTGTCATAGTCCGGGAACGCGAACCCGATGCCGTTGATGGATGCCGCCGGCACCAGCGTCGACAGAATCAGGCCGGACAGCGTGAAAAACTCGACGCCGCCGGAACGGATCTGGCTCAGCACGTCGGTATCGGAACCGAGCTGGTTGTTGGGGAAGACTTGCAGGTCGAAGCGGCCATTGGTCTCGGTCTTGATCGCCGCCGCCATCTCGCGGGCGCGGACGTTCATGGGATGGCTGTCCGGCAGATTGTTGGCGTATTTGTAGGTGAACTCGGCGGCTTGCGCGCGGGCCACCAATGGCGCGCCAAGGGCGCCCAAAACGGCCGAGGCAGCCGATGCCTTCAGTAGCGCGCGTCGTGAAAAGGTCATCTTGGTTTGCTCCCTTTATGAGGCTTGTTGTTGTCCGTGCCGCGGGTCGGCAAGCGATCTCGCTGGCGCTTATTGCAGCGTCTGGAGCCGGCGGCAATATAGGCTTTCACACAGGGCGGCGGACGGCTGGATGCTCACACGCGGACTGGCCAATGCGGTCGCTCCGGATTGCCTGACGGGAAGCTGGCGCTGACGCGCCAGATTGGCGTTTCTATCAGGAAGTTCGCCTAAATCTTTGATCTGATTGTATATAAAAATATTCCATAATATACCTTATGCGAATTTGGTATAGGCCATAGCCTCGAGCCGTTGTTGTAGCGCTCTCCCGATTGTCTGCGGTCCGTTCACGCGAGTCCTGCACGCCCTCCCTGCTATTGCTCCCGCGCTGGCGATCGGCCCGGGAATTCCAGATCGTACTGAGCTGCCCGATCACTGAGGCCGACAGCATTGCGGCGTCTAGCCGACCGAGCGAGATTGTCTCTTCACAAATGGGAGGTCTCGCTATGCCGAGGAAAGAGATTCTCGACCAAATCCAGAAGTACACCCACCCGTTCCGCGTCGCTAACGGCAAGCGCTTTCAATTGAAGGATTTCGCCCCCGGCGATACGCGCGGCCTGAAGATGGACAAGGGTGAAGCTGCCGGCCTCCTTCAACGCGGCACTCAGTGGCTGGCGGAAGAACAGGACATGCTGTATGCGCAGGATCGCTGGTCGCTGCTGCTCGTCTTCCAGGCCATGGATGCCGCTGGCAAGGACAGCACGATCAAACACGTCATGTCGGGGGTCAATCCGCAAGGCTGTCAGGTCTACTCGTTCAAGCAGCCTTCGCAGGAAGAGCTCGACCACGACTTCATGTGGCGCTACGTCAAGCGTCTGCCTGAGCGCGGGCGGATCGGCATATTCAATCGCTCCTATTACGAGGAAGTTCTCATTGTGCGCGTGCACGAGGATATCCTGGAGCGGCAGAAATTGCCTCCGCGGTTCATGAGCAAGCGGATCTGGGACGAACGGCTCGCCGACATCGCGCATTTCGAGGACTACCTGACGCGGCAGGGCGTGGTCATCCTCAAGTTTTTCCTGAACGTTTCGCGCGAAGAGCAGAAAAAACGCTTCATGAAGCGCCTCGACGAGCCGGAGAAGAACTGGAAGTTCTCCCCTTCGGATATCCACGAGCGCAAGTTCTGGAACGACTACATGCGCTCGTTTGAAAATGCAATCCGGGTCACGGCTTCGGAGCACGCGCCGTGGTATGTGGTCCCAGCCGACAACAGGTGGTTCACCCGGCTTGTCGTCGCTGCGGCAATCGTGGAGGCGGTCGAGCAGCTTGACCTTGCATACCCGACGCTGAGCGCGGGCCAGAAGAAGGAGCTGGCGGCCGCGCGTGCGGAGCTTGCGCGCGAAGGCTGACGCCTTTGTCCAAGGCTCTGGGATCCAAGGCTCTGCGATCAGTCATGTGCCAGCTTCGGCAGCGACGACAACCTTCCGCAGCGAGCCCGACGAGCGAATGATCAGCTTCTCAGCCTCTACGACGAGGAAGAACACCAGACCGCCCGCCAGCAGCCAGGGCCAGACCCATAACGGGATAGCTTCGTTGCCGAACGTCGCCTGGAACGGCGGCGTGTAAGTGAAGATCAGTTGCAGGATCACCACGGCAACGATCCCGAGCGGCAAGTACGGGTTGCCCATATGCGCCCTGACGTCGAGCGACGAGTCGAGCAGATAGCGGCTGTTCAAGAGATAGAAGACCTGGCCGATTGTGATGGCATTGACGGCGACCGTCCGCGCCAATCCGTCCGAAGCGCCCTCGGCCTTCATCCAGAAGAATGCCAGCAAGGTGTAGGCAAGGAGCGCCAAGCCGACAAAGACGATCCGCCAAATCCCGAATCCTGTGACGATCGGGCGGTCCACCGCGCGCGGCGGCCGCTTCATCACATCGATCTCGTGCGGCTCGAAGGAGATGACCAGGCCAAGCGCGACCGAAGTCACCATATTGACCCAAAGGACTTGCGGGGCGGTGATCGGCATGGTGAAGCCGAGAAAGATGGCCGACGCAATCACCATTGCCTGCGCGACGTTGGTCGGCAACAGGAAAAGCATGGCCTTCTCGATGTTGTTGTAGACCGTGCGCCCCTCCTTCACTGCTGCCGAGATCGAGGCGAAGTTGTCGTCGGCCAGGATCATCCCGGCGGCCTCCTTCGTCACCTCGGTGCCTTTGATACCCATGGCCACGCCGATGTCGGCTTTCTTGAGCGAAGGCGCGTCGTTTACGCCATCGCCTGTCATCGCCACGATTTGGTTATTGGCCTGGATGGCCTTCACAAGGCGCAGCTTGTGTTCAGGGCTGGCACGCGCGAAGACATCAACAGTGCGAACGCGTTCCTGCAACGTCGCGGTGTCCATGCCCTCGATTTCGGTGCCCGTGATCGCCGTCTTCCCGTCGCCGAGACCGAGCATCTTGGCGATGGCCGCGGCGGTGATCTTGTGATCGCCCGTGATCATGGTGACCCGGATGCCACCGCCATGGCACTCCTTCACAGCCTCGATGGCCTCTTTGCGCGGCGGATCGAGCAAGCCGATCAGGCCGAGCAAGACGAGCGTCCGTGGCAAGTCGGCCGCGGTGAGACTGCCGGCCTTCACATTCGGATTCTCGAGCCACGCCAGCGCCAGCACACGTTCGCCTTGAGCCGCAAGTCCGTCTGATTGTTTCAAGAAGTGCTCGCGGTCGAGGGGCCTCGGCGGGCCGTCGGCGGTCTGCTGGCGATCGCAGTGATCGAGGATCACTTCCGGGGCGCCCTTGACCAGCAGCACCTGCTCGCCGCTCGCAGCCTCATGGAGCGTCGCCATGAACTTGTGCTCGGATTCGAAGGGAATGGCATCGATACGCGGAGCTGCCGCCTGCTCTGCCTGCCGATCCATACCGAGCTTGGCCGCGAACGGATAGAGCGCCCCTTCCGTCGGATCGCCCTCCACTTTCCAGCGGCCTTCCTCCAGAAACAGCTCCGCATCGTTGCAGAGCATTGAGACCCGCCCCATGAGCGCGAGTACCGGCTCCCTGCCCGCGGCCTCTCCGTCCTTTCTGATCTCCCCCTTCGGCGAATAACCGTCGCCTGTAATTTGATATGCTGACTCAGCCGTAACGGCGGACACCACCATCATTTCCATAAGCGTCAGCGTGCCCGTCTTGTCCGAGCAGATCCGCGACACCGATCCAAGCGTCTCGACCGCGGGCAATCGCCGGATGATGGCGTTGCGCTGCGCCATGCGCTGCACGCCGATGGCCAGGGTAATCGTGATGAGCGCGGGTAGTCCCTCCGGAATAAGCGATACCGCGATGCCGACAACGGCCTGGAACAACTCCACAAAGTCCATACCCTTCACCCACTTCCCGTAGGCGAATATCAGGACGCTGATCACCCCGATCGCAGCGGTGATGGCGTAGCCGAATTTCTTGACCTGGCGCAGCAACGGAGTCTCGAGCGCACTGACATTGGCGAGCAGCTGGTTGATGCGGCCGAGCTCGGTCTCGCTGCCGGTCGAGACGACCACTCCGGTCGCGCGACCGGACGTGACCATGGTGCCGGAAAACGCCATGCTCTCGCGATCCCCGACCGTTGCGTTCACAGGTACTGCATCGACACTCTTTTCCGCCGGTACCGATTCGCCAGTGAGGGCGGCCTCTTCGGTCCGCAGGTTCTTTGTCTCGATGAGCCGCAGGTCTGCAGGAATCTTGTCACCCGACTCCAGGAGCACGACGTCGCCCGGAACAAGTTGCTCCGCAGCAATCATGCGGCTCTCGCCACCGCGCAACGTCCGCGCCTCCGCGGACAGCATGTTGCGGATGGAGTCCAGTGCCTTCTCGGCCCTGCCCTCCTGAATGAACCCGAGCAGCGCGTTGAGAATGACCACAGCAAAAATGATTGCCGCATCAACCCAAAGGTTCAGCATCAACTTGGTGAATCCCGCGGCGAGCAGCACGTAGACCAGGATGTTGTTGAACTGCGCGAGAAACCGGGCAAATGGTCCCTCCTTCCTGCCTTCCGGCAGACGGTTTGGCCCGTATTTCCGAAGGCGGACCGCGGCCTCAGCCGGATCGAGACCTGTCTCCCGGCTGGTGCCGAGTCGCTCCACGACCTCTTGTTGAGATATCGCGTGCCAGGCAACAATCTCGCTGACCGGGTTCGCATTCACTGCTGTGCTCATGCGTCTGCAAGGAAGAAAAGCTTGCGACCTGGAATTCCAGAAACCGATCGTCCAAGGCTGGCAGTCGGCACCAAATCCGGTACGATCGCATTCAAGTACGCGTCGGTGAGCGCGAACATCATCGCACCGTCCCTCGCCAAATACAACTCAAGGAGCAATTGCCCCCCAGGCTGACGACCGGGGTCGATACAGCCGACAGCACGCGAGCGGATACCGAGCGATATCGGGTGCAACGCGTCGACGAACTTCTCGTTCGTAAGATCCGAAGACCGCACGATGCAACGAACGCTCACCAAGGCAACGTATCTAGCCGTGTGGTGAGCTTTCTACCTCTCGCTGCATCGCAGCTCGCCGAGCTTCTTGGTCGATTGACACGCCTTGATACGTCAGCAACGTTTACCTAGCGCCAACGCGCTCGGTTCGCATCACCCTCGCCTTCCTCTCGTTGTGCTGCACGAGAGCGAGACAGTATTCCGCAACGCGCGCCGCTCGACCTATCTGCCGGTTCCATCATTTAGCTGGATGGTGATCACATCCATCGGTCGCCAGTACGTATCAAAGCCATCGCTGTAGTCTTGGCGAACCGTGCCTATGTTGAGTTTGCACTGGCCCGTCTGCCGAAAGATCGGCCGCACAAGTCCATCTTCCACCCAGGCGCACACGTGCTTGCCAAGGCGGATTGCACCTAACGAACGATCGTAGACAAGGCCAGCAACTCTAATCTTGTAGCTGTTGTATGGTTTGCATTCGGACGCTGCCCAATCTCCATTAACGTATTTATCGCATAAGGTCGCTGATACCCACGCGCGATTTAGATCAGGGTTGGAACGGAATTCCAGGAAGGCTGCGCCGTTTGGCGTGCGCCAGACACTAGGAACTTTCGCAACAAAAACGGATTTGGAATGCGCCGTCACAGGTACGGCCAGCAGGAAAATCGTCGACAGGAACACAACCACTGTCTTCATTCTTGCCTCCTTTTGCATGTGCTCAACGTCGAAATGTTCGCAGCAGTTTGCACCGGAGAAAAATAAACTCACCGTTTGCATTCGCCGATGTGTGTCGATTTTCGTTCGATCCGAAAATCCTTTCGTTGTCGGTCCCGACAATGAGAGTGTCGCGCGGAGAGAAGTCCGAACCGTATCCGAGATCAAGACTGTAGACAACGTAAGTTCACCGCGCGTAACAATCGCGCGACGGTGCAGTCTGACGTGTTCTCGATCGTCCCGTTGGTCGCTTATAGTTGGTGGTGACCGGCGCAACTTTGCGACCGCTATCGACCGTAAGGAGCAGCACCCTGACGGAGCTTTCTCGACGCGATTGGCTGCTGATCAGTGCGGCCGCAACCAGCAGTCTTTTGTATCCAGCCATGGCCAATGCATCGAAACAAGATCGAATTCGCCTCTCCTTGAATGAAAATCCGTTCGGTCCCTCGCCCCGGGCGGTGGAGGCGATCAAGGCCCACCTGACCGGTCTCAGCCGCTATACCGGCGACGAACTCACCGAGCTGACGCGGACGATTGCCGCGCACGAGAATGTTGCTGCCGAGCAGGTCGTACTCGGCGAGATTCTCGACGTGCTCGGCCTGTATCTGTCGGCCCGCGGCGGTACGGGCGGCGAGTTCATCTATTCCGAGCCCGGCTATACTGCGCTGGTCGATGCCGTCTCGCCCGCCGGCGGCATCGTGGTCGGCGTTCCACTCAACGACCGACTCGAGAACGACCTCCCCGCCATCGCCGGCAAGGTCAATGGACGGACACGCGCAGTCTATCTTGTCAATCCGCATAATCCGAGCGGCACGGTGAGCGAGGCGGCGCAGTTCATCGAATTCGTGCACGATCTCTCCAAGCGCACGCTCGTCATCGTCGATGAGGCCTATCTCGAATTCACGCCGGATTTCGAGAAGCGAACCGTCGCCGGCCTCGTTCGCAACGGCGATCAGGTCGCCGTCTTCAGGACATTCGCGAAAATCTACGGGCTCGCCAGCCTTGCCATCGGCTACACGCTGGCGCCCGCCGAGTTGGCCAAGTCGGTGAAGCAGCTCGGCATCGGCGCATTTTTCGGCCTCAATCGGCTCAGCCTCGTCGCCGCGAACGCCAGTCTGAAAGATGCAGACTATGTGCCGTCAGTTCGCGCGAAGGTCACGGTCGAGCGCGATGCCTGGTACGAGCTGTTCCGGCAACGAAAGGTTCGCTTCACGGAATCGCAGGGCAATTTCGTGTTCTTCAACTCCGGCCGGCCGCAACAAGCCATTGCGTCCGCGCTCGCAGCACAAGGCATCGACATCGGTCGTAGTTATCCACCGCTCGATACCTGGGTGCGCATTTCGATCGGCCTGCCGGAGGAAAACGCGATCGCCCGGCGGGCTGTCGCGGACCTGTTGCGCGCGACCTGAGCCGCGCCGTTACGACGGCGGCCTATGCTCACTCACATATTTGATGTTCTGAAAGGCCTGCAGCCCTTCGACCCCGCCTTCCGAGCCGACGCCGCTGTCCTTGTAGCCCCCGAACGGCGTCTCCGGTAGCGATGCCTGCCAGTGGTTCACGATGACGTTGCCGGCCTCGATGCCGTCGATCACGGCGCCGGCATTGCGCATGTCGTTGGTCATCACATAAGAGGCAAGTCCGAACGGAAGCCGGTTGCAGAGACGGATGGCGTCTTCCGCCGTGTCGAACGCAGTTGTCGCGGCGATCGGTCCGAACGGCTCCACGTTCGAGACCAGGCAATCCTCATCGACATTCGCGATCAAGGTCGGGCTGTAGAAGCAGCCCTCGCCTCCGATCCGCTTGCCGCCGACCGGAACCGCGATCTGTCGCGAGCGGGCATCATCCAGGAAACGGTCCATCGCCTCCAACCGGCGGGCATTGGCCAGCGGGCCCATTCTCGTCGCCGGATCGAGGCCGTTTCCGACCTTGATGGCTCTTGCGAGCTCGGCGAAACGCGCGACAAAGCGATCGTGGATCGCGCGATGCACGTAGAACCGCGTCGGTGACGTGCACACCTGCCCCGCATTGCGGTATTTCGCCGTCACCGCAGAGAGTGCCACTGCCTCCGGATCGACATCTTCAAAAATCACCACGGGTGCGTGACCGCCGAGTTCCAGAGTCATTCGCTTCATGCCCTGCACCGCCAGCGATGCGAGCTGTTTCCCGACCGAGGTCGAGCCCGTGAAGGTGATGCCGCGAATGATCGGAGAGCCGATCAATTTCGCCGATATCTCCGCGGGATTGCCGAACACGACGTTCAGCACCCCATCCGGCAGACCGCTCTCCTGCAGCAGTGCGGCAATGGCAAGTGCGGTCGCCGGCGTTTCTTCCGACGCCTTGATGATCACGGAGCAACCAGCGGCGAGCGCACCGCTGATCTTCCGCGACGGCGTAATTGCCGGCGCATTCCAGGACGCGAAAGCGGCGATGGGACCGATCGGTTCGCGCAAAGCGAACTGCATGGCCCCTCGCGTTCGCGGCGGAATGACCCGCCCGTAGGCGCGTCGCCCCTCCTCTGCATTCCAGCTGAAGATTCCCGCGGCCTGCTCGACTTCGGCCTTTGCTTCGGCGATCGGTTTGCCGAGCTCCAGCGTGATCAGCGTCGCGATCTGGTCCCGCCGCTCGAGCATCAGGGCGGACGCGTGCTGCAACACCCGCGCCCGCTCGACCGGAGACGTGCGCCGCCACCGCTCGAAACCTGCGGCCGCGGCATCCAAGGCTTCGTCCAGATCGGCCACGGTCGCATGCGGGAGCTCGGCGAGGACACCTCCCGTCGCCGGATTGTAGACCGGCTCACCCTTTCGCGCGTCAAGGCCGATCCATCGGCCGCCGACGAACAGCCTCAGTTCAGGATAGTCCACTGCCATACGGACGCTCTCGTGCTTGCGTGTTGACCGGGAGTGACCTCATTTCTCCGTGAGCAGCGGGCAGTTACCGTCCTTCAAGGAACGAAACGCCTTGTCGCCCGAAACGGTGGCGAGGACCTTGTAGTAGTCCCACGGATACTTCGAATCCGACGGTTGCTTCACCTGCAGAAGGTACATGTCGCGCAGCACACGGCCATCCTCGCGGATGGTGCCGTTCACCGTGTAGAAATCGTTGATGGGCGTCTTGCGCATCTGTTGTGCGACGACCGTTCCTTCATCGCTCTTGGTTGCCTCCACTGCCTTGAGGTAATGCGTCACGGCACCGTAGACGGCGGCCTGAAGGCTGCCGGGCGCCTTGCCATTGAAGCGCTCCATGAAGCGCTTGCTCCATGCGCGGGTCTTGTCGTTGAGGTCCCAATAGAAGCTGTCGGCAAACATCAGGCCCTTGGCGCTGTTGAGACCGAGGGCGTGAATGTCGGGAAGGTTCACGAGCAAGGCCGCGATATTCTGGCCGCCATCGGTCAGACCGAACTCATTGGCCTGCTTGAGCGAGTTCATCATGTCTGCTCCCGCATTTGCGAGGCCGACCACCTGGGCCTTCGATGCCTGCGCCTGCAGCAGGTACGAGGAGAAGTCGGACGTATTGAGCGGGGCTCGGGCCGACCCGAGCACCTGGCCCCCGTTCGCGGTGACCACCTTGGCCGCCTCCGCTTCCAAGGCATGCCCGAAACTGTAGTCTGCGGTCAGGAAGTACCAGCTCTTCAGCCCCCTATGCACCAGCGGTGCGGTCGCGACATTGGCAAGTGCGTAGTTGTCATACGCCCAATGGATGCCGACCGGTGAGCAGGCCTTGCCCGTGAGGTCGGGCGTCCCGGGGCCGGTCGCCAGCAGGACCTTGTTCTTGTCGCGCGAGAGCTGCTGAACAGCGAGCGCGACCGCCGAGGACACGACCTCGGTAATGGTGTCGACTCCCTCGGTGTCGTACCAGCGCCGTGCAATGCCAAGGCCGATGTCCGCCTTGTTCTGATGATCGGCAGACAGGACCTCGATCGGAACGCCGGCGACCTTGCCGCCGAAATCCTCAACCGCCATTTTCGCCGCAAGCACCGCACCTGCGCCGACATTGTCGGCGTAGGGACCGGACATGTCCGTGAGCACGCCGATTTTCACGACGCCGCCCGAAATCTCGGCCGCAGCCGGCGTGGCCGCCAGAGCAGCCGACACAGCCAGCACGATGGAACGAAGATTCATTTGCCCTTGTCCTCCCCTTTAATTGAAAATTGCAATTACCCTTTGCCGGCTGTCCGGCTGATCTCCTCGAGCACCGGCAGCAGGTAACCAATGAACGCCAGAGGGTCCTCGCTCATCGGAAAATGGCCGAGGCCTTTCATGATGGTGGCTTGGGCACCCTTCACGCTTGCAGCGACCGCCATCGTTTCCTCGGGCGTGCACGAATAGTCGTATTCGCCGGAAAGCAGGAACAGCGGACAACGCGCTGTATCGATCTGCGCGACGCGCTGGCGGATGTCGCCATCGATCTTGTAGAAATGCAGGTCGCCCTTGAAAACACCGGGACCGCCCTGCATGTAATGCCACAGCGTTTCCCAGCGCTCCTTGACCGGCGCCTTCGGTCCGACCAGGCCGGAGACGATCGCCGCGCACACTTCGCCGCCATGCACATCGGGCCGGTGCAGGAAGTTGAGATCATAGTAGGGGTCGACGTGAGCGCCCGCCTGCAGACCGATAATCGCGCGGAAGCGATCGGGGTGCTCCAGCGCCAGATGCAGCACGATGCGTCCGCCGATCGAGCATCCCATCACGATGGGCTTGTCCAGCTCGAGCGCCTGCATGATCTCGAGGATCATCGTGGTGTATTGCTGCGAAGTGAGCTGATATTCCTCATCGTGCCAACCCGCGGGCGGTGACGACTTCCCGTGCCAGGGCATATCGAAAGCGATCACCCGATGACGGGCAATGATGTCCTTGTGATTCATCAGCGCCCGATATTGCCGGCCATCCGAACCGGCCGTGTGCAGGCACAATAGCGGCACGCCCTGCCCTGCCTCCTCGACATAAAGGCGATGCGGCCGGCCCAGCAGTTGAAGATTCATGTAGCGGCCGACGATCGGTTCAAAGCTCGCGCTCATGCTGCAACTCCCGCCCGCAGCTTGGCGAGGCTTTCCTTGAAGTAACGAAGGTTCGCCATGAAGACCTGGAGGTTTCCCTCGGCCTTCAGAACGCGGCGCTTGATCAGCGCCATCAGGTCATGCGAACCGGGCTGCGGATCAGCCTGCCAGAACCTCGCCCACTCCTCCTGCGGCGCGCGCAGCGCGAACGACCACGACGGCATCACGAACGGCCCTCGCGTCACCGACGAAACCTGTCCTTCCACGATGTTTACCAGCCACTGCGTCGAGCCGACCTCGAGCAGGAAGTTGGTCGAGAGGAAACGGCCGCGGCGAACCAGGCCGGCGTCGGCGTTTACACGCTCTTTCAATTGCTCAATCATCACGATCTCCCTGTTGTGCGAGTTGCACCAGCGCGTCGATCGCGAGGACACCCTCTCCTTTTGGACGGACGATGAGGGGATTGATTTCTGCGTCGATCACGCCGCGCTCGCTATATTCGGCAAGTTTCGAGAATGCGACAATAGCGCGGGCCAGTGCCTCCAGATCACCGACCGGCCGGTTGCGAAAGCCCTGGAAGATGCGGGAGATGCTCAGCTCCTCGATCATCTCGCGCGCGCCAGCGAGGTCGACCGGCGCAAGGCGAATGCTGCGATCGCGATAGATCTCCGTGTAAATGCCGCCGGCTGCGAGCAGCACGATCGGCCCAGCGTCCGGGTCACGCCGATACCCGAGCAAGACCTCGCCGAGACCCGAGGTCATGGGCTGGACGAGGACATGGCGCAGCGCAATCCCGGGGCAGTTCGCGGCCACAGAGGCGGCGATGCGCAGGATCGCGGCCTTGAGCTCCTCCGCGTTGGTCACGTTGAGCGCGACGCCGCCGACATTCGTCTTGTGTGCGATCTCTGCGGAGAGCGCCTTGACCGCGACGGGATAGGAGAACGGCAGATCCAGCTTCGATCCGTCGGCCGGAAGCGACACGCTCGGCGCACGGTCTATTCCGAGGCCTGCGAGCAGCACATAGGCTTCGAGTTCGTCGAGCTGTCGCGTGCCGGACGAGAGTGGAGCGGCCGGCGGCGCCGGGCGCGGCCTGCGCCTCTTGTAGGCTGCCGCGATCGCGTCGGCGCATGCTTCCGGAGTCCTGAAGTTCGGCACATCGGCTTGCCCAAGCAGACGTAATGCGTCCGGCGCATCCGGCACCAGGAATGCGGCAAGCGGCTTTCCGGATGCCGCGCTGTCGATCACGGGCCTTACCGCGAGCTCGGGCTGAAACCGCGCCGAAGATCCCGTGACCGCGACCACCATGTCGAATTCAGGTGCCGCCAGCATCGCCTCGAGCGAAGCCTTCATGACGTCATAGCGCGTTCCGGCAAGCGTCAGATCGACGATCCGCTCGTGCTGCACGGCGACGCCCGCAGCGCCAATGGCGGCGAAGGTCTCTTTCGAAGGTGTGACGACCTCAATTCCCCTGCCCGCCAGACCGTCCACCACCATCGCCGCGCCGCCACCGGTGGTGGTGAGGATGCCGACCCGAGGGCTTCGGCCCGTGGTTGCGCCGAGGGCAACGCGTTCGAGCAACGGCAACACTTCGAGCAGCGTTTCGAAATTCTCGACCCGCGCGATGCCGCAATCGGCCAGGAAAGCGTCGGCGACGTCATCCTCGCCGGCGAGCGCGCCGGTATGCGACAGCGCCAATTCCGCCGCCACTGGCGAACGCCCGAGCTTGTAGGCTGCGATCGGCTTGCCGCGCGCCGCCGCGCCGAGCGCGAATTCTCTGAGATCGTCGGCGTGCCGCAGGCTTTCGAGAAACAGCATGTAGCTGATGATCTTGGGATCATCGAGCGTCGCCGCGCATATCTCGCCGAGACTGAGGTCGATTTCGTTGCCGACCGACACCAGGCCCGCAAAGCCTACGCCGCGTGCCTTGCCGCGCGATATCAATCCGCCAAGCATGCTGCCGCTGTGGGAGGCGACGAAGGTGCCGCCAACCGGAAGATCCGGCTCCGCAAACGCGGCGTTGGCTGTGAGGATCGTGCGGTGGTGCAGGTTGATGGCGCCAAGGCTCGACGGCCCCAGGATGCGCAGCCGCGAATCCCTGCACAGCGATTTGAGGCGCGCGACCCGCGCAGGTCCCGCATTGCGATCTTCGGAGAATCCTGTCGCCAGGATCGTCGCCACGGGCACACCCAGGCGCGCGCATTCCTCGACCGCCTCCAGGGCCTGCTCCGTCGGCGTCAGGATGAAGGCATGATCCGGGACGGCGGGCAGCTCGGACAATGACGGCCATGCCCGCTCGCCCGCGATTTGCGCGCGACGAGGATTGATAGGATAGATCGTGCCTTCGTATCCGGCCTGCCTCAGATAGCGCAGCGGCCGCGACGACGTCTTGGTGCTGTCGTCGGAGGCGCCGATCAGCGCGATGCTTCTGGGCGCGAGCAGCGGTTGAACGAAGCCGGTGTCCGCCATCGCCCTACTCGGCCGCGCGAACCTGGACGCCGCGCTGATCGAAACGCCGCTCGAAGACATCCTCGGCAATCCGGTTCTTGAGGATCTCGATCGAGCCGCCGGCGATCATCCAGCCGCGCGTGCGCCGCATGCAGTACTCCGCCAACCCTTCCGTGCTGTAGCCGAGACCGCCCATGATCTGCACCGCTTCGTTGGCGGCATCGAAACCCGCCTGATTGCAGGCCAGCTTCGCCATGGCGGTGTGGTACGCCGAGGGCAAGCCTTCCTTGACGCTGGCAGCGCGGTAGAGCAGCAATTGCGCGGAATCGAGCTTGGTCGCCATGTCCGCAAACTTCCACTGCAGGCCCTGGAATTCGCACAACAGCCGTCCGAACTGGCGGCGCACCAGCGCGTGTTCCCGCGCCAGATTGAAGGCATAGCGGCCAAGCGCGAGCGAGCGCGACGAATTGCCGAGCCGTTCAACGTTGAAGCCCGATATCTGCTTCTTGAAGCCGCCGGGGCCGAGCAGAACGTTGCTCTTGTGAACCCGGCAGTTCTCGAAATACAGCGGGCTCCACTCTTCTCCGCTCATGAACGAGGACGCCTTGCCGACCGTGAAACCCGGCGTTCCACGCTCCACCAGCACTGAGCCGATGCCTCCGACGCCTGGCCCGAAGCGCAGGTAGACCAGGAACAGGTTGGCATCCGGGCTGTGGGTTCCGAACACCTTGCTACCGTCGATCACATAGTGATCGCCATCGGCCTTTGCGGCGGTCTTCATCTCGGTCGCGGCGGAACCTGCGTCCGGCTCGCTCATGCCGAGGCTGATAACGGCCCGGCCTCCGAGCAGGTCGGGCAGATAGCGGGCCTTCTGCTCGGCGCTGGCATATTCCACGAAGGTGCGGATCGGCCCGAAATTGCCGGCCTGTACCACATCGGCGCTGCGGGGACAGACGGAGGCAATCTGTTCGATCGCGATCACGGAATCCAAGAGCGTTCCACCCTGACCGCCGTCTGCCGGGTCAAAGGCGATGCCGAGCAGCCCCTGATCCGCCAGCAGCCGCGCCACATCGAACGGAAACCGCGGGTCATGCGCGCGGGCAAGCGCGCCCTCGGTAAGATTGCCCTCGGCAAAACGGCGCACCGAGTCCGCGAACATCTGCTGCTCTTCTGAGAGACTGAAATCCATCTGCACCGGGCCAGGAAGAACGATACTGACGCCTGTTTTCCAGCCAAAGCATTGCCCGGCAACTGAACATAGATTATAAGGTCATGATATTTTGTTATGGCCACAAATGCTCCCGCCGCTCAATCCGCTGCACGTGTTTGAAGTAACGGCCCGCCTGCAAAGTTTCACCCGGGCGGCGGAAGATTTGCGCGTGTCGCAACCTGCCGTGAGCCGCCAGATCCAGACGCTGGAGAATTTTTTCGGCTTTCGGCTGTTTGAGCGCGACAAGCTCGGCATCAGGCTGACGCCGGAGGGCGAGGAGCTGCAGCGTCAGATTTCGCCGGCGTTTCGCGTTATCGAAACAGTCACGCAGCGGCTGGTCGCGAGCGGAAAATCGGAGCCGTTGCGACTGCGGGTCTACACGACCTTCGCGGCAAAATGGCTGATTGAGCGTTTGCCTTCATTCTACGCCGCCTATCCCGGCATTAGGCTCAGCATCAGCAATGCGGTGGCGCCGGTCGATTTCGAGAAGGAGAAGGTCGACCTCGCAATCCAGTTCGGCGGCGGCAAATGGCCTGGCGTTGAAAGCGAGCTGCTGTTCCGCGACCTTCTGCAGCCGGTTTGCAGCCCCACCTTGCGGCGCAAGGCGAACCTGCATTCGATCGACGACCTGAAGCGGGTGCCGATGCTGCATTCGCATTATCGGCGGACAGACTGGGCGGACTGGCTGATGGCCTGCAATCGTCTCGATCTCTTGAATGACGCAGGCATCTCGTTTCCGAGCTCGGTGCTGACCTATCAGGCCGCGACCGAAGGGGTCGGCGTGGCGATAGGACAGCTCCACCTCCTCCGCAACGAATTGCGCGACGGCTCGCTCGTGACGCTGTTCGAACAACCGCTCGAACGCCCGTTGGCGCACTATGCGGTCTGGCCGAAAAACCGCCCCCTGCCGAAAAAGGCGCGCAGCTTTCTCGCCTGGCTGAGAAGCCGCATGAGCGATTTTCAGCGCTAGCCCGCCGGGTCTCTCAATGCGCGATCAACAATGGAACGGTCGCGTCCCGCAACAGGGCGCGGGTCACGCCGCCGAAGATCATCTGGCTCGCTCGCGCGTGGCTGTAAGCACCGACCACGATCAGGTCGCTTGTGTGGCGCCCGGCAAAACCAAGGATGGCATCGGCGACCGAAGCGCCGTTGGAGTGGATCCGCTCGACGGTCACCTTTACGCCATGGCGAGACAAATACAGTCCGACATCGGCGCCGGGCTCTTCGCCATGCCGGGCATTCTTGCGCGAATCCACCAGGAGAACAGTCACCGACTGCGCGGCTGCAAGCAGCGGAAGAGCATCCTTGATGGCACGGCGTGCCTCACGGCTGGCATTCCAGGCGACCACGATGTGCTCCGCCGCGGTCCCACTCCAATGCTCGGGCAACAGGAGGACGGGTACACCAGTGGCGAGCAGCAGGGATTCCGCCGACCACTCCTGCGGCAGGCCGCCTGACCGTGGACTGCCGACGATCACCAGATCGGAATGCAGCGCGTTCAGGGCGGACGCCTCATTGGCTTCACCGGGAGGGATGCAACGAAACTCGCAACTGATGTCCTCGCGGGTGGAGACAGTCGCGAAGCTTTGGCTCGCGGCCTTTGTCGCAGCCAGTTCGCTTGCCGTATGGCGCTGAATGAGTTCGCGAACCGCGGCCTGCCCTCGGACGAAGGATTCGGACGGATTGCCGTCCCAGCCGAATGGCACCACGAAGATCCCGACCAGATGCGCGCGGTGACGGAATGCGAGTTTGACGGCATAGTCGGCACGCGCCTCGCCGGCAGGCGACGGATCGAAGAAGACGGCTATCGTTCTCAGCGGCACGGAAAACTCCCCAGCGAATTGTTGAAAACACGTAGCGCGCAGCAAGACGACAGCGATTGACGTGGATCAATCGCACCGCGTTGAACGCCGGGAGCATGCCGATCACCAATTCTAACTGACGTCACCCACAACCGTCCCCGTTTCAATCTTGCCAGGGAGGCGTTCTCTCGTCGCGCTCATGGAGGAGGTCCAGCGCTTCTCGAACTTCGTCGTCTTCCAGACAATCGTGGACCCTGCTTCCCACCTCTGCCTGCTGTTTTTTGGTCTGGAGACTTTTTAGGGTACCGATCCCGGGTTCGGTGGCAACCACGTTCTTCTTGTCGGCCATGGACCTGTCCTCGGTGATCAGAAAGCGAGCGCGCCGTCTCGCTGCGCAATTGGACAGAGCATGGGGCATTCGCGGCGGTGCGGGTTGAGCGAAATCAACTTTGTCGCGCGCATTGATGTGCCGGTCGCTCGGAACCTACTTGGAACACGGCTCACGGGACCGGCGTTCGGCAGAATTTGCGTTACGTCAACAGCCCGCGGATGCGGCGGTGCAAGATTGCAGACAAGCTCTGCAACCAAAGGCACTGACCGATGCAAGATCAAATCGAAGAGATCAAAGGAGGCGCGCAAGCCGGCGATGCGTCTCATTCGCCCGCGCCTGCGCCCGCCTCGCATCTGCCTGTGCCGGTCCGCCCAAGCGGCAAACGGCGCGGTTTGCGGATCACGGTGGCGCTCCTCCTCGCTGCGCTCGGCGCCGGTGGCGGCGGCTATTACATCTGGAAGCAAATGCATCCGCCGCTGCCTGTCGGCATCAGCGTCGGCAACGGCCGTATCGAAGCCGATGAAATCGACATCAGCACCAAATATGCCGGACGCGTGTACGAGCTACTCGCCGATATCGGCGACATGGTTGCGCCCGGACAGATCGTGGCGCGGATGGATACCCGCGATCTCGAGCAATCGCTTTCTAAGTCGGTTGCGCAGGGCCGGCAGGCGCAGCGCGCCATCGAGGAAGCCGAGGCCGTGCTGACCCAGCAGCAGGCGCAGAAGACCCTCGCCGAGCAGGAGAACCAGCGGACTGAATCGCTGTTCAAGAACGGCTGGGCCACCAAGGAATTGCTGGACCAGCGCAAGCAGCAGCTCGACGCGGCCAATGGCGCGCTCGCTGCGGCCCAGGCAAGGGTGCTCGAATCCCAACATGCGCTGGAGGCCGCCCAGCACGATGCCGGTCTCTACAGGGTGCAGATCGCCGACAACACTCTGGTGGCGCCGAAGGCGGGCCGGATCCAGTACCGCCTTACCAATATCGGCGAAGTCCTCGCGGCCGGCGGCAAGGTCTTCACGATGCTGGATCTGACCTATGTCTACATGGACCTCTATTTCCCGACGACGGAAGCCGGCAAGGTGAAGGTCGGCGCTGACGCACGTATCGTTCTCGACGCCTACCCCGATCATCCGATCCCGGCGAAGGTCTCGTTCGTCGCGAGCCAGGCGCAGTTCACGCCGAAGACGGTAGAGACCAAGACCGAGCGCGACAAGCTGATGTTCCGCATTCGGGTCCGCATCGACCCGGAGCGCCTGCTTGCGCATGCGGACGCGGTCAGAAGTGGCCTCCCCGGTGTTGCTTATGTCCGCTGGGATTCCGCGGTTGCATGGCCGACGACGCTGCAGGCTGCGCCATGAACGGCAGCGACGATCCGGTCGCCGTTGTTCGAGCCCTCTCCCATCGCTACGGTTCGGTGACGGTGCTCGACTGCATATCGGCCGACATACCCGCCGGACGCCTGGTTGGCTTGATCGGACCCGACGGCGTCGGCAAATCCTCCCTGCTCGCGATCCTCGCCGGCGCGCGGAAGATCCAGGAGGGTGCGGTCGCCGTGCTCGGCACCGACATCTCCAAGGCCGCCGAGCGCGCCCTGATCTGTCCGCGCATCGCCTACATGCCGCAAGGGCTGGGCAAGAATCTCTATCCTGACCTGAGCGTTAAGGAGAATGTCGAGTTCTTCGCGCGGCTGTTCGAACAGTCGCGCAAGGAGCGCGAGTGGCGCATCAATGAGCTCCTGGAAAGTACCGGGCTTGCGCCGTTCGCCGACCGGCCGGCCAGCAAGCTGTCGGGCGGCATGCGGCAGAAGCTCGGGCTGTGCTGCTCGCTGATCCATGATCCCGATCTCCTGATCCTCGACGAGCCCACGACCGGCGTCGACCCGCTGTCGCGCCGCCAGTTCTGGGATCTCATCGACCGTATCAGGGGCCGCACGGCGAAAATGAGCGTGCTCGTCGCAACCGCCTATATGGAAGAGGCCGAGCGTTTCGACTGGCTGATGGCGATGAACGAGGGAAAGATTCTCGCGACCGGCTCGCCGTCCGACCTCAAACAGCAAACCGGCACCGACTCGATCGAAGACGCGTTCGTTGCCCTGCTCCCGCAGCGACAGCGTGCCGGCAACGAAAAGCCGATCGGTCCGCCGCTCGACGGTCACGCCGAGCCCGTCATTGTCGCCAAGGACCTGACCTGCCGGTTCGGCGACTTCACCGCCGTCGACCGTGTGAATTTCACGATCCGCCGCGGCGAGATCTTTGGCTTTGTCGGCTCGAACGGATCGGGCAAGACGACCACGATGAAGATGCTCACCGGGCTGCTGCCGCCGTCCGAGGGCGAGGCGCTGATCTTCGGCGAAGTGCTGCGCGCCGGCGACCTCGAAGCACGCCGCCGCGTCGGCTACATGTCGCAATCCTTCTCCCTCTACGGGGAACTCACGGTTCGCCAGAACCTTGTCCTGCACGCGCGGCTGTTTCACCTGTCTCTGGCGTTTGCGGAGGCACGCATCGCGGAGCTGATCGAGAAATGCGACCTCGCCGACTATCTCGATGACCTCGCCTCGTCGCTCCCGCTCGGAATCAGGCAGCGGTTGTCGCTTGCGGTCGCCGTCGTCCATAAGCCGGACCTCTTGATCCTGGACGAGCCGACCTCCGGCGTCGACCCGTTGGCGCGCGACCAGTTCTGGCAGCTTCTGATCGACCTGTCGCGCAATCAAGGGATGACCATTTTCGTCTCGACGCATTTCATGAACGAGGCGGCGCGCTGTGATCGGCTGTCGCTGATGCACGAAGGACGCGTGCTTGCCTCCGACACGCCGGCCGGATTGATCAAGGCGAGAAACGCCAAGAGCCTGGAGGATGCGTTCATCAGCTTCCTCGAACGGGAAACGCCGGGCACGGCATCCACCGTGACTCTCGACCAGCCGCAAGCCGAACCGGACAAGACCGCCGGCCGCGAAAGCAGACGCTCCTTTTTCACCTTTCGGCGGCTGTTCGCCTATACCATACGCGAGGGCCTCGAGCTGATGCGCGATCGTATCCGGCTGATGTTCGCCTTGTTCGGCACTGCGCTCCTGATGATCGTGTTCGGCTTCGGCATTTCGGCCGACGTCAACAATCTCAGCTTTGCCGTGCTCGATCGCGACCAAACGCCCGAAAGCCGTGCCTATCTGTCGGAGCTGAGAGGATCGCCCTATTTCCTCGAAAAGCCTCCGCTGACCGACTATGCCGATCTCGATCGTCGCCTGAAGAACGGCGACATCTCGGCCAGCATCGAGATTCCTCCAAACTTCGGCCTCGACATCAAGCGCGGGCGGCCCGCCTACGTATCCGCGTGGATCGACGGCGCCATGCCGTTCCGCGCCGCAACCATTCGGGGTTACCTGCAGGGGATGCACCAGCTCTATCTGAGCGATCCCGTGCTGAACACGACGCAGGCGGCAAGGCCCCTGCCCGCCAATATCGAGGTCCGGTTCAAGTACAATCAGGATTTTGACAGCATCTACGCCATGGTGCCTTCGACCCTCGCGATGATGCTCGCGCTGTTCCCGGCCATCCTGATGGCGCTTGCGGTCGTTCGCGAGAAGGAGCTCGGCTCGATCACCAACCTTTACGTTACGCCGGTGACGCGGCTGGAATTCCTCGTCGGCAAACAGCTTCCTTACGTCGCCGTCGCGCTGATCAATTTCATTATCATGTTCGCGATGGCGGTCTTCATCTTCAACGTGCCGCTGAAGGGCAGCTTTGTGGCGCTGCTGGCCGGCACGGTCATCTACGTCTTCACGACGACCGGCTACGGCATGCTGATCTCGACCTTCTGCACGACCCAGATCGCCGCGCTGTTCGGCACCGCGATCCTCACCATCCTGCCAGCCCAGCAGTTCTCGGGCATGATGACGCCCGTCTCTTCGCTTTCCGGTTCGGCGCAGCTTATCGGCCTTTGCTTTCCGATGAGCTATTACCGCCCGATCAGCGTCGGCGCCTTCACCAAGGGCCTGGGCCTTGCCGATCTCGGTTCGAGCATCCTCATGCTGCTCGTCTTCGTCCCCGTGCTGACGGCGCTGAGCATGATGCTGCTCCCCAAGCAGGAGCGCTGAGACGATGCGCTCCCTCTCCAACATCGTCTGGCTCGGCACCAAGGAGCTGCGCAGCTTTTTCAGCGACTGGGTGCTGCTCGGCTTCGTGATCTACTCATTCTCGCTTGCCGTCATCAGCCAGGCGCAAAGCAATTCACAGGAAGTGTTTCATGCCTCGATCGGGGTGGTCGACGAAGACCATTCGGAATTGTCCCGCCGGATCACGCATGCCTTCCTGATGCCCTATTTCAAGGAGCCGGTGGCGATCGCGCAAGCCGATATCGAACATCTGATGGATACCGGCAAATACACTTTCGTCATCGATATTCCCCCCAACTTCCAACGCGACGTCTTGGCGGGCCGCCAGCCCGGACTGCAGATCAACGTCGACGCCACCGCGATGATCCAGGCCGGCCTGGGATCGGGCTACGCGCAACAGATCATCAATACCGAGATTGCTCAGTTCGTGTCGCAGGTGGAACGCGTGCCGGAATCGCCAGTCGACCTGGCGGCCAGGATCGCGTTCAATCCCAACGTGATGACGGCCTGGTTCTCCAGCGTCATGGGCATCATCTCGAGCGTCACCATGCTCGCGATCATCCTCGCCGGTGCAGCGTTGGTACGCGAGCGTGAGCATGGCACGATGGACCATCTCCTGGTGATGCCGCTGAGCCCGTTCGAGATCGCGATGTCGAAAATCTGGGCCAACGGGTTCGTCATTGCGGTCGCGGTCGGCCTGTCGCTCTATCTGGTGGTCCGCTTGCTGCTGCAGATCCCGATTGCCGGCTCGATCCCGCTCTTCATGTTTGGAGCGATCCTCTATCTGTTCTTCGCGACCGCGATCGGGCTGTTCCTGGGCACTGTTGCGCGGTCGATGCCCCAGCTCGGCCTGCTCTACATGCTGGTCGCCGTGCCCATGAACGTCCTGTCCGGCGGCGCCACGCCGCTGGAGAGCATGCCGCCCTGGCTTGCGACAGTGATGCAGGCGTCGCCCTCGACCCACTTCGTGTCCTTCGCGCAGGCGATCCTCTATCGCGGCGCCGGGCTCGATGTGGTGTGGCCGCAATTCCTTGCCGTCGCCGGCATCGCCTCGCTGTTCCTGGTGCTGTCGCTGCTGCGTTTCCGGTCCACGCTCAGCTCGGCCTCGAACTAGTCATAACGATCACGTTCACGTGCTCGGCCGCCGGCTTGATCTTCGTCAACATCGAACGAGCTTGTCTAATGATGATTGATACGACCGGAGGTCGAACATGCGCAAATTCATCATTTTTGCCGCGCTCGGCGCGGCCGCTTCAATTGCAGCATCACACGATGTGCGCGCGGCGGACGCGGTGCCGAAATTTGACATCGCCAAAATCTGCAAAGCAGAGACGGCTGAGATGGTAGGGATCGGAGAGACCCTGGCGTCCTGCACGAAGGCCGAAGAGCAGGCGCGGACGCAAGTGGCTGGGCAGTGGAGCAAGTTCACGGCGAAGGACAAGGCGGCATGCATCAGCGAGTCCAGCATCGACGGCACGCCGAGCTATGTCGAGCTCCAGACCTGCCTCGAAATGGCCGCTGACGCGCATGCTACGACGGCAGCGCGAAAGTAGCCCGAAGCGCTATCGCCCCCTGAACCGCGGTTTCCGCCGTTCCAGGAATGCCGCCACGCCCTCTTTGTGATCCTCGGTCACGCTTGCCAGCGCGAACTGATCGACATCCATATGGCTAGCCAGATCATCGAGCGCGTGCGCGAGGCGGTTGACCGTGAGCTTTGTCATGGCGACCGAGATCGGCGGCTGCGCCGCGATCTTTGTCGCAAGCGTCATGGCGGCCTCAAACGCCTTGCCGGGCTCGGCCACCTGCTCCACCAATCCCCATTCATAGGCCTCCGCGGCGGAGATGCGGTCGTCGGCGAGGATTACGGCCTGCTTGGTCCGTGCCGGTCCCATCAGATGCAGCATGCGCGGCACGCTCTGCCAGCTCATGTTCATGCCGAGCCCAATCTCGGGCACGCGCATATGGGCATCGCGCGCCATGACGCGGAAGTCGAGCGCAACCGCCAGCGCCACGCCACCGCCGATGCAAAAGCCCTCGATTGCGCCGATCGTGACCTGTTCCATGTCCTGCCAGGCCCGCGTCAGCCGCGGCCCCAGTTTCAGATGCCGGCGCAGCGTGCCGATGTCCATGGTGCGACGCGAACGGCCTTCGGCGTCCTTGAGATCGAAGCCGGCGCTGAAGGATTTTGCGCCGCCCGTGAGCACGACGACGGACGTCGCGCCGTCATCCTCGAAGCTGCGGGCCGCATCGGTGAGCTGGCGCAGCGCTTCCGGCGACAGCGCATTGATGCCGTCCCCGCGATCGAAGCGGACGACCGCGATCCGGCCTTCAGGGCCTAGGCCTTTTTCGATCTTTACGTATTCCGCCACGATTGCCTCCCTGTCATGGTCGAAATGCTAGCAGACTCTATGCCTCGACATCCCCCGGATTCTTCGCCTATCCTCGCCGCCATGAGCGATCATCATCACGACCAGGATCATTCGGAACTGTCCGAGACCGAGCTGCGCGTGCGCGCGCTCGAAACGATCTTGACCGAGAAGGGCTATGTCGAGCCGGCCGCGCTCGACGCCATCATTCAGGCCTATGAGACCCGGATCGGCCCGCACAACGGTGCGCGGGTCGTCGCCAAAGCCTGGACAGATCCGTCGTTCAAGCAGGCGCTGCTGGAGGACGGCAGCAAGGCCGTCGGCACGCTCGGCCATGTCAGCCGCGTCGGGGACCATCTCGTCGTGGTCGAGAACACGCCGCAGCGCCACAACATGGTCGTGTGCACTTTGTGCTCCTGCTACCCCTGGGAAATGCTCGGCCTGCCGCCGGTCTGGTACAAGGCCGCGCCCTACCGTTCGCGCGCGGTGAAAGACCCGCGCGGCGTGCTCGCCGATTTCGGCGTGACGCTGCCGAAGGAGACCGAAATCCGGGTGTGGGACTCGACCGCCGAGACGCGCTTCCTGGTGCTGCCGATGCGGCCCGAAGGCACCGAGGGCTGGAGCGAGGCGCAGCTTGCGGACCTCGTGACACGCGATTCCATGATCGGCACCGGGTTCCCGAAGCGGCCGGGAGCGCCGTCATGAACGGCGTGCACGACATGGGCGGCATGGACGGGTTCGGCAAGGTCGAGCCCGAGCCGAACGAGCCGATGTTCCATGCCGCATGGGAAGCGCGGGTGATGGCGATGGTGCGCGCGATGGGCGCGGCCGGCGCCTTCAACATCGACACCTCGCGCTATTATCGCGAAGCCTTGCCGCCGCACATCTATCTCGCGAGCTGCTATTACACGAAGTGGCTGCTCGGGCTCGAGGACCTCTTGCTGGACAAGGGGTTCATCGCAAAAGACGAAGTCGCGACGGGCCACGCGGTGCAGCCGCCAAAGGCGCTCAAGCATGGCAAATTCGAGCTCGATGACGTCGAGCGCGTGATGGTGCGCGGCAAGTTCGGCCGCACGGCGCCGGCGCCCGCAAAATTCAAGGCAGGCGACAGGGTGCGCGCGAAGAACATCCACCCCCTCACGCACACGCGGCTGCCCCGCTATGTGCGCGGCCGTGTCGGCGTGGTCGAGCGCGACCATGGCTGTCACGTGTTTCCGGACTCCGCCGCAATGGAAGCCGGCGAGAACCCGCAGTGGCTCTACACCGTGGTGTTCGACGGGACCGAATTGTGGGGCCCGGAGTCGGATCCGACCGTCAAGATTTCGGTCGACGCCTTCGAGCCATATCTGGAGCGTGTGTGATGGACAGCGCCGCAGCCGCGCGCGCCACCGCCGCCGTGCCGAGCATCCCGCGCGACGATGACGGCCCGGTGTTCCGCGAACCCTGGGAAGCGCAGGCCTTTGCGATGGCGCTAACGCTGCACGAGCGCGGCTTGTTCACCTGGAACGAATGGGCCGCAGCCCTCGCCGACCAGATCAAGCGCGCACAGGCGGAAGGCGATCCCGACACCGGCGAGACTTATTATCGCCACTGGCTCGCGACGCTGGAACATCTCGTCGCCGAAAAAGGCGTCACCACTGCCGCCACCCTCCACCGCTACCGCGACGCCTGGGATCACGCCGCCGACCGCACCCCACACGGCAAGCCGATCGAACTGCGGCCGGAGGATTTTGCGGGCTAGCGTTGGGCGGCCGCATACTCCCGCCATCCCCTCTCCCGCAGCGTACACGCCGGGCATTCGCCGCAGCCGTAGCCCCAGTCGTGCGGCGCGCCGCGGTCGCCGAGATAGCAGGTATGGGAATGCTCGCGGATCAGGTCGACCAGGCCGGTGCCGCCGAGTTCATGAGCGAGATTCCAGGTTTCGGCCTTGCTCAGCCACATCAGCGGCGTGTGCAGTTCGAAATCCTTGGCCATGCCGAGGCTGAGCGCCGACTGCAGTGCCTTGATGGTCTCGTTGCGGCAATCGGGATAACCGGAATAGTCAGTCTCGCACATGCCACCGATGATGTGGCGGATGCCGCGGCGGTAGGCCAGCGCGGCTGCGAAGGTGAGGAATACGAGGTTGCGGCCGGGCACGAAAGTATTGGGCAAGCCGTCCGCGCCCATCGCGATCGCGACGTCACGTGTTAGCGCGGTGTCGGAAATTTCGGCGAGCGTCGGGATTTCCAGCGTGTGACTCTCGCCCAGCTTTGAAGCCCAGTCCGGCCGCAGCGCCTTGATGCCGGAGATCAGCCCCTCCCGGCATTCGAGTTCGATCGCGTGGCGCTGCCCATAGCCAAAACCGAGCATTTCGACGCGCGCAAAATGCTTGAGCGCCCAGGCAAGGCAGGTGGTGGAATCCTGCCCGCCGGAGAACAGCACCAGCGCGATTTCGGACGACAAATCTTCGCTCATGGCGCGCGCTTTAGCACCGCCAGCGATGGCGGCCAACCGGTGGAAATCGGCATATTTCAGCGTGTTCCGCTGGGATCGGCCGGTCGCTTACGGCATAAAGCGGGACAAGCAGAATTCTGGTGGCCGCATGACCCCTTCCCGCGACATTTCACGCCTCATCGAGATCATGGCCGCCTTGCGCACGCCGGTGACCGGCTGCCCTTGGGACCTCGAGCAGAACTTTGCGACCATCGCCCCTTACACGATCGAGGAAGCCCATGAGGTGGTGGATGCCATCACCCGCGGCGATCTCGACGATCTCAGGGAAGAACTCGGCGATCTGCTGTTGCAGGTCGTGTTCCACGCCCGCATGGCGGAGGAGCAGAACGCCTTTGCGTTCGGCGACGTTGTGGAGGCGATCACCAGGAAGATGATCCGGCGGCATCCGCACGTGTTCGCCGACAAGGACGGCAATCTCGCCCCCTCCCACGTCAAGGAAGTCTGGGATCGCATCAAGGCCGAGGAGAAGGCCGAGCGTGCAGCGCGCCGGCCGCCGGAAGAGGCCGGGCACAAATCGTTGCTTGCCGGCATCAAGGCCGGCCAGCCTGCCCTCACGCGCGCGATGGAGCTGCAGCGCAAGGCCTCGACCGTCGGCTTCGACTGGAACGATCCGCGCGCGGTGTTGAAGAAAATCCGCGAGGAGGCTGACGAGATCGAGGCCGCACTCGACGGGGCCGATGCCGATGAACTGGCGGAAGAAACCGGCGACCTCCTATTCGCGGTGGTCAATCTCGCGCGGCACGTCGGCGCCGATCCGGAAACCGCACTCCGCGGCACCAACGCCAAATTCGAGCGCCGCTTCGCCTATATCGAGCGCGCGCTAGAGGCGAAAGGGCGTTCGCTGCAAGACGCATCTCTCGAAGAGATGGATGCGCTGTGGAACGAAGCGAAAGGTGCCCGTAGCCCGGATGGAGCGTAAGCGAAATCCGGGGTTCTTGCGTTTGGCTCGACCGGTCCCGGATTGCGCTGCGCTCCATCCGGGCTACGGGGCTTCCGCTCACATCACATGCGGCACGGCATCGAAGCGTGACACGACGATATCGCGCTTCGTCTCGTCGACGCGCACGGTCATATCAAAGCGGCCGTCATGCAGCTTCTTGTCAAGCACTTCGGAATTGCGGTGCAGCCAGCTAATGCCGGCGCCGTCGGAGGCATCGATCGACAGGTCCAGCGTCATGCGCTTTGCCGCCAGCCGATCCTCGATCGCGGCGAGCAGTTCGTCGACGCCCTCCCCGCTCCAGGCGGAGACCAGGAAGGCCGGCCGCTCCGGCGGACGGCGGGCGGCGATGTTGCGCAAATTCGCGCGCTCCTCGGGATCGAAGCAGTCGATCTTGTTCCAGACTTCGATGATGCGCTGGCCGCCGTCGGCATCGGGATCGATCCCGAGCTGGCGCAGCACCGCCTCGACGTCGCGCTCCTGGGCCTCGGCATCGTCATGCGAGATGTCGCGGACGTGGAGGATGAGATCGGCTTCCAGCACCTCTTCCAGCGTGGCGCGGAATGCCGCGACGAGCTGCGTCGGCAGGTTGGAGATGAAGCCGACGGTATCAGACAGCATCGCCTTGCCACCATGCGGCAGATGCAGCGCACGGAGCGTCGGATCGAGCGTCGCGAACAGCATATCGGCGGCCTGGACATCGGCACGGGTCAGCCGGTTGAACAGCGTCGACTTGCCCGCATTGGTGTAGCCAACCAGCGCCACCACGCGGTACGGCACACGCTGGCGGCCGGCGCGGTGCAATCGCCGCGTCGCCTGAACCTTCTTCAGCTCGCTTTCGAGCTTGGTGATGCGCTCGCTGATCAGCCGCCGGTCGGCCTCGATCTGGGTTTCGCCGGGGCCGCCCATGAAGCCGAAGCCGCCGCGCTGACGCTCCAGATGGGTCCATGACCGCACCAGCCGGCTGCGCTGGTAATTGAGATGCGCGAGCTCGACCTGCAGCGCGCCTTCCCTGGTCTTGGCGCGGCGGCCAAATATCTCCAGGATCAGGCCGGTGCGGTCGAGCACCTTGGTGTTCCAGGCCTTCTCGAGGTTGCGCTGCTGGATCGGCGACAGCGCGCAATCCATCACTACGAGCTCGATATTGTGCCCGGCGACGAGGCCGGTGATTTCCTCGACCTTGCCCTTGCCGAGATAGGTCGCCGGCCTGATCTGGCTGACCGGGGCAATCACGCTGTCGATCACCGTGAGGTCGATGGCGCGGGCAAGCCCGGCCGCTTCCTCGATCCGGCCCTCGAAATCGCGGACAGAGGCCTCCGTTTGCGCCTCGGCCTCGCCGCGGCGCATGCGCATGTACGGGCCGACGACAATCACCCGGCCCGTCTCAACTCCCTCCGCCGACCGTGGCCGGTCGGCGGCCCCTTCACGATTACGGGGCTCCAATCAGTTCACTCTCACCCCTGTGTATCTTCACCGCCTTCAAACAACTGGATCGGTGCGCCCGGCATGATGGTCGAGATCGCGTGCTTGTAGACAAGCTGCGAATGACCGTCGCGCCGGAGTAAAAGGCAGAAATTGTCAAACCAGGTGACAATGCCCTGCAGTTTAACGCCGTTCACCAGAAAGATCGTCAGTGGCGTCTTGGTCTTACGAACATGATTTAGGAAGGTGTCTTGTAGATTTTGAGCGCGGTCTGCCGCCATTTTTGTTGTCCCGCCGTCTTGTGGTTCTTCTTATTGGAATGTTGGAACCGGTTGGAGCCCTCTGACGGAGCCTTTCCCCGGTTGCCGGCCTATCCTGAGTTCCCCCTCTGACAGGCTCGGCGGTAGGATTAGAGGGCAGGCCCGCCCATTAGGCAAGCCGGTTGACGCGCCACCCATGAACAAGAATCGGCAATTGCCGCAAAAGCATGGGGAAAAAAGCGATCATTCCCAGTCAATTGCATGGATCTGCGACCGGTTGGCTCAGCCGACCCCCAAGGCCTTGAGCTTGCGATGGAGCGCGGAGCGCTCCATCCCGACGAACTCCGCCGTGCGCGAGATATTGCCGGAAAACCGGCTGATCTGGGCGATCAGATAGTCGCGCTCGAATACCTCTCGCGCCTCGCGCAGCGGTAATCCCATGATGTGCTCGCCATTGCTGCTGGTCGGCATCGCCGGCACCATCGAGCCGACGTCCTGCGGCAGCATGTCCGCGGTGATGATCGCCTCCGGGCCGCCGCCGGCCAGAATCATCACCCGCTCGACATTGTTGCGGAGCTGGCGGACGTTGCCGGGCCAGACATGGGACTGCAGCACCGCCATCGCGTCCTGGCCGATCTGCCGCTTCGGCAGGCCGGTCGCCGCCGAGATCTGGTCCATGAAATAGTCGATCAGTTCGGGAATATCCTCGCGACGCTCCGACAGCGGCGGCACCCGGATCGGCACCACCGACAGGCGATGGTAGAGATCCTCGCGGAAGTGGCCGGCCGCGATCTCCTCCTCCAGGTTGCGCGCCGTGGAGGAGATGATCCGGACGTCGACATGGACCTTTGCGGTGCCGCCGGAGCGTTGAAACGTCTGGTCGACCAGCACGCGCAAGATCTTGTTCTGGGTTTCGCGCGGCATATCAGCGATCTCGTCGATGAACAGCGTGCCGCCATGCGCCTCTTCCAGGGCGCCCGGCTTGCGCGGCTGCTCACCATTGGACGCCTCGACGCCGAACAGCTCGACCTCCATTCGCTCGGGCGTGATCGCGGCCGCGTTGATGACGACGAACGGGCCGTCGGCGCGGCTCGATGCCTGGTGCAGCGTACGCGCCACCAGCTCCTTGCCGGAGCCTGCCGGCCCCACGATCAGGATGCGGCTGTTGGCCTTGGCGGCGCGCTCGATGGTCTGGCGTAACTGGTTCATGCAGGCGGAGCGGCCGGTCAAAACGCTTGCAGTTGGAGCCTGTTGCTTGAGTTCTTTCACTTCGCGCTTGAGACGCGAATTCTCCAGCGCCCGGTTGGCGACCAGGATCAGCCGGTCCGACTTGAACGGCTTTTCGATGAAGTCATAGGCGCCGCGCTTGATCGCAGCGACCGCGGTCTCGATGTTGCCGTGGCCGGAGATCATCACCACCGGCAGGTCGGCATTGTCCTTCTTGATCTGCTCCAGGAGCTGCAGCCCGTCGAGCTTGGAGCCCTGCAGCCAGATGTCGAGGAAGACCAGATGCGGGCGACGGTTGGCGATCTCCGCCAGCGCCGAATCGCTGTCGCGCGCGGTGCGCGAGGAAAAGCCTTCGTCTTCGAGGATGCCGGCAACGAGGTCGCGAATGTCTGCTTCATCGTCGACAATCAGAATGTCACTTGCCATGGGTTACACCTGCCTGTCAGTCGCCTGTCGCTGCTTGGATTTTCGCTTGGATATTGGTCGTGGATGCCGGGTCGCTGGTCGCGGATGCCGGCGGATTTTTTTCTTCGTCCCGCGCGCTTGACTGCTGCGACTCGGGGCCGGTCGCCGGAGGCGGCTCCTTGGCCCCCGCGTTCGGCGGCTGACCGGAGACGGCGAATCGAAGCCGCATCCAGGCACCGCGCTGGCCGGGACGGAAGTCGGAAGCATCCTTGAGCTCGATGCGGCCACCATGGTCTTCGAGCACGCGGCCGACGATCGCAAGCCCGAGCCCGGTGCCCTTCTGGCGCGTCGTGACATAGGGCTCGAGCAGACGCGCGCGCGCGACCTTCGGCAGACCGATGCCGTTGTCGATCACGTCGATGATGATCTCCTCGCCCTCGCCCTCGCGCTGCGCGATGACGTCGATCCGCCCCTTGCCCAGCTCTTCCGGCGGCACCTGCTCGATCGCTTCGGTCGCGTTCTTGATGATGTTGGTCAGCGCCTGCGAGATCAGCCGGCGATCGAACTGCGCCCGCATCGGGTCCTGCTTGATATCGGCCTCGATATCGAGCTCGGGGTGCGCGACCTTCATCAGGAACACCGCCTGCCGCACGGTGTCGGCGACATCCTCGCCTTCCATCACCGGCTTCGGCATGCGGGCGAAGCGCGAGAATTCGTCGACCATGCGCCTGATGTCGTCGACCTGGCGCACGATGGTGTCGGTGCATTGTTCGAAGATGGACTTGTCCTTCTCCTCGGTGATGGTCTTGCCGAATTTGCGGCGGATGCGTTCGGCCGAGAGCTGGATCGGGGTCAGCGGGTTTTTGATCTCATGCGCGATACGGCGGGCGACATCGCCCCAGGCCGAGGTGCGCTGGGCCGAGACCAGTTCGGTGATGTCGTCGAGCGTGATGATGTAATTGTCCCAGGAGTGGCTGGTCTTCTCGGCGGAGATGCGAACCGACAAATTGCGCTCGTGGCCGTCGCGGGTGATGGTGATCTGGCCCTGGACCAGGCGCTGGGTGCCCTCCCTTGCCGTCTTCATCATCTCGTCAAGCTCCGGAAGCACGTCCGAGAGCGGATGACCCAAGGTCTCCGATTCGGCGTGGCCGATCAGCTTCTCCGCCGAGCGATTGAGGGTGCCGACGCTGCCGGACGGATCGACGCCGATGATGCCGGCGCTGGCCGATGACAGCACGGCCTCGATGAAGCGCCGGCGGCTGTCGATCAGTTCGCTGGCATTGACGAGTTCATCGCGCTGGGTCCGCAACTCCTGCGTCATCTTGTTGAAGGTTTGCCCGAGCTGGGCGAGATCGCCTTCCGATCTATGGACCGGAACCTGGATGTTGAGATCGCCGGTCGACACCTGATTGGCGGCGCTCATCAGACTGCGGATTGGCGACACGAGCCAGTTGGCGAAATTGAGCCCGATCAGCACCGACGCGACCAGAATGGTCAGCGCAATCACCGCAAACACCAGCGCGAAGGTCACCTGGATGCCGAGCCTCTGCGCTTCGATCGCGGCATATTCGGCAGCGCTGGCCTGGGTCTGCTTGAGCTGGGCAACGATGGTCGGATCAAGTAGACGCGCCACGTACAGGAACGTGTCGTCATAAGCCCGCAGCCGGACCACGGACGCGACATAGCTTTCGGGGAAAACCGAGATTTCCGGCTCGGTCTCGTTGATGTTCTTGAGAATTTCGAGGGGTGGTAGTGCGTAGTTCAGACGACTACCGGTATCGGCGCTGTCGAGGACGTTGCCGTCCTTGTCCAATAGCAGCGCAACCGGCAGATTACGCGCCGCCGCGCCCGCCGTCAGGAGCTGCATGAACGTCATGCGATCCTGGTCATACAGTGGCCTTGCATGGGCGAGGTCGTTTGCCATCCCCAGGACGTCGCCGCGAATGAGCTGCGCATGCTCCTGCATGTAGGCGCCGGCGATCGTCACCGAATTCTGGATCGCTACCCGCGTCGGTCCCGAAAACAGCCGGTCGAGGCCGCGATCGAGCATGACATTGGCGACGATCGCGACCACCACCGCAGGCAACACCGCAATGATGGAAAACAGGCTGACGATCTGGACGTGAAGCCTCGCCGCCGCACGGCCGCGGCGCCGGGCCTGAATTACCTGCCAGATTTCGCGGATGATGATCCCGAGGAGCAGCAGGATCGTGCCTGCGTTGATCAGCAGGAATGAATAGACGACGTGCTTGGTCGGCTCGATCGGAGTCAGCCCCGTCAGCACCACGAAGGTCAGGAACGCCGACAAAAGCGCAACCGCGATGGCAAAGAGCGCCAGCCACTTCGCAAGCGGCAGTGCCCTTTTCTCGGTACGCGATGGATCGAACGGCTGGGCCGTGGTCTCTGGGCTGGTCATTCCGGCAAGGATGAACTGAAGGCCTCAACGTCCGCTGATCGAGCGGACTGATGCAATCATATCACAATGTTGCCGAATTGCGACATTTCCGCGGCGCTTGTTCAGGAATGAACAGGGTTCCACAGCCCTTGTCGGGAAGTTTCGTCATTCCGGGTTCGCGTCGCCGTGTCCCGGAATGACGGATCTCTAGGTTAGCCCCCGCTCCGGTAGACCTGAATATCGAGGTCCCTGATCTTCTTGCGCAGCGTGTTGCGATTGAGGCCAAGCAGGTCGGCGGCGCGGATCTGGTTGCCGCGGGTGGCCGCGAGCGCGGCCGTCAGCAGCGGCACCTCGATCTCCTTGAGGATGCGGTGGTAGAGCCCCGGGGGCGGCACGCCATTCGGGAAGCCGGAGAAGTGCGAGGACAAATAGGCCTCGACAGCGCCGCCGAGATTGTCCACCCCGTGCTGCGTGTTGCTGCCGGAGTTGACGGCCGGCGGGGCCAGTTCGCCATCGATGACGGACGCGGTGATCACATCCTGCGGATAAAGCGCCGCCAGCCGACGTGCGAGGTTTTCCAGCTCGCGGACGTTGCCGGGCCAGCGGTGCTGCTTCAGCCGCTCCAGCGCCTGGGCGTCGAGCTTCTTCGGCGGCAGACCGTCCTTCTCAGCGAGCGCAAAGAAGTGCCTGATCAGGTCGGGCAGATCCTCGATCCGCTCGCGCAGCGGCGGCAGCCGCAGCGGCACCACGTTCAGGCGGAAGAACAGGTCTTCGCGGAACAGGCCCTGCTGGATCAGTATCCGCAAATCCTTGTTGCTGGCGGCGACGATGCGCACGTCGGTCTTGATCGGGGTGCGTCCGCCGACGGTGGTGTATTCCCCCTGCTGCAGCACGCGCAGCAGCCGGGTCTGCGCCTCCATCGGCATGTCGCCGATCTCGTCGAGGAACAGGGTGCCGCCTTCCGCCTGCTCGAACCGGCCCGAGGCGCGGGTATTGGCGCCGGTGAACGCGCCGCGCTCATGGCCGAACAATTCCGACTCGATCAGGTCGCGCGGGATCGCGGCCATGTTGACGGCGACGAAGGGGCCGTTCCGCCGCTTGCCGTAGTCGTGCAGCGCACGAGCGACCAGTTCCTTGCCGGTGCCGGACTCGCCCGAGATCATCACGGTGAGGTCGGTCTGCATCAGCCGCGCCAGCACACGGTAGATTTCCTGCATCGCCGGCGAGCGGCCGACCAACGGGATCGAGTCGAATTCGGAATCGTCGGCGGCGCTCGTCACCCTCTCCTTCGGCTCCGCGAGCGCCCGCCCGACGATGGTGATCAGCTCCTTCAGGTCGAACGGCTTCGGCAGATATTCGTAGGCGCCGCGTTCGGAAGCCCTGATCGCCGTCATGAAGGTGTTTTGCGCGCTCATGACGATGACGGGCAGGTTCGGCCGCATCTTCTTGATCCGCGGTAGCAGGTCGAACGCGTTCTCGTCCGGCATCACCACGTCGGTGATGACGAGATCGCCCTCGCCCTGGCTGACCCAGCGCCACAGCGTCGCCGCGTTGCCGGTCAACCGCACCTCATACCCGGCGCGTGACAGAGCCTGGTTGAGAACCGTGCGGATGGCGGTGTCGTCATCAGCAACGAGAATGCTACCTGCGGGCATTGTCTTTCCTCATCTTGCGTCCTGTGAGGCATGCGATGGCGTACCCGGAACGTCCTCGCGGCTGCTTTGGTCGATTTGTTTGGCGGGGTTGTACATCGGCATCAGTACGCGGAAGGTGGTCTTCCGCGGCTGGGATTCGCATTCGATGATGCCGCCGTGATCGCCGACGATTTTGGCGACGAGCGCAAGCCCGAGGCCACTGCCGGTCTGTTTTGTGGTGACGAAGGGATCGAACAGATTGGGCAACAGGTCTTCCGGCACGCCGGAGCCGTTGTCCTTGACGCAGAATTCCAGCGGTAGCGACACCCGCGATTTCTTGCCGGGCACCGAAAGCCGGACGCCTGGACGGAACGCGGTGGTGAGCTGAATTTCCGCATCGGTGCCGAGATCGGCCACCGCCTCGGCGGCGTTCTTCACCAGGTTGAGGAACACCTGGATGAGCTGATCCTGGTTGGCGAGAACCGGCGGCAGCGACGGGTCGTAGTCCTCGATGAAACGGACGTTGCGCGCGAAGCCGGACTGCGCCAGCCGTTTGACGTGGTCGAGCACCGAATGAATGTTGACCGGGCCGCGGGCGACCGGCCGATCGTCGCCGAACACTTCCATGCGGTCCACCAAGGTGACGATGCGGTCGGCCTCGTCGCAGATCAGCCGGGTCAGCATGCGATCATCGGAGGACGCCTGCTGCTCCAGGAGTTGCGCCGCGCCGCGGATGCCCGACAGCGGGTTCTTGATCTCATGCGCCAGCATCGCCGCCAGCGCGATCACGGAGCGCGCGGCGCTGCGATGGGTGAGTTGCCGGTCCATCTTGTCGGCGATAGTGCGCTCCTGCAGCATCACGACGATATGCCCCGGCCGTTCCGTGACCGGCGCCACATGCAAATCGACCTGGCGGTCGCCGCCGATCCGCGGCGTGCCGAGGTCGACCTTGTATTCGTTGACCGGCGAGCCGCTGGTACGCACCTGGTCGATCAGCGCGAGCAGCGGGCTGCCGAACGGCACCAGTTCCTTCAGCGACTGCCGCTGCAGGAATTGCGTGGAGATTTCGAAAAACGATTCGGCGGCGATGTTGGCGTCGGCGATACGGCCATCCGGCGCCACCAGCAGCACCGGGTTCGGCAGCGCGTTGAGGATAGCCTCGCTGTCGGAGGGCATGCGCCGGCGAGTCTCTGCGGCTGATGTCATGCAGCAGCACTCCATGCAAAATCGTCATAAGCATCCTGAAGCGATTGATGCACACGCGAGGGCTCGTCCGAGGTCAGGATGCTTTGCCGCCAGCCCTTCAGCGTCGCGGCCGGAGCGCGGCTGCAGTGGGCGGCGATCTCCAACGCCCAACCGAGATGTTTTCGCGCATGCTTGAGCCCGACACGGACCCCGTAATGGCTCAGGACAGCATCATAGAGCTCGCGGATATGGCTGAGCTGCTCGGCGAGCGGCGGCGCCTGCTCGGCGATGCCGGTCTCGAGCCGGCGCGCGATCTGCCCGGGCAGCCAGGGCTGCCCCTGCGCGCCGCGTCCGATCATGACCGCGTCCGCGCCGGACTTATCGAGCGCGGTCACCACCCTCTCGAAGGAGGTGATGTCGCCATTGACGACGAGCGGGATCGAGACGGCGTCCCTGACTTCGCGCACAGCGGCCCAATCCGCCTCGCCCTTGTAGAACTGGCAGCGGGTGCGGCCGTGCACCGTCACCATCTGCACACCGGCGGCTTGCGCGCGCCGTGCCAGTTCCGGCGCATTGCGCGAACGGTCATCCCAGCCGAGCCGCATCTTCAGTGTCACCGGCACCTTGACCGCGGCGATCGTCGCTTCGATCAGGCTCGTCGCGTGATCGAGGTCGCGCATCAAAGCGGAACCTGACTGGCCCCCGGTGACGTGGCGCGCCGGGCAACCCATGTTGATATCGATGATGTCGGCGCCGGCGGCTTCCGCGATCCTCGCGCCCTCGGCCATCCAGCGGGTCTCGCACCCGGCGAGTTGGACCACATGCGGCCCGATCCCGGCCGCCTCGCAGCGCAAAAGCGAGATTGCTCTGCCCTGCGCAAGATCGTCGCTTGCGGTCATCTCCGACACGACAAGCCCCGCGCCGAGACTCGCTGCGAGACGCCGAAACGGGGCATCGGTCACGCCGGACATGGGGGCGAGAAGCACCGGGTTGGCGACAGTAATGTCACCTATTTTCAAAGAGTTACGACGCGTTCTTGCGAGGCCGGTCACAGGCTTCTCGTGTTACTGGCGGCAGCCTCATCGCGCCGCTGTCCTCTATTTTGAGCACAATTCTTGTGCAGTCAAGCATTATGCCTATGGTTTAGACATTTCTATCATTTGCGCAAGTGCACCGCAACAAGAACCGCTTTTCCCACAGGGTATGGGAATAGCTCTGTCATTGCGCATCCAGCGTGGTAAGGGCTGTGCGCTGGCGGAAAGCTTGGCGCCCCTCTCCTCAACCCATCTCGTATACAGTTTCGACCAATGCCCAGACCTGAGCGTATCGCCGCCATCCTTGTCGCAGCCGGCCGCGGGCTTCGCGCCGGCGCAGGCGGGCCGAAGCAGTACCGGGTGATCGGCGGCCAGACGGTGATCTTCCGGGCGATGGAGCCGTTCAGCCGCCATCCCGATGTTTTCGCCGTGCAGCCCGTCGTCAATCCCGATGATGCCGCCCTCTTCAACGAAGCGGTGGTCGGCCTTCGCCACCGGCCGCCGACAAACGGTGGCGCAACCAGGCAGGCGTCCGTGCGTGCGGGACTGGAGGCACTTGCAAGCGAGAAGCCCGACATCGTGCTGATCCACGACGCTGCACGGCCGTTCGCGACCGAGGCGCTGATCTCGCGCGCGATCGATGCGGTCGGCCGTACCGGTGCTGCCATTCCCGTGGTCCCGGTCACCGATACCATCAAGCTGACCGGTGCGAGCGGCGATGTCGAAGCGACGCCCGACCGTGCGCTGCTGCGAATCGCGCAGACGCCACAGGTCTTTCGTTTCGACGTGATCTTGGATGCGCATCGCCGCGCTGCGCGCGAGGGCAGAAGCGATTTCACCGACGATGCCGCGATTGCCGAATGGGCGGGATTGACGGTGGCGACCTTTGAGGGCGATCCTGCGAACATGAAACTCACCACACCTGAAGACTTCGTCCGCGAGGAAGCCCGCCTCGCCAGCCTGCTCGGCGACATCAGGACCGGCACCGGCTATGACGTGCATGCCTTCGGTGAAGGTGATCACGTGATGATCTGCGGCGTGCGCGTGCCGCACAGCAAGGGGTTTCTCGCCCACTCCGACGGCGATGTCGGCCTGCATGCGCTGGTCGATGCCATCCTCGGCGCGCTCGCGGACGGCGACATCGGCTCGCATTTTCCGCCTGTAGATCCGCAGTGGAAGGGCGCCTCTTCCGACCGGTTCCTGAAATATGCCGTTGATCGCGTCGCCGCGCGCGGCGGCCGCATCGCCAATCTCGAGGTGACGCTGATCTGCGAGCGGCCGAAGATCGGCCCGCTGCGCGACACCATGCGGGCGAAGATCGCCGAGATCTCGGGCGTGAGCATCACGCGCATCGCGGTGAAGGCGACCACCAGCGAGAGACTGGGCTTTACCGGCCGTGAGGAAGGCATCGCAGCTACCGCGAGCGCCACCATTCGCCTTCCTTGGAACGACAAAGGTTGGAGCGAGTAACCATGAGCGGCAGCGACGCGCGCGCCCTCTCCCGCTCGCTGCTCGATCTGTGCCGGATGCGGAAATTGACCATCGCGACGGCGGAGTCCTGCACCGGCGGGCTGGTCGCGGGCGCGCTCACCGATATCCCCGGCTCCTCCGACGTCATCGATCGCGGCTTCGTCACCTATTCCAACGAGGCCAAGCGGGCGATGCTCGGCGTCAACGCGCTGACGCTTTCGACTTTCGGCGCAGTCAGCAAGGAGACCGCAACCGCCATGGCGGTCGGTGCCCTGGAGCGCGCCGGCGTTGATCTTGCCGTCTCCATCACCGGCATCGCCGGCCCCGGCGGCGCCACCCCGGGCAAGCCGGTGGGCCTTGTGCATTTCGCGGTCGCCGCCCGCGATGGCCGGATCATGCATCGCGAGCACCGCTTCGGCGCAATCGGACGCAGCGCGGTGCGGCAACGCTCCGTGGTGGAAGCCCTGCGCATGTTGATGGAACTGGCACGCGGCCCCCAGGCCGCAACCAAGCCGCGCCGCGAAGCTGCCAGCCGCCTGCGTCCCCGCGTCGCGCGCTCCCCGCGCCGCAGCGCCGTCAAGCGCCGAAGACCGCCGCGGGCCTAACAGCTTCCTCTCCGTCATTGCGAGGAGCGAAGCGACGAAGCAATCCATGCCTCCGCAAGCGGCGCGATGGATTGCTTCGCTTCGCTCGCAATGAGGGTGAGAGCTTACGATGCGGTAGCCGGCTTGCCGTAGATCACGTCGGCGCGCTTTTCGAATGCGCCGGCGAAGCGTTGGAACGCTGCGTCGAACATCGATCCCATCAGCATTCCCAGCATCCGGCTTTTGAACTCGTATGAGATGAAAAAGCCGACATCGCATTCGGTGTCGGATTTCGGCTCGAAGGTCCAGCGGTTCTCGAGATTGCTGAACGGGCCGCGCAGATATTCAACCATGATCTTCAGGTTCGGCCGGTCCAGCGTGACGCGGCTGGTGAAGCTCTCGCGCACCAGCTTGAACGACACGGTCATATCGGCAACGAGAACCTCGGTGCCGTCCTCCTTCGGCGTGCGCTGCCGGATCTTCAGCGCATGGCACAGCGGCACGAATTCCGGATAGCGCTCGACATCGGCGACCAGATCGAACATCTGCGATGCGGAGTGACGGACCCGCCGCGTGCTGGAAAACCTCGGCATCAGTGGATACTCGCCGCGTGAGTCATCAGCGAGATCTCCTTCAAATACCGGCCCGCCTGTGTCCGATCCGTGAAACAGACAAGTGATTGGTCCGGTCGCATGCCCTCGAAATATCTGAGGAGCTTCGGCCGCTGTTTCTGCCGATACGTCCAGACGTATCGAAAGAATTCAAGATCGATTCGTTCCGGGCAACCCTCGGCCATTTCGGCGCGAACCTGGCCATAGCTTCGGGCTATCCGTCGCGCGAGGCCGAGCATGCAGGTCCGACGCGGAAGATCAAACCAGATGATGCTATCGCAGACCTGGCGGCGCAGCTCGCCGGCCCCATTTGAAATGTAGTTTCCGTCCATAACCCATTGCGGCCGAAGCGCCACCTCAGTCACGCGTTCGTGGAACTTCGCGTTATCGGACGCGACCCAGCCTGGCTTCCAGTAGATCGCGTCGAGCGACACGAACGGAATGCCCGTAGTGGCTGAAAGCCGTTGAGCAAAAGTCGATTTGCCGGATCCCGAAGACCCCATCACAAGAATGCGTCGCATCGGTGCGATCCGGCGTTAGCGTGACCGCGCCACGCGCGCCGCTTGCAGTTTGGCGAAATCGTCGCCCGCGTGATGGGACGAGCGCGTCAGCGGGCTCGCCGATACCATCAGGAAACCCTTGGTATAGGCGACCTTCTCGTAGCCTGCGAACTCGTCCGGCGTGACGTAGCTCATTACAGCGTGATGCTTCCGCGTCGGCTGCAGATATTGCCCGATGGTGAGGAAATCGACATCCGCCGAGCGCAGGTCGTCCATCACCTGCAACACTTCGTGCCGCTGCTCGCCCAGGCCCACCATGATGCCGGATTTGGTGAAGATCGTCGGGTCGATCTCCTTCACCCGCTGCAGCAGGCGGATCGAGTGGAAATAGCGCGCGCCGGGCCGCACCGACAGATAGCGCGAGGGCACGGTTTCGAGATTGTGGTTGAAGACGTCGGGCTTCGCCGCCACCACGACTTCAAGCGCGCCGTCCTTGCGCAGGAAATCGGGGGTGAGGAGCTCGATCGTGGTGTTCGGGCAGCGCGCGCGGATGGCGCGGACGGTCTGGGCAAAATGCTCGGCGCCGCCGTCGGCAAGATCGTCGCGGTCGACCGAGGTGATGACGACATGGGAGAGCCCGAGCTTGAAGGTCGCCTCCGCCACGTGCTCCGGCTCGGCGGCGTCGAGCGCGCCGGGCATGCCGGTCTTGACGTTGCAGAACGCGCAGGCCCGGGTGCAGGTGTCCCCCATGATCATGAAGGTGGCGTGCTTCTTGTCCCAGCACTCGCCGATATTCGGGCAGCCGGCCTCCTCGCAGACCGTAACGAGGCCATTCTCCTTCACGATGTTGCGGGTATCGGCATAGCCGCGTGTATTCGGCGCGCGCACCCGTATCCAGTCCGGCTTCGGCGGCGACAGCGCGTCGGGCCGGTTCACCTTTTCGGGGTGGCGCGGGCGCAACGGATTGGCTGAGATGGTGTCGATCAGGGTGACCATGGGAAATCTACGGATCTTTGGAACTGTTAGCTAATCCGTATTGCCCGAACCCGCAACCCGGCTCGCGCATGCTAGCAGAACGTGCAACATATGGGCAGCAATCCCCCGCGTTTCCCTCTGATTCCCACCAAAATGGTTCAAAATCCCAGACTGCCAGGCGAAGCACCGATCCGCCTCGGCAAGACGCTCAAACGCTCATTCTTTGGCCGCAGCGTGCATGAGGTCGCGCCCGACCTGATCGGTGCGACCCTGCTCTTCAATGGCGTCGGCGGCCTCATCGTGGAGGTGGAGGCCTATCACCACACCGATCCGGCGGCCCATTCCTATCGTGGGCCGACAGCGCGCAACCAGGTGATGTTCGGCCCGCCCGGATTTGCCTATGTCTATCGCTCTTACGGCATCCACTGGTGCGTGAACTTGGTCTGCGAAGAAGCAGGCTCGGCGAGCGCCGTGCTGATCCGCGCGCTGGAGCCCACGCATGGGATCGCGACGATGCGGCGGCGGCGCCATCTCAAGGAAGTGCACGCGCTATGTTCCGGTCCGGGAAAGCTGACCGAAGCACTCGGCATAACGATTGAGCACAACGCCCTGCCGCTCGATCAGGCACCGTTCTCGCTGCACGCGCGCGTCGGCAGTGTCGAAGTTGTCGCAGGCGTGCGAATCGGAATCACCAAGGCAATCGATCTTCCTTGGCGTTACGGCATGAAGGGCTCGAAATTCCTGAGCAAGCGGTTTCCAGTTTAAGTTGAACTTGAAGCGCCATCGTAACGAGATGCGCATCAACAATCGCAACATCGACGCAATCCTGTCACGACGCGCCCACGTTGCGTGTGCAGACTGAGCGCGCGTGCTTCGCTGCGCGCGTGTGAGTTGCTTATGAATTGTGCTCTGCTGAAAAGACGGAACACAACGCGGGTGAACAAGTCCTGCGCAGAATGCTGGCCACCGAAACAGCGAAATAGAAAACATAGAAACTAAAACTAAAGGAGCTGTACCGATGGCGGGCCCGTTTACTGTCCAAGGATTCGGATTCCCTTCCAACTACAATGGAGCATTCGTCACGAGCGCGGCGCGCGATGCCATGCAGGCAATCGCGGACACCAATGCAAATTCGATCGAGCTTGCGCCTCGGCTCTTCACGAACACAAGGCATTCGGACGACGTGTTCGCCGATCCCGGCAAGACCGAGAGCGACGCCAACATCCTTAAGGCCATCGCGGATGCGCAGGCGCTCGGCCTTTCGGTTTCGCTCAAACCCATGGTCTCGGCCCTCGATGGCTCGCTTGCACATGTGCTGACACCAGACGATCCCGCCGCCTTTTTCGCGTCATACAAGACCGAAATCGTTCACATGGCGGAACTCGCCCAGCAAGCCGGCGTCAGCATGTTGGTGATCGGCAATGAGCTCGCCAAGCTCTCCGGTCCCGAATATCGCGACCAATGGGTGGACATCATCAATGCCGTGCGCGCCGTGTATCACGGCGAAATCACCTACGCCGCCGCCACCGACGAAGCCATCAATGTCAGCTTCTGGGACAAGGTCGATGTCATCGGCGTCAACGCCTATCCGCCGCTGACGACCGACCGCGATCCGACGGTCCAGGAAATGGTCAACGCGTGGAACACCATGTCCTCCGATGACTATTGGGCGAAAGTGATGGATCACAAATCGCCGGTCGATTTCTTCCACTCGCTTGCCCTTCAGTACGGCAAGCAGGTGGTCTTCACCGAGACCGGCTATCGCAGCGTGGACGGCACCAATATCAGCCCGGGCGGCTGGGCCGGAAGCTCGACGCCGGATGTCCAGGAGCAATATGACGCGTTCAACGCCTTCTTTCAGGTCTGGGGATCGGAAGGCGGGAGCTGGTTCAGGGGCGCATCGATCTGGAACTGGGATGCGAACAACAAATATTCGGAACTCGGCTACTCGCCGCAGGGCAAGCCGGCGCAGGGGCTCATCACAGAGTGGTATGGCGGCGAGCGTCAGCCGCCCGGCCAGACGCTGACGGGCTCTCCGGCGGCCGATCTGATGGATACCGGCGGCGGCAATGACGTTCTGTCGGGTGGCGCCGGCAACGATACGATCAAAGCCGGCGCCGGCAACGATACCATCAGGGGCGGCCCCGGCACCATTCCGAAACTGACGGAAACCACCGTCACGGTGACGGGTTACAGCTCCGTCGTCGACGGCATCGGCGCCCAGATGCAGCTTCTGGTCAATGGCCAGCAGGTCGGCAACACGGTCGAGTTCCACAATGCGACCAATCCAGCCGGCTTCCAGACCTTCACTTTCACGTTCGCCAATTCCGCGGCAATCTCGAGTCTCGATCTCGCCTTCATCAATGACATCGCGGGCGCCAGTGGCGACCGCAACCTCTACATCAAGGACATCACGGTCAACGGCGAGCATCTGTCGGCCGCCGACGCGGTCAATCCGAGCTCGCCGGGAACCTGGAATCTCTATCAGAACAAGGCGATCCACTATGACATGAGCGGCCGCCAGGACTTGTTCTTCGGCGCGTCGACCGACAATGACGTCATCGACGGTGGTCCGGGCAAGGACGTGATCTACGGCGGCGCCGGTGCTGACGTGATCCATGGCGGCGCCGGTGACGACACGATCGATGGTGGACCCGGTATTGCGACCGCGACCGATCAACTCTACGGCGACGATGGCAACGACATCATCAAGGCCGGCAATGCCGATACCGGCGCCCTGCTCGACGGCGGCGCCGGCAACGATCAGCTCTATGGCGGATGGGCCACCAATGTCATCAAGGGCGGCGACGGTAATGATTACCTGTCCAGCGGCGGCGGCAACGACACCCTTTACGGCGGCGCCGGCAATGACTCGATGAAGGGCGGTCCGGCGGCGACCCAGATGTTCGGCGATGACGGCAACGACACGCTGATGGGCGGAACCGGCAACGAGCTCCTGTACGGCGGCAGCGGCGACGACCGGCTCAATGGCGGCGGCGGTAACGATACGTTGTCAGGCGGCGCGGGCAACGACACTTTCATGTTCGCCCCCGGCTTCGGCAAGGATGTCATTCTCGACTTCCAGAACACCGATGGCGCGCAGGATCTGATTCAGATCAACCGCACGCTCTTTGCCGATTTCAACGCCGTGCAGTCGCACATGGCGCAAAACGGAACGAGCGTCGTGATCACCTTCGACGACAACAACTCGGTCGAGATCAGGAACACGACGCTCGATCAGCTCCACGCGAGCGACTTCACGTTCGTGTAAGCGATCTTTCGCCACGGATTGTAGGGTGGGCAAAGCGCAGCGTGCCCTCCCTGCAACTTCTCTCAAGATGCCTTCTTCAGCCGCTCGAGCGCCTCGAGGATCTTTGCCTTGCGCTCCAGCGCCGCCTCGCGCTTTTCCTTTTCCTCTTCGACGATCTCTTCCGGCGCGTTGGCGACGAACTTCTCGTTGGAAAGCTTGGCGTCGACGCGCTTGATGTCGGCGTCGGCCTTGGCGATTTCCTTCTCGAGCCGCGCGCGCTCGGCGCCAAGATCGATCACGCCCTTCAGCGGCAGTGCCGCGACCTCGCCGCGCACCAATAGCTGCACGGCGCCTTCCGGGGCAGCATCGGCAAAGGAGATGTCGGCCAGCCGCGCCAGCCGCTTGGCGACATCGTTCCAGCGCTGCCCCCGCGCCTTTGTCTCAGCGGAAGCGTCCACAAGCACCAACGGGGTCAACGTGGACGGTGGGATGTTCATCTCCGCGCGCACCGAACGGATCGCACTGACGAGATCGACCACCCAGCCGATCTCGGCCTCGGCTTCAGGGTCGCTGAATTCCTCGGGGTCATCTTCCAACGCGCCGATCACGGGCGGGATGAGCGCGTCGGTCGGCCCTGCCAGCGAAAGCGTGGCGATCTGCTCAGGCGTTAGCGCGCGCGCCTTGCGCGGCCATGGCGCCAGCGCCAGAACACCGTCGCGCTTCGCTGTGACGGCCCAGAGCTCCTCGGTGATGAACGGCATGAACGGGTGCAGCAGCTTCAGGATCTCGTCGCGCACCCATGCGATCATGGCGCGGGTCTCGGTCTTCGCGGGTCCGTCCTCGCCCATCAACAGCGGTTTGGTTAGCTCGACATACCAGTCGCAGAACACGTTCCAGACGAAGCGGTAGACCGCGCCTGCCGCGTCGTTGAAGCGGTACGCCTCGATCGCTTCGGTCACTTCGCGAGCCGCAAGCGTGGTCTCATGCATGATCCAGCGATTCAGCGTCTCCTTCACGCTGGTTGGATCAAATCCGGCCGTCAGGGCGGCGCCATTCATCTCGGCAAAACGGCAGGCGTTCCAGAGCTTGGTGGCGAAGCTGCGATAGCCGTCGACGCGCTGCGTCGACAGCTTGATGTCGCGCCCCTGCGCCGCCATCGCCGCCAGCGTGAAGCGCAGCGCGTCGGCGCCGTATTCGTCGACCAGATGCAGGGGATCGATGACGTTGCCTTTCGACTTCGACATCTTGGCGCCCTTCTCGTCGCGGACGAGGGCGTGCATATAGATGGTCGAGAACGGCACCTCCTTCGTGAAGTGAAGGCCCATCATCATCATCCGCGCCACCCAGAAGAAGATGATGTCGAAACCGGTGACCAGCGTGTTGGTCGGATAGTAGCGCTGCAGCTCCGGCGTCTCGTCCGGCCAGCCAAGCGTCGAGAACGGCCACAGCGCGGACGAGAACCAGGTGTCGAGCACGTCTTCATCGCGGGTGATGAAGCCCTCGCGCTTGGCGGGGTCCACCGCCATGTCGTGGCCCTGCTCCGGCGTGATGACTTCCTGCTCGACGTAGTAGCCGAGCGCGTTGCCCACGGCCTCTTCCTCGGTCTCGGCGACGAACACCTTGCCGTCGGGCCCGTACCACGCCGGGATCTGATGGCCCCACCAGAGCTGGCGCGAGATGCACCAGGGCTGGATGTTCTCCATCCATTCGAAATAGGTCTTTTCCCAGTTCTTCGGCACGAAGCTGGTTTCGCCCGCGCGCACGGCCGCGATCGCCGGCTGCGCCAGCGTATTGGCGTCGACGTACCATTGGTCGGTGAGGAACGGCTCGATGACCACGCCGGAACGGTCGCCATGCGGCACCATATGCGTGTTCGGCTCGATCTTCTCGAGAAAGCCGAAATCCTCCAACCGCGCGACGAGCTGTTTGCGCGCGGCAAAGCGCTCGATGCCATGGAATTCCTCGGCGAAATGCAGCGCGCCCTCGGGCAGGCCGCGCAGATAGTCCTCGTTGCCGACAAGCGAGAGCTTGCCTTCCTGGTCGAGCACGCTGATCCGCGGCAGCCCGTGGCGGTTGCCGATCTCGAAGTCGTTGAAGTCGTGCGCCGGCGTGACCTTCACAGCGCCAGAGCCCTTCTCCGGATCGGAATAATCGTCGGCCACGATCGGAATCTTGCGGCCGACCAATGGCAGGATCACGTGTCTGCCGACCAGCGCACTGTAGCGCTCGTCGTCCGGATGCACGGCCACCGCGGTATCGCCGAGCATGGTTTCGGGACGGGTCGTCGCGACCACGATGAAGCTTGCGGGATCGTCGGGGCTGAACGCCCTGCCCTCGAGCGGATAGCGCAGGTACCACAGATGGCCCTTGACCTCGACCTGCTGCACCTCGAGATCGGAGATCGCGGTGAGCAGCTTCGGGTCCCAGTTGACCAGCCGCTTGTCCTTGTAGATCAGCCCTTGGCGGTGGAGTTCGACGAACACCTTCACGACGGCGCGCGACAGGCCCTCATCCATCGTGAAGCGCTCGCGCGACCAATCGCAGGAGGCGCCCAGCCGCTTGAGCTGGTTGATGATGGTGCCGCCGCTCTCGGCTTTCCATTGCCAGACCCGGTCGAGGAATTTGGCGCGGCCCATCTCGCGACGGCCCGGCTCCTGCCGTTCCATCAACTGCCGCTCGACCACCATCTGGGTGGCGATGCCGGCATGGTCGGTGCCGGGCTGCCAGAGCACGTCGCGTCCGCGCATGCGCTCGAAGCGGCAGAGGATGTCCTGCAGCGTATTGTTCAGCGCATGTCCCATGTGCAGCGAGCCCGTCACGTTCGGCGGCGGGATCACGATGGTGAACGGCGCGGCGTCGCGCCGCTCGGGGCGGCCGGCCTTGAAGGCGCCACTCTCCTCCCAGACGCGGGACATCCGGCTTTCGATATCGGCAGGCTGGTAGTTTTTCTCGATCATGGCACTACAAATGGGGATGTTTGAGAGCGCTAAAAAGCCGTCCGGACGCGCCAAGTCAACCGGACTGGCGCGTCCAAACCGCCATAACACCCATTAGGGATGGCTGAATTGAGGGGGCTTCGCGGCCCGGGCGGCTAACGCCCCCGCGAAACCCGCTCGATCTCGGCTTTCACGATCCGCTCGACCAGCCCCGGCAGGTTGTCGTCCAGCCATGATTTGAGCATCGGCCGCAGCATTTCCTTGACCAGGTCCTCCAGCGTCCGTGCATTGTTGCTGAGCACGGTATTGGCCAGCGAATTGAACGCGCTTTCGACCGCGTTCATGGTCGTGCGCGACAGGATTGGCTGCTGACCATAGGAGGAACTCTCGGTCGCTGGCTCATAGGCTGGCTGCCGCGGTGGAGACGGCGGTGGCTTGGTGGCTTCCGTGAATTCGATGTCGTCCTGCGGTTCAACTTTCTGAAAGGTCGGTGGCGGCGGCTTGGGCGTCGGCGTCGGTGCCGGATCCGGCAGGGCCATTTCGTCAGTCAGTTCGAATACGTCGCCGTCGGGTTGCGGCGGCCTGACTTCGGCCTCCTGCGTCGCCTCATCGAGGCTTGCCAGCATGGCGTCGATGTCGTCCTGGCTGTTCGTTTTGGCTGGTGGTGGCGCCAGCGCAGGTTTTGGCGCTGCTGGCACCGGCTTCGCCGCTGCGGGAGTCGGCGGCGGCGGAATGTCCTTCACCACCGGCTTGGGCGCAGGCGCGGCGGCGACCGCCGGTTTCTCCGGTGTCGCAACGCTTGCCGGCCTGTCGTTTGCGGCTTTATCCGCGGAAGCGGGCTTGGCCTCATCATCGGCAATGATGCGACGGATCGACGCCAGAATCTCCTCCATGGAGGGCTCTTGGACCTTTGCAGGTTGCGTCATTTCCGACTCCACATCGAAATTATCCTACACCAAGCCACACGAGATTCGGCGGTTCCGGATGAAGCGGCCGGAATTTTTCATCGCTCGAGTCCGGACTTGTCCCCAGATCAACGGTTACCGGTGCGTTGCACGCGGTGCGTTCGCCCTCACGGCAACCGATCCGCAGCGATGGACGCAAAAAGCCGTTGCGAATCGTTGTGTTGCCTATGGAAACGGTATGTCAGGGCAACAATCGATTGCAAGCAACGCGCTTCGAAGTTTCGCGGCGTCTTCATGACCGCCACGCGACATATGGAGTCGGCGGTCGCGCGCGGGACAAACGAATGTTCAGAAATGCGATGGGCCCGCTGCAAGCGGGCCCAACTGTCTATTTAGAGTAATATGCCGAAGCGACGATCAGCGGCCGTCGGGCGTTCGAACCCCGGCCCAGCTATCACGCACCTGCTGGTAGTGAACGCTCGCATCGTAGGTTTGGGTCGGCAGGTTGAGCACCTGGGGCTGCAGCCGGCCCACGGCCTGCAGCACGCTGTAGGAAGCAACGACACGGTCATGCTGCGCGATGACCAGAGCGTTGCGGGCGTTGACCAGCGCCTGCTGCGCGTTCAGCACGTCGAGCGTGGTGCGCTGTCCGGCCTTGGCTTCCTCGCGCACGCCGTTGAGCGCAATCTCGGATGCCGTCACCTGCGCCTGCGCCGAAGACACCTGGGCCTTACCAGCCACCAACTGGCCCCATGCCGTGACGACATTGGCTCGGGCCTGGTCGCGCGTCTGTTCGAGCACAAGGCGCTGCTGGGCCAGCGATTCCTTGTTTTGGCGGATCAGCGAATATTCGGCACCGCCCTGGTATATTGGCACCGCAATCTGCGCGATCGCCGACGCCTGGAACTGGCGCTGGATGACCAGCGTCTGATCGTAGGCCTGCTGCGCGCTCGCCTGCAGCGTCACGCTCGGAAAGAGCGCGCCCTCAGCGATCTTGACGTTGAGGAAGTTGACGTCGACGCCAAACATCGCCGCGGTCACGTTCGGGTTCTGCGTCAGCGCGAGTTCGATGGCGGCATTGAGGGTCGGCGGCAGGAAACGGTCGACCGGTGAGCCCGGCGCGAGATTCGTCGGCTCGCTGCCGATGATGCGCCGGAAGTTCGATCGCGTCGTGGTCAGTTGCGATTCGGCCGTGAGCTGCTGCGTGCGGCCGGCGGCAAGTTGCGCCTCCGATTGCGCGACGTCGGTGCGCGTCACCTCACCGACATTGAACCGGTCGCGGGTCTGCTTGAGCGTCTGCTCGAGCACGCGTGTGTTGCTGCGCTGAACCTCCACGATCGCCGCATCGCGCAGGTAATCCATGTAGATCGAGGCAGCGCTGAACAGCACGGTCTGCTCGATATTCCGCAGCGCTTCGCGCGAGCCGGAGACCTGGCTCTCTGCGGCCCGCGTTCGGTTGCCGGTCTGAAATCCATTGAACAGGGTCTGCGAAATCGTGGCGCCGACGGCGCGCGGGACCTGCGTTCCATGCGCAGCCACCCCACCCGAGATGGCATCGGTATACTGATAACCACCGCTCGCCGTGATCGACACTCTCGGCCGGTAGCCCGACAACGCTTGCGGCACGTTTTCGTCGGTGGATCGCACAAAGGCGCGCTGCGCATTGAGTTGCGGATTGGTCTGATAGGCGCGAACCAATGCGGCCTCGATCGTGTCGGCCAGGGCCGGCGTCGGTCCCATGCACGCCAACAAAAGGACCGCTGCCGCGGCTCCGGTGACAACCTTCACCCCACGCATCCCCAATAATCCATCCATTGCTATTCACCACCCGGCTCGAGACCATGAACCGGGCGCCGCTTCGATCGAAGTGAGTCCCGCCTCACCTTATTCCGCAGCTAGGCTGGACGGAACTACCTCGCAACGGAACCCGGTGGAAACTCTTCACGTGGGGCAAACGGGCCACACTTCTGATTCAGAACGGGATTTTAACGCTTCGAATCGCCACCAAGCCGCCACCATACGAACTCCCTCGCTTCGCGCCGGCCGTGAATCCGCCTTTAGTTGTGAATCCGCATTCGCCGGCACGCCTGGAAAGAGGCCCTCCTCCCTCCGGGACGATGCATCTTATTAGAACACGAAAGCCGGCAAGCGCTCCAGGCCCGGCAGGAGCGGCGCCACGGCATCGAATAGCGGCCGATGCCCGAAATCCCCGTGGGTATGTGTCACGACGGCGGCCCGTTGCGGCTGCGACAAGGCAAACACCCCGACCAATCGCCCACCCTCGCGGAGCTGCTCGTAGAGTTCCTGCGGCACGATCTCGGTGGCACCATTGAGGAAAATGACGTCGAACGGCGCGTCCGCGACATCGCCCTTCGCCGCCGGCGCCGCGCGCACGGTCACGTTGGCGGCACCGGTCCCCGCAAGCGCGACCTTGGCCTGGTCGGCGAGCGCGGGCTCGCTTTCGGTGGCGAACACCTCCCCGGCGAGCCGTGCGACCACGGCAGCCGCGTAGCCAGTCGCGCAGCCGACGACCAGAACGCGGTCAGTCGAATTGATCTCAGCCGCCTGCAGCATCTTCGCCATCACGGCTGGCTTGATCAGGTAGCGCTTCGTCGCGCCGCCCTCGCTGACATCGAGGTCGAGATCGAGATAGGCCAGCGCGCGCTTGCTTTCGGGAACGAAGGCCTCGCGCGGCACGGCAAGCATCGCATCGAGAATACGCGCGTCGGTGACGTCACTGGTGCGCACCTGGCCATCGACCATTTTCTGGCGCGCGGTCGAGAAACCGGACATGGGCTGAAACCTGCAAGTCGCGCGGCGCGGCCGCGACGGGAGTGAGACCGCCCGTCTTTTGGAACAAGCAGGATCAAAACGCAACACGCCCGATGGGCCATACCGGCCCCGCGAGTTCTTGCAGGGGAACAGCGCTTATTCGATCGCGACGGCAAGCCGGCCGATCAGCCTCGCAGCTTCGTCAAGACACGTGGAATCGTGCTCTTCGACGATCCGCGCGAGCCGCCGAAGGCATTCGTCGTCGCTCATGGTCGGGATATCGCTCGGGACGATCGAGGGTGTTGTTTTCGGCACCTCGGTGTCGAAGACGGCCATGGAATCACCTCGCAAGGAGCCCTGCTTAAGCAAAAATCGACGATGAATGAGTCGATTTGGCGGCTGTCCGCATCAAATCCGCAAAGCGCCACGCGGATGTGACTGAGTCGCGCCCGTCAGGACGAGTCGAATCTGGAGGTTGGATGCGAATCCGCCTTGCCGGGCCGCGCAAGCGCGAAACCAAGAGCTTAGGAAATTCGGCTAACAGCTCGATTTAATTGAGAGATTGGCTCCCCGGGCTGGATTCGAACCAGCGACCATTCGATTAACAGTCGAATGCTCTACCGCTGAGCTACCGAGGAATGGGCGAAACCGGCGTTTCGCTTGCGGTCAGCCCTATAACAAAGCCTTCCCAGCTTGCAAAGGACCAAATGGACCCCTCCGCACAGTTCGAAGAGATAACGGCGCGAACCACCGGGCTGCTCGGCAATCGCCATTTCAGGGCTTCAGGTCGAATCTGGCCTGTCCGGTCCTTGGATCGGCCGGGACGGAAAGATGCTGGTGGATCATCTTCCATTGCCCATCCTTCTTCTGAAACACTCTCGTGCTTCGCGACCAATTCTCGATCTCCGGCGCTGAAGCTGAGCGGTAGCGCATGCGGTTGAGGCCCCACGCGATGGCAATGTCATCGCGCACGATCACCTGAAGATCAGGAATGTCCCATTCGAAGTCGCCCTTGATCAGGTCGAAGCCCTGCTGGCAGACTTCGCGAATGGCATCGATACCGCGGTACTGAAGTGGCGCGACATGTTCATAGGAGTGAATATCGGGATCGAGAGGACGCATGGCGCCGTCGATGTCCAGCGCCGATGAAGTGCGCAGCCAGTCGGCGAAAAGAGCGCGGACCTCCTGCTCGTCTGCTGCATTCCTGCTCATATGCTTTTCCTTTCAAGTGGTGATGTCCGAGTTCGGCAGGCGGGCGATGAGCTTGTCGAAGCATTCCTGCCAGCCTTCGGCGTTGCCGTCGCGGCGCAGACTGCTGTCGTAGCCAACCTGATGGAACGTCATGTCAGTGCCGCCGCGTGAAGCCTCGAAGGTGACGGTGATCAGAGTCTCCGGTCCTGAGTGGGCGCCATCGACCTGGGTCAGGGTCAGCGCGAGCAACTTCCCCGGCACCATTTCCCGGAACTCACCGCGCTCGAAATAGACGTGCCCGGTCGAGGAGCGAAAATCGACCCGCCACTTTCCTCCCGGCCGTGCGTCGATCTCGCAGCCAGTGACCTCGTAGCCGTCGGTCGCAAACCAATGCCGGATCTGTTCGGCTTCAATCCAGTTGCGGTAGACGAGCTCGGGCGAGGCTGGAAACCAGCGTTGGATGGTGGCGCCCAGCGGCCTCTCCTCCAAGGTCACCTTGCCTCTCTCCATCATTCTCCTCCCGTTTGCTTTGCCAGATGGCTTTCGAGCTTGTCGAAGCGCCGCAGCCAGAGCTTGCGATAGTTGGCGAGCCAGGAATCGATCTCGATCAACGGACTGGCGACGATCCGTGACGGACGCCGCTGGGCATCGCGGCCCTTCGTCACCAGGCCCGCCGCTTCCAACACGGCGACATGCTTGGAGACAGCCCGGGGCGTGAGCGCGAACGGCTTGGCCAGTTCGGCGACCGAGGCCTCGCCTTCCAACAGTCGCGCGAGGATTGCCCTGCGCGTCGGATCAGCCAGCGCGCCAAACGTGGCGCTCAACGTGTCTTGGGTTGGCATATATGGAACCAAATAGTTCTGGAACTGATTGGTTCCTATATGAGCGCGCACCTTTCGTCAAGGGCGCACGCGTTCGAATCGCTTGAGCCGATCGCTCAGCTTTCGGCCGTTGGATGAATCTCCTAATGGGATTTCATCCGCCTAATGGAGCCCGCATGTCTGGTTCGAGCAAATTTGCTGTCGACGGTTTCACGACCATCCCGGCGCTCTTTGAAGAGCCGGACTTGCAAGAGATCGAAAAGCAGGTTCACCACCGGCTCGCACAGCCGCATGATCCGATGATGAACCGCGTTGGGAACGATCTCGTCCCGTTGCGCTGGAATGATCCAATCGTCACGCGCTTGCTCTGCCGGACATCCGTGCTCGGTCGGATCAGATCTACAGTCGCGGCTGACGACCTGCGCTGGATTTCGGCCTACATCTCATCCAAAGGCGCCTCTACGCCTGCGCTGCTATGGCACCAGGACTGGTGGTGCTGGGACCACTCCATCAGTTTCGCGCCGACCGCCCCGCAGATCGCAATCCTGTGCTACCTCTCAGACACGAGTGACCGGACGGGCGCATTGCGAGTTCTTCCGGGTTCCCATCTGCGCAGTCTGCCGATCCACTCCGACCTGCCCGAGCCGCATAGTGCGGCCGCCGAGCAGTTGGCGCCCGACCACCCTGCTCTCAGTAACCACGAAGGACAGATCACGCTCAATCTGCGCCGTGGCGATGCAGTGGCGGTGGACTATCGTCTCCTCCATGGAACGCATCCAAATCGCAGCCTTTCACGGCGCGATGCGCTGCTGTTTTCTTTCACGCCGAATTGGCGCTTTCTTCCTGACTCCATTCGCGCGCATCTCGCAATGCATCCGGCCCTGCCAAGTGCTGCTGAATGGCCCACCATCGCCGAGTGGGGAGAAGATCTCTTTCCACGATACGACGGCACGCCGACTTCCCTGCAGATCAATAGAATAGCGCCGTCGCGCACATAGCGTTCACAGCGTCACGTCGCGTTCGATGCAACGGGATGACTTTGTGCCAAGCGCGCCTTGAAACTCGGCACATCATGTAATATACGAAGTTACATGATGCGAGACCGCCGCTCCTCCTCCGTGCTTCATACTCTTTTGCGCATGGCTGAGCCCGGCGAAGCGCTGAACGCCGTTTTGGACGGAGCTTTCGCCGAAGCAGAGGCGCTACTGCTCGATCGCTTCGGCGCCATCACCATCGCCGATCTCAGTGCGGAATTCTCGCGGCGTCATGTGGCGCACAAGGAAAGGAACCGAAATGCTTCATGACGTGATCGTCATTGGCGGCAGCTACGCCGGCATGGCTGCGGCCCTTCAATTGTTGCGCGCCCGGCGCAAGGTGCTCGTCGTTGACGCAGGCGTCCGGCGCAACCGGTTCGCCTCGGAATCCCATGGCTTTCTTGGTCAGGACGGGGTCGATCCGGCCGAGATCGCGCGCACTGCACGAGAACAGCTCACGGCCTATCCGACGCTCACATGGCTCGAGGGAACCGCTACCGACGCCAAGCGGCAAGAAGATGGTTTCGCGGTGACAACAGCCGACGGCGAGTTCTATCGTGGCAAGAGGCTTATCCTTGCCACCGGCGTCAGCGATGCACTCCCTCATCTTGATGGGCTCGCCGAGCGCTGGGGCAGTAGCATCTTTCACTGCCCCTATTGTCACGGATATGAACTGAATGAGGGACGGATCGGTGTAATCGCCACGAGCCCCGACGTGCTCCATCACGTCGTTCTGTTTACGGAATGGGGAGACGTGACGCTCATGCTCAACGGTGCCTTCGAGCCGGACGCGGACGCCCGCGCCGAGCTTGCTGCGCGGGGCGTCGTGATCGAGACAGGTCCTATCGCAGGCATCGAAGGCCACGCAGACGTGAGGCTGCAAGACGGACGCGTCCTGCCTTTCGCCGGCCTGTTCACGGCAACGCGCAACGCGCCCTCCACGCCATTGGCTGAGACGCTTGGCTGCGAATTGGAAACGACTCCGTTCGGCACCCAGATCCGAACCGACGAGACCAAGCAAACGACGGTGCGCGGCGCCTTTGCCTGCGGAGACGTCGCGCGAGCACCGCATTCGGTATCGCTTGCGGTCGGCGATGGCGCAATGGCGGGGGTGCATGTGCACCGTTCACTGGTGTTTTGAGGGGCCCGCATTGGGGAGCGGTCCAGCAATGTAGCGAGATAACGGACGTTTGCGACGAACGCGCGTCGGGGAAGCTATTTCCGTGCGTAATGCACTCCGCTCCAACCGCTTGCTCGCGCCACAACACCCTGTGGTTATGGGTCCTCGCTTTCGCGAGGACGACGGCGTGGCGGGCCGCGCGATCAATCGTGAATGCGCCGGCACTCACGGCCGGCGGCACACCAGATCGATCTCGATCAGCGCGTCGTAAGCAAGCCCGGTGACGCCGACGCAAGTGCGTGCCGGCAGGCGGTCCGGCGGGAAATAGCTGCGATAGGTTTCGTTCATGGCGGCGTAGTCTTCCTTGAAGCGCGTAAGATAGATGCGCGACATCACGATGTGCTCGAAGCCGAGACCGAGACCCTCGAGCACAACGCGCAGATTTTCCATCACCGCCTTGGTCTGCGCGACGATGCCGTCGGGCAATACGCCGGGACTAGCGGGCGTGTCTGGCATCTGGCCTGTGACGAAGACAAAGCCGTCGGCCTCGACAGCGTGGCTGAAGGGCGCGACGGGCTTTGGCCCGCCCGCGATCATGTGGAATTTCAATCTCGGTATCCTTCTGTTATCGCGACAGTGCCGCGTCCTCGAACAACCGCTTGCTCAGGATCGCATGCACGCCCCAATTGCCGTCGACGACCTGGGTGACGCCGAAATCGACCGCTGCCGACATCAGCGCGATCGCCTCGTCCTCGCTGAGACCTTTGATGTTCATCAGGAAGCGCCGCATCTTGCGGAAGGCGTCCTTCATCGCAAGGTCGAGCGAGGACGTCGCATAGACTTCGCTCTGCCCGTGCGCGCCGAACTCGGCGAGATAGTTCGGATGGCTGAAGCCGGTCAGCACCCAATCGGTCGCGGTCTCGATCAGGGGATAGCTGAGATCGGCAAACGGTTGGCCAGCCAGATTGCCTTTCTTGTGCAGGATCACCTGGAACGTGCCGGTCATCGAGCATTCGATCGCCGTTCCGCTCAACTCGCCATCGCCCTGGGCGGCATGGGGATCGCCGACCGAGAGCAGCGCGCCTGGCACCGAGACCGGAAGATAGACGGTCGCCCCCTTGCCGAGCCGCCAATTGTCCAGATTGCCGCCGAAATAGGACGGCGGTACGGAATCGACGAAATCAACTTCGCGCGGCGCGACCGCGATCACGCCGAAATGCGGCCGCAGCGGAATACGGATGCCGTCGAGCACGGCGTGCCGGCGCCTCACCGAACCAGGCGCGACGGGAATGCCGGGATAATCGTAGGTGGTATGGACCACGCCGAACGGATCGGCCTGCGGCTCCCAGCGGTAGGAATAGAGCGCACGCGCATGCGGCGTCTCGTCGTGGTCACCTTCGCGACCCGCGAAGTAGATTTCGTAGATCGTCACCGCCTCGCGCGGCTTGGGGCCGGCGAGCAACTCGTTGTAGTGATAGCCCCACCAGGCCGCGACACTGGAGCCGAATACCCTGCCCTCATAATGCGGATTGCGGCTCGGCCGCGGCACGATATCGAGGATGCGCACCTCCAGGACATCGCCAGGCTGCGCGTCCTTGACAGCGATCGGGCCAGTGCAGATGTGCACGCCGAACCCCTCGCCCGCGCCGCGCCCGAACACCGAGGCATCCATCGGACCGGCGCCGCGCCGGTCGACATTCTTGCGGTCATTGGTCCAGCCGAACACGCTTTCGGCGCCGGCATCACCCGTGATCATTCTTTCAGGATCATCAGACGCATGCTGGGTCAGGGTTTCGATCGTGATCGTGTCGCCGGAATTGATCTCGGCCTGCGGCGCAAGCGTGCGGCTGAAGTAGCCCCAATGCACGCGGTTCGCGTCGACGGAGAGATGATGGTGGGCCGCGTGATGCTCCCGTTCGCCTTCGTGCGCCGGCCCCGTTGTGACGGCAGCCATATTCCTTCCGACGCTCGATGGCTGATGCGTTCGCAGTTGCGCAAGCGCCTCCTGCGGCCAGCCGCGCTGACCCGCGGCGATCGACGATGGCGCCGCGCGCTCGGCCTCCTGCTGGCGAAACTCGCGCGGTGGCAGACCAAAGCGATGACGGAAGGCGCGGCTGAAATGCGCGGAGTCGCTAAAGCCGTACCGATAGGCGATCTCCGAGATCGATCGATGCGCCTCCGCCAGGTTCGACAGATCAGCCCAGGCGCGCTGCAGCCGCCGCTCGCGTACATAGTGCGAGAAATTGTCGCCGACGCCCTCGAACAGCTTCTGCAGGTAGCGCTCGGAAATCCCTTCGGCCTGCGCGACACGCGACGGCGCAAGCTCGGGATTGTCGAGGTTGCGCTCGATGGTCTGGCAAATCCGGTGCAGGATCGCGGCTTGCGTGGCCGTACCGGCGACCTCTGAGGCGGGAGAGGTGGACTGGTGCGCAAGCGTCAAGAGAAGATCGACGAGGCTTTGCGCAATGGCCGCCCATTCGACGTCGCTCAGCGTTTCCAGGGTGCGGGAGGTTGCATCCAGCAATCGCGAGAACACATCGGCAAGGCCGGCGGGCGCGACGACGCGGGCTTCGGACGCGATCGGCCTGCCGATGAGGCGGCCGTGCCGCGCTTCGGCTGCAACAGAGAGGATGATCGCGCGCATATCGCGCTGGAACATCAGGCTCCAGTCGCCATGCCGCGGCAGCAGCAGGAGATGGCCAACGGGAACGATACGGTGGCTCGCGCCTTGCCGCAGCATCACGCCATCCTCGATCGGGAGCAGCGCGATCGGCAACCCCTCGCCCGATTGCGGCAGCGGCGCGATCCCCTGCGATCCCGCCGCGATCCGGGTCAGCGCCACGCCCACGGCGTTGCGATGCGAGGCCGTCGCGTGACCGTCGTCGAATGCGCTTGCGGAAGCCGGCTGCAGGCCGACCGCAGCCAGGACGTCCCGCCATGCCTTCAGGCGGTCGTCTCGCGCGTAGGATTCACTCGTGAACGGACGGAAGCTCATCGGTTCGACCCAATCAGGGCCGATCGAAGCAACCCGCGTGCCAGACAAGCGCAGTCCTCCGCCAAAATGGCGGCGTCAAAACGACGCCGGCAAATTCAACCCACGATCAAAAGCGGTCCATTCTCAAGGCATTAGTCGCACCTGAAGACGTTCTTGCGGATCGTGCCGTGCACGCCCCAATTGGCGTCGACCACCTGGGTAACGCCGAAATCGGCGCCGACCGACATCAACGAGATCGCCTCGTCTTCGCTCAGCCGGTGCACGGTCATCAGGAACCGCCGCAGCTTGCGGAACGCGTCTCGCATCGCACGGTCGAGGCTGGAATGGTTGGCAATCTCGGTCTGCGCACCGGCGCCGAGCTCGGCGAGATAGTTCGGATAGGTGAAGCCATAGACCGACCAGGCATGGTCGGTCTCCAGCATCGGATGCGTGAGGCCCTCGAGCGCGGTTCCGCCGAGATCATTGTTCTTGTGCAGGATGAATTCGAAATCCCCGGTCAGCGAGGTCTCGATCGCGGTGCCGCCGAGTTCGCTGTCGCCTTGCGCGGCATGGGGGTCGCCGACCGAGAAGAACGCGCCGGGGACGGCCACGGGATAATACATCCGCGCGCCCTTCCCGATCCGCCAGTCGTCGATATTGCCGCCGGTATAGCTCGGCGGGATCGAGCTGACATAGTCGGCCTCCGACGGCGCCAGCCCCATGGTCCCGAAATGCAGCCGCGCCGGCACCTTGACGCCGGTGAGGATGTTCTCACGCTTGCGGATGGTCGCATGGTCGACCCGCACGCCGGGATAATCGATGGTGGCGTGCACGATGCCATCAGGGTCGGTCTGCGGCGTCCAGACGTAGTTGTAGATGGCCTTTGCGAACGGCTCGCCCGAGGCGTCGAGCTCGAAAATCGTGATCACCTCGCGCGGCTTCGGCTCTTCGATGAGATCGTGATAATGGAAGCCCCAATTGGCTGCGGCGTTCGAGCCGAAGCAGCGGCCGGCGTGGCAGGCGCTGCAGCTCGGGCGCGGCCTGATGTCGAGGATGCGCACCTCCAGGACATCGCCGGGCTCTGCGTTCTCGATCGCGACCGGTCCGGTCAAAAGGTGTACGCCAAGCCCCTCGCCCGCGCCGCGGATGAACGGCCCCTCGGTCGGGCCGGAACCGCGGCGCGCCACCGCCTTGTGCTCGCGCGTCCAGTGGAACACGCTCTCGGCGCCGGGATCGCCCGCGATCATGCGCTCGTAATCGTCATTGGCGTGATGGGTCAGCGTCTCGATGGTGGCGCGGTCGCCCGAGCGCAATGTCAGCGCCGGCGCGACCTTCTTGCTGAAGTAGCCCCAGTGAACATTGGCCGGCGAGACCGGCAGGGTAAAGTGCCTCATGCAAGTGCCTCTTCGGGGGATCGGAACGATCGAAGTTCTGGCGCGTGACGCTTCATCTCACCGGCTCCGGCGTCTTGTCGGCTTCCATCACGCTGAGGAAGCGCGCGGTGACGGGATGGCGCGGATTGGACAGCACCTCATGCGCCGGCCCCTCCTCCAGGATCCTGCCGCCGCTCAGGAAGGCGACGCGGTCGGCCACCTCATCGGCGAAGCGGATCTGATGCGTCGAGATGATCATGGTCAGGCCGTCGTCGATGGCGAGCCGCCGGATCACTTCCAGGACTTCGTTGACGAGTTCGGGATCGAGTGCCGAGGTCGGCTCGTCCAGAAGCAGCACGCTCGGGTTCGGCGCCAGCGCGCGGGCGATTGCCACCCGCTGCTGCTGCCCGCCCGACAGGTGCCGCGGCAGCGCATCAGCGCGATGGCTCAGGCCGACGCGGTCGAGCAGTTCGCGCGCGCGACGCTCGGCGTCAATTCGTGTCATGCCATGGACCCAGCGCAAGGGACCCGCGACGTTCTCCTTCGCCGTCAGGTGGCTGAACAGGTTGAACTGCTGGAACACCATGCCGACACCGACATTGGCGCGCTCATTGGCGATCGCGCGCGGCGACAGCGGCCTGCCGTCGTCGTCGAAGCCGAGCCGCCGTCCCCCGACACGCACCGTGCCGGCATCCCAATTCTCCAGATGATTGATGCAGCGCAGCAGCGTACTCTTGCCGGAGCCGCTGGGTCCGAGCAGCGCGATGACCTCGCCGACGCGAACCGTGATATCCAAGCCGTCGAGCACATCTTGCGCGCCATAGCTCTTGCGCAGATCCTTCACCTCGACGGCGACATTGTTGCGCGCGATCGTCGCGGTGCGTCTGGCCCGCTCTTCCGGCGTCAGCGTCCTGGACGGCGGCACCGGGATTTCGGGCTCGATGCCAGCCGCAACGTCGACCGCCGGAGCGGTCTTCTCCGCAAGCTCCAGCTTGGTGATGAGGTCGACCCGGCGCCAGGGCAGATAATCGGCAAGCTTGCGTTCACGCGAGGTGCGGTCGAGATCGAGCAACCATTCCAGGGCGAGCTGGATGACGCTGATCGCGCCGGTCAGCACGAGATAGATCAAGCCGGAGGCGAAGAAGATCGAGAAAAAGTCGAAGGTCGAGGACGCAAGCTGCGTGCTTCGCAGCGTCAATTCCTGGACCGCGATCACCGAGGCCAGCGACGAATTCTTCAACGCGCTGACGGACTCATTGCCGAAGGCCGGGATCATGGTGCGGATCGCCTGCGGCGCGATCACCCGCCGCATCAGCACTGCCGGCGTCATGCCGAGCGCCTGTCCCGCTGATATCTGTCCGCGCTCGACGCCGAGCACGCCGGCGCGCAGCATCTCGGCAATGAATGGCGCCTCATTGCAGGCGAGCGCGAGGCCGGCCGCCAGCACGGCCGGCAGTTTGATGCCGATATGCGGCAGCGCGTCGTAGGCGAACACCATCTGCAGGATCAGCGGCGTGCCGCGGAAGATCACGGTGTAGCCACGCGCGATCGCCGACAGCCACCAGAGGTGGCTGAGCTGCATCCAGGCCAGGATCAGGCCGAGGATCAGCCCGCCTGCGAGCCCGAGGGCGGTCACCTCCAGGGTGAGCTCGATGCCCGCGAGCAGGTAAGGCAGGCTGAGATAGTGCAGGAACAGGGACATCAGTTGACGGTCAGCAGGCCCGGTTCCTTGAGATTGTCGGGATCAAGTCCCCACTTCTTGAGCAGCGCGAGCTGGTCGCCGGACTTGTAGATCTCCGTCAGTGCGGCCATCACCGCGTCGCGAAACTTCGGCTTGTCCTTGGGCACGGCAATGCCGACCGAGTACGGGATCGTCACCGCGATCGCCTTCTCGAGCTTGTCCGGATAGGCCTTCACCGCGTTGTCGACGGTGTTGACGTCGTTGATGTAGGTGTCGGCCCGGCCGGCCAGGATCGCCTGGATGCAGTTGGCGTTGTTGTCATAGAGCTGCAGCGTCGGCTCAGGCTTGCCGGCAGCTTTGCATTGGGGAATGAGGGCTTGCACCAGCGGCACCTCGACGAAGCCGGTGTTTTCGGCCGCCGCCGCGCCGCACAGCGACAGGTTGATGCCGTTGATGCCCTTCGGATTGCCCTTGGCAACCAGCACGCCGTCGAACACTTTCGAATAGGTAATGAAGTCGGCCGCCTTCGCGCGCTCCTCGGTCGCGTAGATGTCCGAGATCACGATGTCCGCCTGCCCGCTGGCGAGCGTTGTCAGCAATGCGGCAAAAGTCACGGCCTTGTAGGTCAGTTTGAAGCCGAGGCATTCACCGATCATTTCGCCGAGATCGATGTCGAAGCCGACATACTTGCTCGGGTCTTTCGGGTCGATCGATTCATAGCCCGGCGTGTGCGGGTTGATCGCGTTGACGAGCGTCTTGCCCTTCCAGTCCGGATATTTCTCCTGAAGCGCCGCGCATGCCGCCGGCGCCGCCGCCTGCGCGCTTAGCGGCACCAGAAATCCTGCGGCGACGATCGCGCCCAGAATCGCGCGACGCCACGGAAGTGACGCGTGCCGTGCTTCCCCACAAAGCCATTTCTGCATGTTGCCAGCTCCTCCGACGTTGTCATGGCCACGGCCATGTCCCAAAGCTCGGAACGAAGGCTACGGGGAACCGCTCCGCAAAAGCTTGTCTGGCGGCGTACAAAAAATTGGATGAAGCGGGCCTGCGGTTTGGGCAACGGCTGCTCAAATTGTATTCGAGTCATGGCCCGACGTTTGGGGCGCGCGATTCACTGCTCGAACACCGCGGAGCACACCGCGCTCAGACTAGCCTTCTGCCAACGCAGGCAGGCGACGGGCGCGGCTTTTCAAGGCTGCCGATCGCGTAACGCTTGCCTTCATGACCGCGTCTCCCTAAGCTCGGGCTTGGCCTGCTCCGCTGCAGGCGTGATTGGGACTTATGCGAATTCATTTTGGTCAAATGTGATTTTTCTCACAGTGCGGTGGACCGCGCCGGCAATAGCGTTCATACGGCGCTAGCAAGACTCTGGTAACCAAGTGAGGGGGCGGCTGCCGGATCGCTAAAATTGGAGCGATCCGCTCAATCCGCCCACAAACCCATTTTGCGACGTTGCGCTCACAACCTCCGGGGAGAGCGCAATGAGCGAAGCTGAATTTGATCTGGTGTTGGATGCTGTGCGAGCAGCCGTCGCCCCGACGCCACAGGAGGATTTCATGGCTCAGCCATTGCCGCGCTTCCAGCCGCCGCCACGCCCCGCGAATGACAACCAGACGCCCTGGCCGCTCATCCCATTTCCGGATGGTTGGTACGCCTCCTGCTAAAGAGCGCCGCAATGCCGGCGACGCAGTTGGAGTTTCAGAATTCTGCAGGAACCGGTTCGGGGCCGGTTGCCTAAGTCCTTGAACCTCTGTATTGATCCGCCCCGCTTGAGGCCACGTGGCGGAGTGGTTACGCAACGGTCTGCAAAACCGTGTACACCAGTTCAATTCTGGTCGTGGCCTCCACTCATACAATCAATGGCTTACGCCTGATAGATGAGGCGTCGCTTTCATCGCTTCCGTCGCCGAAAATCGCGCTTTTTCGGCTTTGGGGCGAGTTGCGGCATCGTCCGCTGCACCTGGCGATATCTTGCCAGCATCCGCTCGAAGCTCGCATTCAGGGTTTCGGCAATGTCCGGCCGCTTTTCGAGCGCGGCGAGCAGCAGGCCGGCCGCCTCGATCGTGGAAAGTCCATCGCGGCGCGGTTCGCGGCGAAGCTGGCCGTAGCGTGACGGCTGGCGGGGGCCCAGAATCACCCGCTGGCATTTCAGCATCCAGGGATTGCGCCACCACAGCGCCTTGGCCTGGCTCCAGGTGCCATCGAGCAGCACGATGCCTTCGATGCGTCCGAGAATGCTGCGCTGGTTCGGCTCGAGCTCGGCCTTGCGGTCGACGGCGACGACCTCGGCATCGGTGTCGAGATCGGCGACCTTGGCGGAGCCGAGATAGAGCACCGCCCAGCGCGACGGGTCCGCCACCGGTCGCCCCAGCGCCTTCGACAGGCTCGGCCAGGACAGCCCGATCCGCACCACTGCTTCCTCGAAGTGGCGCGCGGTCAGCCGTGCGGTGCCGAGCGCCCTATCCTGCTCCTGCGGATGCTGCAAGATCAGGAGCTCGATCCGGCTCTCGATCGGCGTAACACTGTCGCAGATGCACAGCGGCATCGGCTTGCCGCAATGCGGGCAGTCCGCGACCGGCTCGGCAAGGATTGTCTGATCTGATTCCGTCATCCGCCCGCTATACGCTACGCGGCCGCCAATTCAACTATTCCGCGGGCGCTGCCAGCGCGGCAGGTTCGGCGCGCCGCCGCAACCGGTCGATCAACAAGTAAATCACCGGCGTGGTGTAGAGCGTCAGGATCTGCGAAACGAACAGGCCGCCGATGATGGTGATGCCGAGCGGCCGGCGCAGCTCCGTCCCGGGACCGGTGGCGAGCACCAGCGGAATGCCGGCAAACAGCGCCGCCATGGTCGTCATCAGGATCGGCCGGAACCTTGCGCTGCAGGCCTCGAAGATCGCGTCCGCCGAGGACAGGCCGCGCTGCCGCTCGGCGTCCAGCGCGAAATCGACCATCATGATGCCGTTCTTCTTGACGATGCCGATCAAGAGGATGATGCCGACAAAGGCGATCACGGTCAGGGGCGTACCGGTCAGTTGCAGAGCCAGCAGCGCGCCCAGCCCTGCGGAGGGCAAGGTCGAGATGATCGTCAGCGGATGCGCCAGGCTCTCATAGAGCACCCCGAGCACGATATACATCGCGACCAGCGCCCCCAGGATCAGGAGCGGCTGCCTTCCGCTGGTCTTGTTGAAGTCGCCGGCGTTGCCGTCAAAGCTGCCACGGATGCCTTCGGGCATATGCAATTCATCCACCGCGCGCTGGATATTCGACGTCGCCTGCTCCAGCGGCACGTTCGGCAGCAGATTGAACGATACCGTGGTCGAGGGGAAGGACTGCGTGTGATAGACGGCGAGCGGCGCCAGCCCTCGCTGATAGTGGACCACAGCCGACAAGGGCACCTGGGCGCCGTTGGCGCCGGCCACGTAGATTCGCTCGAGGTTGGACGGATCGGTCTGGAATTTCGGATCGATCTCCAGCACCACCATGTATTGGTTGCGCTGGGTATAGACGATCGAGATCTGCCGCTGCGAGAAAGCGTTGTTGAGCGCGTTGTCGATATCCTGCACACGGACGCCGAGGCTTGAGGCGGTCTTGCGGTCGATCACCAGGTTGAGCTGCAATCCGCCGGGGTCGCGATCGCTGGAGACGTCGGTGATACCTTCGACGGTCTCCATGCGCTTGGCGACGATCGGCGCCCACTTCTGCAACAAATCGAGATCGGCGCTCGAGAGCGTGTACTGGTAGTCGGAATCGCTCTGTCGCCCGCCGGCGCGGACGTCCTGAGCCGCGAACATGAACAGGCGGATCCCCGGCACCATGAACAGGTTGCGGCGCAGGCGATCGATCACAAGCTGTGTCGAAACTCCCCCCCGCTCCTCCGGCGATTTCAGGCTGATGAACATGGTGCCACGGCTAGCGCCGCCGCCCATCCCGCCGCTCCCAAGCGATGAGCCGATGCCGGCGACCGCGGGATCGGCCATCACGATGTCGGCCACCTGTTGCTGCAGCTTGAGCATGGCCTGGAACGAGGTGTCAGCCGATGCCCGCGTCGCGCCGATGACGAAGCCGCTGTCGTCGGTCGGGAAATAGCCCTTCGGCGTCTTGATGTAGAGCGTCACGGTCAGCGCGATGGTGGCAAAGAACACGAGCAAGGTCAGGAACGGAAAATCGAGCACGCCGCGCAGCGTCCACGTATAGAAGCGCACGATGCGCGACAGGGTTCCCTCGATCAGGCGGTCGAACCAAGTGGCGCGGGCGGAGGTCGCTTCCTTGATGTAGTGCGCGCAGATCATCGGGGTGATCGTCAGCGACACCAGGGTCGAGACCAGGATGGCGAAGGTCAGCGTCAGCGAGAATTCGCGGAGCAGCCGTCCGACGATACCGTCCATGAAAATCAGGGGCGTGAAGGCGGCGATCAGCGACAGCGAGATCGAAACCACGGTGAAGCCGATCTGCTTGGCCCCCTCCAGCGCCGCCGGATAAGGCGCCATGCCCTGCTCGAGATTGCGGTACATGTTCTCGATCATCACGATCGCATCGTCGACCACGAAGCCGACCGAGATCGCCAGCGCCATCAGTGACAGATTGTCGATCGAGAAACCGGCGAGCCACATGCCGGCGCACGTGCCCGCCAGCGCCAGCGGCACCGAGACGCCTGCCGCAATCGTCGGCGTCAAGCGGCGCAGGAACACGAACACCACCACCATGACCAGCCCGGCGGTGGCAAGCAGCGTCAGTTGCATGTCGAGCACGCTGGCACGGATGGTGCCGGTGCGGTCCACGAGCGTCGAAATCTCGAGACCGGCGGGAATCCACTGCTTCAGCTCCGGCAGCATCGCCGTCACCCGGTCGACGGTATCGATGACGTTGGCATCGCCCTGCTTGGTGATCTGGATCAGGACCGCCGGCTGCTTGTTGAACCAGGCGACCGAGCGGACGTTGCGTACGCTGTCTTCGATCTCGGCGACATCCGAGAGGCGGACGAAATTGCCGTTCGCACTCTTGATCAGGATGTTGCGGAACTCGGCGGCGGTCCGCATCTGCGGATTGATCGAGAGCGTCTCGCTCTGGCGGCCACCATTGAAGATGCCGACCGGTCCGAGCGGATTGGCGTTGACGATGGCCTGGCGGACGTCCTCGGTCGCAATGCCGGCATTCGACAGCGCGACCGGATTGAGCGAGATCCGCACCGCCGGCTGATCGGCGCCCGAGACCGTGACCTCGCCCACTCCCGGCACTTGCGAGATGCGCTGGGCGAGCACGGTATCCGCGACGTCGTACATCGCGCTGGTCGACATCGTCTTCGATGTCAGCGCCAGCACGAATACCGGCGCCGCCGCTGGATTGGCCTTCCTGAAGATCGGCAATGTCGGCAGGTCGGTCGGCAGATCCGCCATCGAGGCGTTGATTGCCGCCTGCACGTCGCGCGCAGCGCGGTCAATGTTGCGTCCGATCGCGAACTGCACCTGGATGCTGGTGCTGCCGAGCGAGCTCACCGACGTGATCTGCTCCACGTCCGCGATCTCGCCGAGCCGGCGTTCCAGCGGCGCCGCCACCGTCGCAGCCATCACCGAAGGGTCGGCGCCCGGCCGCGAAGCGAACACCCGGATCATCGGGAAATCGACGTTCGGAACCGACGCCACCGGCAGGAACCCATACGCAACGATCCCGATCAGGAACAGCCCGATCGCCATCAGCGTGGTGCCGACCGGACGGCGGATGAAGGGCTCCGAGATCGAGATCGACGCCATCACTGCATCCCCTCGGTCGCTCCCGCGACCGGCGGGCCCTGCGGACCCGGGTCCGGTAGCGCGTGCTCGATCCTGCGGTTCAGCCGGTCGAGCGCGAGGTAGATCACGGGCGTCGTGTAGAGCGTCAGCAACTGGCTGAGCAGGAGGCCGCCGATGATGGAAATGCCGAGCGGAAAGCGCAGCTCCGCGCCGGTGCCGCTTTCAATCGCGAGCGGCAGCGCGCCGAACAGCGCCGCCAATGTCGTCATCATGATCGGCCGGAAGCGCAACAGGCAGGCCTGCACGATCGCGTCATAGGGCGACATGCCCCGATGGCGCTCCGCGTCCAGCGCGAAATCGATCATCATGATCGCGTTCTTCTTGACGATGCCCATCAGGAGAATGATGCCGATCAGGCCGATGACCGAAAGGTCCTGCCCGAACAGCATCAGCGCCAGGATGGCGCCGACGCCCGCCGAGGGCAGCGTCGACAGGATCGTGATCGGGTGGATGTAGCTCTCATAAAGCACGCCCAGCACGATGTAGATCGTGATGATCGCGGCGAGGATCAGCCAGGGCTGGCCCGCGAGCGATCTGGAAAATTCCGCGGCGTCGCCGGTATAGACTCCGACGATGCTGTTGGGCATGCCGATCCGGGTTTCGATCGCCTTCACCGCTGCAACGGCATCGCCGAGTGCCTCGCCGGGCGCGAGGTTGAAGCTGAGCGACACCGCCGGGAATTGCGCCTGGTGCGAGATGGCAAGCGGCGCCGTGGTACGCGTCAGCGTCGCCACCGCCGACAGCGGCACCTGCGCGCCGTTCACGCCGGGCAGATACAGTTTGTCGAGGATCGACGGATCGCGCTGATACATCGGCAGCGCCTCGAGCACGACGCGGTACTGGTTGGCCTGCCCGTAAATGGTCGAAATCTGCCGCTGCGCGAATGCGTCGTTCAGGGTGTCGTTGACGGCCTGCAGGCTGACGCCGAGTTGGCCGGCGCGCTGACGATTGATATCGAGTGCCGCCCGCAGACCGGCCTCCTGCGCCTCCGACGACACGTCGCGGAACATCGGATCACGCCGCATCTCGGCGACCAGCTTGCCCGCCCAGAGCGACACCTCTTTGGCGTCCGTGCCGTTCAGTGTGTATTGGTACTGCGACCGGCTCGACTGTGTCGAAATCTGCACGTCCTGCACCGGCTGGAAATAGATGGTCATGCCGGGGATCAAGGCCGTCTTCTGCTTCAGCCGCGCCACCACCTTCGAAATGTCGTCGCGCCGCTCGCCGAGCGGCTTGAGCGTCATCACGAGCCGGCCGACATTGGTGGTCGGGTTGACCGAACCGGCGCCGATCACGGAAACCACGCCGGTTACGTCCGGGTCCGACTTGATCAGGTCCGCCGCCTTGCTCTGTCGCGCCTGCATTTCAGCGAAAGAGACGTCCGGGCCGGCCTCGGTTACCGCAGTGATCGAGGACGTATCCTGGAGCGGCAGGAAGCCCTTCGGCGCGATCACATACATGAACAGCGTGAGCGCGATGGTAGCGAAGGTCACCAGCAGCGTCGCGCGCTGGCGCTGCAGTACCCACAACAGCGTGCGATGGTAGAACTCGACCATGCGGTCGATGAAGCGGCTGATGGCGCCAAGGCCCGGCAGCACGAATTCCTCGTCGACGCGCTTCAAGAGCCGCGAGCACATCATCGGCGTCAGCGTCAGCGAGACCACCGCCGAGGTCACGACCGCGATCGTCAGCGTCAGCGCAAACTCGCGGAACATGCGCCCGACCAGCCCGGACATGAACAGCAGCGGAATGAAGACCGCGATCAACGACAGCGTCAGCGAGATCACGGTGAAGCCGATCTCGCTCGCGCCCTTGAGCGCCGCTTCCATGACCGACTCGCCCTCCTCCATGTGGCGGACGATGTTCTCGATCATCACGATGGCGTCGTCGACCACGAATCCGGTGCCGATCGTCAGCGCCATCAGCGACAGATTGTCGAGGCTGAAGCCGGCAAAATACATGATGCCGAAGCTCGTGATCAGCGACAACGGCAGCGCGACGCCCGCGATCAGCGTGGCGCGCAGTGACCGCAGGAACAGCAGCACGACCAGCGTCACCAGCACGACACTCAGGATCAGTGTGAACTGCACGTCGCGTACGGAGGCGCGGATGGTGACGGTGCGATCGCTGACGACGGTCAGGTTGACGCCGGCCGGAATCAGCCGCTGCAGCCGCGGGATCTCGTCGCGGATCTGGCGGACGACCTCGATGACATTGGCGCCGGGTTGGCGCTGGATGTCGATAATAACAGCCGGTGTGCCCTGATACCAACCGCCGGTGCGGTCGTTCTCGAGCCCATCCACGATCACGGCCACGTCGCCGATCGTCACCGGCGAGCCGTTGCGATAGGCGATGATGATCGGCTTGTAGGCTTCCGCCACCGCGATCTGGTCATTGGCGGCGATCGTATAGGCTTGCTGCGCGCCGTCGAGCGATCCCTTCGGGCCCGAGACGTTGGCGCCGGCAATCGCGTTGCGCAAGTCCTCCATCGAGATGCCATAGGCTGCAAGCCGCGCCAGATCGGCCTGCACCCGCACCGCCGGTTTCAGCCCGCCGAGCACGGCGACGCGGCCGACGCCCGAAATTTGGCTCAGCCGCTGGCCGAGGATGGTGTCGGCGAGGTCGCTCATCGCGCGCAGCGAGATCGTCTCCGACGTCAGCGCCAGCGTCATGACCGGCGCATCCGCTGGATTTACCTTGGCGTAGACGGGCGGGTACGGAAGGTTCTTCGGCAATACGCCGGCGGCGGCATTGATCGCGGCCTGGACGTCCTGGGTCGCGCCATCGATGTCGCGGTTGAGATCGAACTGCAGCGAGATCTGGCTGACGCCGAACGAGCTGGTCGAGTTCATCGATGACAGCGACGGGATTTGTCCGAGCTGGCGTTCGAGCGGTGCCGTGATCAGGGAGGCGATGACGTCGGGGCTGGCGCCCGGCAGTTGCGTCGACACTTGCACTGTCGGGAAATCGACCTGCGGCAGCGCCGAGACCGGCAGCGCGAAATAGCCGAGAGCACCGCCGATCAAAAGCGCGATCCCGAGCAGCGAGGTCGCGATCGGCCGGCGGATGAACGGTTCAGAGACGCCCATGGCTTTGCGTACTCGTCCTTGCGAAGTGATCTCTTTGCTGGAGCATGATCTTTTCGGAAAACCGGTTTCCACTTTTCCGGATCATGCTCTGGGATAGTCGTCGCGTCACGGCTGCGACTTCGCTGCGCCGCCTGACGTTTCACCCCCCGTTGCTGCCCCGCTCGAGCTCTTCTGATCGCCTTCGCCCTGCGTGCGCTCGCGCCGCGAACGATGCTCGCCGTCCTTCGCTTGACCATCCTTGGCCTGACCATCCTTGGCCTGGCCGTTCTTGGCATCCGGGCTGCGGCTGCGCTTGCGCGGCGCGAGATCGGCGGTCGGCGCGGCATCGTCCTTGCCGATGATGACTTTCGATCCATCGGCGAGATTGGCAAATCCCGTGGTGACGACGCGGTCGGAGGCCGTGATCCCCTTGCCGATAACGGCGTCATGCTCGTTCTGCTGAATGACCGTCACTGGTTTCGCAGTGGCGATATTGTCCTCGCCTATCACATAGCTGAAGGTTCCGGCTGGCCCGCGCTGCACGGCCGAGGTCGGCACCACGATCGCATTCGGCAGCGTCTCGACTTTCAGCCGCACATTGACGAATTGGCCGGGCCAGAGCTGGAAATTGCCGTTGGGAAATTCCGCCTTCAGTTTCAGCGTACCGGTGGTCGGGTCGACCTGATTGTCGATGCCGGTCAGTTTGCCGGTATCGATCACGGTCACGCCGTCATTGCCGAACACGTCGACCGCGAGCGTGCCCTGGCCGGCGGCGGCATTCACCCGCACGATCTGCTGCTGCGGCAGGCTGAACCACACCGCGATCGGCTGCAACTGGGTGAGCACAACGAGGCCGGTGGTGTCGGAGGCATGAATGATGTTGCCCTGGTCGACCTGGCGGAGGCCCGCGCGCCCTGAGATTGGCGCAATGACCTTGGTGTAGCTCAGCGTCGCCGCCGCGTTGTCGATCGCGGCCTGATCGGCCTTCACCAGCGCTTCCTGCTGCGCAACCCCCGCCTTCTGGGTATCAGCTTGCTGCTTCGAACCCGCGTTGGTTTGGGCGAGCTGCTGGTAGCGGGCGAGGTCGAGCCGCTGATTGGCGAGCAGCGCCTCATCCTGCGCCTTCTTGGCGACGGCCTGATCGTACTGGGCCTGATAGATCGCGGGATCGATTTCGGCGAGCACGTCGTCCTTCTTGACGTCCTGCCCCTCGACAAAGTTCACCTTGATCAGCTTGCCGTCGACCTGCGAGCGAACCGTAACGGTATTTAACGCACGCACCGAGCCGACGCCGTCCAGATAGACCGGCACGTCCTGCACGCGCGGCATGGCCGCCAGCACCGGCACCGGCAGGTCCGGCCGGGCGTTGGGGTTGTGGCCGCCGCTCTTCGGCTGCCAGGCGAGCCAGCCGATATAGCTGAGGCCGCCGAGGATCACGGCGGCAATGATCAGCGATACCATCCGCTTGAGCAGGCGCGGCAACAGGCCCTGCTTCTTCACCTCCGCAGCCTTCGCGTTGTCCTTTGCTTCCGGCTTAAAGAGCATCGACCGATCTCTCCACCTTTGGCTCCCAGCCGCCGCCCAAAGCCTGATACAGGCTGATGATCGCCTGCAGCCGCGCGAGTTGCGCCTGCCACAGCGCGTCCTCGGCCTGGAACAGAGTCTGTTGAGTCTGTAGCACAGTTACGATGTCAGCAGTTCCAGCCCGCAACTGCTGTTCGGCCAGTTGGAATGCCCGCTGTGACGACGCCACGACGTCACGCTGCAGCTTCAGCCGGATCGTGGTCTCGCGGATCGCCACCAGCGCGTTGTCGACGTCGGCAAAGGATTGCACCACTGTCTTGCGATAGGTTTGCAGCAGTTCTTCCTGCTGCGCCTGCGTCAACTCGAAATTGCCGAGGATCCGCCCGCCGTCGAAGATCGGCTGCGTCGCGCCGCCGACCAGGCTGAAGAAGGCGGCATGCGGCTGGAATAGTGCCGACAGCGCCGAACTCTGATAGCCGCCTTGTCCGGTCAACTGGATGCTCGGAAAGAACTGCGCGCGGGCGCTGCCGACATTGGCGGTGGCGGCGGCGAGCTGCGCCTCCTGTCGCCTGATGTCGGGACGCTGCGTCAGCAATGCCGACGGCAAGCCCGGCGTCACCCGGGGAATGGCGATGTTGTTGAGCGAGCCGCCGGTGACGCGCACGCTCTCCGGCGGCCGCGACACCAGCGTCGCCAGCGCATTGACGTTCTGGTCGAGGGTCTGCCGGAGCGGCGGCACCAGCGCGCGCTGATTGGCCACCAGGCTCTCCTGCTGCGCGACATCGAGATCGGTGCCGGTGCCGGCCTTGAAGCGATCCTTGATCGCGTTGAGGACACGCTCGGCGCTGGCGATGTTGCGCTGGGCGGTGCGAATTCGATCCTGCGACGTCAGCACCTGGAAATAGGCGTTGGCAACGGCGGTCAGCGTGGTCAGCGCCACCACCTCACGGTCGAAGCGGCTGGCGACCGCGGTCTCTTCGGCCGCTTGCGCGGCATCGCGGTTCTGGCCCCAGAAATCGAGCTGATAGCTCGCGGCAAGCGAGGCGTTGTAATTGACCACCTCGCGCCCGCCGATGCTGAGGCCACTCGCGCTCGAGCCGGAGGTACGTGAATACGTCTCGGACCCAGAGCCGGAGAGCGTCGGCAGCAAGGCCGCGCCGGCAATCCGCGCCTGCGCGTCCGCTTGCTTGAAACGCGCCACTGCCGCCGCAATGTCCAGATTGACCCGCTGGGCTTCTTCCATCAGCGTCGTTAGTTCCGTCGAGCGAAAGCCGCGCCACCAGTCGAGCGTCGGCGGCGCGTCGGAGGCCTTTGCCGGCCGCGCCGCCTTGTAGCCGCCGGGAATATCCAGCGCGGCATCGGGAATATCCTTGGTCAGGATGCAGCCGGCCGAACTCGCGGCAATCACAAAACCCGCAAACATGCGCAACACGCCTCGCAGGCTTGGCACAGGCGCGCGCCGCCGTGCGCTGACAGCAGCCCCCCGGATGCGTTGGGTCACCTCCGTTCTCCTCCGCGCGCCGAATCAAGTCGCGATGAGTTCGCAACGCGTTGGGGGATGGTCTGTCGAACGTTCACGGAGTGATGCTTCCAATGGAACCGCGCCGTCATACTACTCCGAGGGCATGGCAAGCGGACAGTCCTGCCAACCCGACGAGACACTCCGGTCAAGTTCAACCAGGGAACCGCCGAATAGCAAGTTGTCCTTATGTTACGGGCCTTACTTCAATTTCGTCGGCACCGGAAGCTGCCGGAATCTTACGAAGATTTCATGGGGATTTCCGGGCGCCTGTTGCCCCAAATCCCCAATGCTCCGACGCCATCCGGCGGCCCATTTCGCGGACCGAGAGTCGCGAGGCAGATTGCCGCGGACCGGTGGGTCGATTCGGGCCGTCGCGCACCGCGGCGCAAGGGCCTTTCCCTTTTGCCGCCCCCGCACTAGGGTCAGTCGGGAGCGAAATAACCGGCAAAGAATACCCCCGACATGACAATCAACAACGACGTCGTCGAAGCCATCGGCAATACGCCGCTCATCAAGCTGAAGCGTGCCTCCGAGCTGACCGGATGCACCATCCTGGGCAAGGCCGAGTTCATGAACCCAGGCCAGTCGGTGAAAGACCGCGCCGGCAAATGGATGATCCTGGAAGCCGAGAAACGTGGCGCGCTCAAGCCGGGCGGGCTGGTGGTGGAATCGACCGCCGGCAATACCGGCATCGGGCTTGCGGTTGTCGCCAGCGCCCGCGGCTACCGGACCCTGATCCTGATCCCGGAAACCCAGAGCCGAGAAAAGAAGGACATGCTGCGGCTATGCGGTGCCGAATTGATCGAGGTGCCGCAGCTGCCCTACTCCAATCCGAACAACTATCAGCATGTCGGCAAACGGCTGGCTGACGAACTTCGCAAGACCGAGCCGAACGGCGTGTTGTTCGCCGACCAGTGGAACAACCTCGACAATGCCAAGGCGCACTACGACTCGACCGGCCCGGAGATCTGGCAGCAGACCGGCGGCAAGGTCGACGGTTTCATCTGCTCGGTCGGTACCGGTGGCACGCTCGCCGGCACCAGCCGCTATTTGAAGGAAAAGAACAACGCCATCGTCACTGCCTGCGCCGATCCGCACGGCTTTGCGATGTACGAACTGTTCAAGCATGGCGAAGCCAAATCGACGCTGGGCGACTCGATCACCGAGGGCATCGGTCTTGGCCGCGTCACGTCCATCATCGAGACCGCCAAGGTCGATGACGCCTTCCTGATTTCCGACGAAGAAGCGGTCACCGTGATTTACGAACTCCTGGAGCATGAGGGCCTCTGCCTCGGCGGTTCGACCGGCATCAACATCGCCGGCGCGATCCACCTGGCAAAGCAGCTCGGGCCCGGCAAGACGATCGTCACGATTCTCGCCGACTCCGGCAACCGCTATCAGTCCAAGCTCTTCAATCCGGATTTCATGCGCTCGAAGAACCTGCCGGTGCCTGCATGGCTCGAGAAGCGCACCAAGATCGACGTGCCGTTTGTCTAAGATTTGGCAACACTCGCGAACCTCATCTTGAGGAGTGGCCGCAAGGCCGCGTCTCGAAGGATGGGCCACGGGCTCTATGGTTCGAGACGCGCGCTATCGCGCGCTCCTCACCATGAGGGAGACAGTCACCGTAAAATCTGACTGAGGAACAGCTTCGTCCGCGCGTGCTGCGGATGAGCGAAGAATTCCTTCGGCGTGTTCGACTCGATGATCTGGCCGGCGTCCATGAAGATGACGCGGTCGGCGACCTCGCGGGCAAATCCCATCTCGTGGGTGACGACCAGCATGGTCATGCCTTCCTTGGCGAGGTCGACCATGGTGTCCAGGACTTCCTTCACCATTTCCGGATCGAGCGCCGAGGTCGGCTCGTCGAACAGCATGACCTTCGGATTCATCGTGAGCGCACGCGCGATCGCGACGCGCTGCTGCTGGCCGCCGGACATCTGGCCCGGATATTTGCTGGCCTGATGCGGGATTTTCACCCGCTCCAGAAACTTCATCGCGGAGGCCTCCGCGTCCTTCTTCGGGATGTTGCGTACCCAGATCGGCGCCAGCGTGCAGTTTTCGAGCACCGTCAGATGCGGGAACAGGTTGAAGCTCTGGAACACCATGCCGACCTCGCGCCGGACCTCGTCGACGCGCCGCAAGTTCGGGCCAAGCTCGATGCCATCGACGATGATCTCGCCTTCCTGAAACTCCTCCAACGCGTTGATGCAGCGGATCAGCGTCGACTTGCCGGAGCCCGAAGGGCCGCAGATCACGATGCGCTCGCCGCGGGCGACTTCGAGATTGATGTCGCGCAGCACGTGGAACTCGCCGTACCACTTGTTGAGGTCCTTGATGCTGACGATCGGATTCGAACTCATGGCGAATTCACTCAGTTGCGCCGGTGCGCGTTCAGCCTGTTCTCGACGAACAGAGAATAGCGCGACATGCCGAAACAGAAGACGAAATAGATCAGCCCGGTGAAGGCAAAGCCGGTGAAAGCCGTGGTCGGCGTCGCCCAGGTGGGATCGCTGAAGGAAGCGCGCAACTGGCCGAGCAGGTCGAACAGCGCGACGATCGACACCAGCGAGGTGTCCTTGAACAGCGCGATGAAGCTGTTGACGAGGCCGGGAATGACGTGGCGCAGCGCCTGCGGCAGGACGATCAGCGCCGTCGTCTTCCACCAGGACAGGCCGAGCGCGCTTGCCGCCTCCCCCTGCCCGCGCGGGATCGCCTGCAGCCCACCCCTGATGACCTCGGCCTGATAGGCGCCGGCGAACAGCGCAATGCCGATCAGCGCGCGCACCAGACCGTCGATGGTGAAGCCGGTCGGCACGAACAGCGGCAGCATGTAGGTCGCAAAGAACAGCACCGTGATCAGCGGCACGCCGCGCCAGAACTCGATGAAGGCGATCGAGAAGATACGGATCAAGGGAATGGTCGAACGTCGGCCGAGCGCCAGCGCAATGCCGACCGGCATCGAAGTGACGATGCCCGTCACCGAGACAACCAGCGTCACCAGCAAGCCGCCCCATAGCCTGGTGTCGACCACGGGGAAGCCGCCGCGGTCTAGCTTCATGACGGCTATCACCAGACCAATACCGGCGAAGGTCGCGAGACTGACGGCCAGCGGCCGCCAGCCGGTGCGGAAGCCGCCGCCGAGGAAGAACAGCAGCAGCGAGACGATCGCGGCAGTGAGCGCAAAATCAGTCCAGACCGGCTGACCGCCGCTCTGGATCTGGTCGCGCAGCCATTGCAGGGGCAACAGCACCCAGGAGATCACCGTGCTGATCAGAACGATCAGCTTTCCGAGTCCCCAAAGCACCGGCCCAATCACGGCGGAGGCTTCGCCGGCTGCCGCGAGCTTACGCCCGCCGTCGCCGATGCTGTCGTTGAAGCCCGACAATAGCGACGTGACCCAGCTCACGGCAAAACCATCGAGCCCGCCGCCACGCAGCAGGAAGAACGCCACCACCGGAAAAGCCAGGAAGAACAGGCTGGCATTGATGCCCTTGGCCGGGAGCCGAGGAATCAACAGCGGCAGCAGGAGCACAGCCGCCAGGAAGAACGTCAGGTTGACCCGCCAGCGCTCCGGCTCCGGATAGAATCCATAGATGAACTGGCTGAGCTTGGCCTGGATGAACGGCCAGCAGGCGCCGACCGGATGCCCGGCATTCTCGGCCAGGCACGCGGCGCGGTCCTTGCCGGTCCAGACGGCGTCCACAAACAAGAATTTGACCGTAGGGACGAGCACGAACCACAGCAGGAGCACGCTGACGATCGTGATCAGGATGTTGGTCGGCGAATTGAACAGCCGGGTGCGCAGGAAGCCCACGAGACCCGTGGTCCTCACCGGCGCCGGCCGCTCCGGAACGAGCTCCTCGCGGACGAAATTGGAAACGACGATATCGCTCATCAGCCCATGCTCCGACTGATCCGCCAGCCATAGAAGCTCATGATCGCGCTCGTCACCAGCGAGATCAGGAGATAGACGCCCATGGTGATGCCGATGATCTCGATCGCCTGGCCGGTCTGGCTGAGCGTCGTTCCGGCGAACACCGACACCAGGTCGGGATAGCCGATCGCGACCGCGAGCGAGGAGTTCTTGGTGAGGTTGAGATACTGGTTGGTGAGCGGCGGCAGGATCACGCGCATCGCCTGCGGGATTACGATCAGCCGCAGCACCTCTCCGCGGTGCAGCCCGAGGGAGGAGCCGGCCTCCATCTGCCCCTTGTGCACGGACAGGATGCCGGCGCGCACGATCTCGGCGATGAAAGCGGCGGTGTAGGTCGACAGCGCGAGCGTCAGCGCCACGAACTCCGGAATCAGGCGCGCGCCGCCGGCGAAATTGAAGCCCCTCAGCACCGGCATCTCGAAGGTCACCGGCGCGCCGAAGATCAGCGACGTCACCAGCGGCAGCCCGATCAGGAGGCCGAGCAGGTAGGGCCAGATCGTGATCATCCTGCCATACTGGTAGAGCTGCCGCCGCGCGTAGCGCCAAAGCACCAGCGCCGCCACGATCGCAACCAAGACCGCGACGACAAACGGCTCGAAGCCGGGATTGCCGATCGGCCTCGGAATCACCAGGCCGCGGTTGTTGAGGAAGAACATCCCGAACACGGAGATGCTCTGCCGCGGACTGGGCAGGGCCGCGAGCACCGCCAGATACCAAAACAGGATCTGGAACAAGATCGGCAGATTGCGCACCAGTTCGACATAGGCGCCGGAAATCCGCGACAATAGCCAGTTCGGCGACAGCCGCCCGAGCGCCACCATGAAGCCGATCACGGTGGCGAAGAAGATGCCGATCACCGAGACCAGCAGCGTATTGAGCAGTCCGACGAAGAAGACACGCGTATAAGTGTCCGAGCCCGTATACGGGATCAGGTTCTGGCTGACGTCAAAGCCGGCGGTGTTCTGCAGGAAGCCAAAGCCCGCGGTGATCCGCTGCGCCTGCAGGTTGGCGCGGGCATTGGCCACGATCTCATAGGAGATCCAGGCGAGCACGGCGACGAACAGGAGCTGGAGGACGAATCCTCCCCACCCTGCGCGGCCGCCAAGCGCACGTTGCAGCTTGAGCACAAACTGCGACGGTGGTTTCCGGGGCTCGATGGCCATCGCCGCACGCCTGTCGGATCAGCGGATCGGCGGCGCGTACTGGATACCGCCCTTATTCCAGAGGTTGTTGAGGCCGCGGGCGATGCCGAGCTTCGAGCCTGCGCCGACGTTGCGATCGAACGCCTCGCCGTAATTGCCGGTCGCCTTCACGATCCGTGCGAACCAGTCCTTGGTCAGGCCGAGCTGTTCGCCGAGATTGCCGTCGGTGCCGAAAGCGCGCTTCAGCTCCGGCTTGTCGGATTTCGCCATCTCGTCGACGTTCTTCTGGGTGACGCCGAGCTCCTCGGCATCGACCATCGCAAACAGCGTCCATTTCACGATGTCGAACCACTGGTCGTCGCCGTGGCGGACCATCGGGCCGAGCGGCTCCTTGGAGATCACCTCAGGCAGCACGACGTGGTCGGCGGGATTGGCGAGTTTCAGGCGCTCGGCATAAAGCTGGGAGACGTCGGACGTGAAGACGTCACAGCGGCCGGATTCATAGGCCTTCACCGTCTCGTCGGCTGAGGCGAACGCGATCACCTCATACTTCATGTTGTTGCCCTTGAAGTAGTCGGCGAGGTTCTGCTCAGTCGTGGTCCCGGTCTGCACGCAAACCGAGGCGCTGTTCAACTCCAGCGCTGAATTGACCTTCAGCGACTTCTTCACCAGGAAGCCCTGCCCGTCATAATAGGTCACGCCGGTGAAGTTGGCGCCGAGCGAGGTATCGCGCGACAGCGTCCAGGTGGTGTTGCGCGAGAGCACGTCGATCTCGCCGGACTGCAGCGCGGTAAAGCGGTCTTTCGCCGACAGCGGCACGAACTTGACCTTGGTGCCATCGTTGAAGATCGCCGCCGCGATTGCGCGGCAGACATCCACATCAAGTCCGGTCCAGTTCCCCTTGTCGTCGGGGGACGAGAATCCGGGCAGGCCCTGGCTGACCCCGCAGGACAGCATGCCCCGGTCCTTGACCGTCTTAAGAGTTTGCGCCGAAGCGCCCTGCGCCGAGAGGCCGGCGGCAAGGGCAAGAGTGAGAACCAGCGATACGCGTTTCATGGCAGGGCCTTTCAAAGGGGTCGTCCGGGAAGGTTTGCGTGCGGTCGCCTCAAACGTTAACGGACCGACCGATGATCCCCAGCGAATCGCCGATCTGGCCTGCATCTTGCGTGCCAATCAGCCAAGCGTTGGATCGAAGGTCGCGGCAGGCCCCTCAACGTGCGGCGACTAGAAGTTGGGGGCATCACATAGTGACTGGCGAGCCGGGTCAAGGGGTTGACGTAGCTCTTCCCTGTCCTGTTATTAAAAACCCGGCCCGGGCCCGCTTCTTCCGACGCGTCATGGCTGCTGCGGCAAAAAGTCTTTAACGGCGAGCGCATGAGCTTTTCCAACGACGGACCGGTCCCCCCACAACAGCCCGAAACCCGCCTGGTGACCGCGGGCCGGGACACCGAGGCCCAGAAGGGCTTCGTCAATCCGCCGGTTGTCCACGGTTCCACCGTGCTCTATCCGACCGCGGACGACCTCCATGCCCATCGCGGTGAGTATCAGTATGGCCGCCACGGCACGCCGACGACGCGGGCGCTGCAGGACGTGCTGATGGGGCTGGAGGGGCCGCAATGCGCCGGCGTCGGACTGGCGCCGTCTGGCCTCGCGGCGATCAGCACGGCACTATTGTCGGTGCTCAAGGCTGGCGACCATCTCCTGGTCTGCGACAACGTCTATCGCCCCTCGCGCAATTTCTGCAACGGCATGCTGGCGCGCTACGGGGTGGAGACCACCTATTTCGATCCGCTGATCGGTGCCGGCATCGAAGCGCTGTTCAAGCCGAACACCCGCGCGGTGCTGGTCGAAGCGCCCGGCTCGCAATCCTTCGAGATGCCTGACATTCCTGCCATCGCTGCCGTCACGCATGCGCGGGGCGCGCTCGTGATCGACGACAACACCTGGGCAACGCCGCTCTATCACCGCTCGCTGGAGCAAGGCGTCGACATCAGCATCCAGGCCGCAACCAAATATATCGGCGGCCACTCCGACATCATGTTCGGCACCATTTCGGCGAATACCCAGGCGTGGCCACTGCTCGCCGAGGGCATCCGCCTGCTCGGCGTCTGCGCCGGGCCCGATGACGTCTATCTGGCGCTGCGCGGCCTCCGCACGCTCTCGATCCGGCTGGCGCAGCATTACCGTTCGGGGCTGGAGATAGCGCGCTGGCTGCAGGCACGTCCGGAAGTGGCGCGGGTGCTGCACCCTGCGATCGAAGCCGATCCCGGCCACGCGATCTGGAAGCGCGATTTCAGCGGCGCTTCCGGGCTGTTCAGCATCGTGCTGAAGCCGGCCCCACAGAAAGCAGTCGACGCCCTGCTCGACACCGTCAAGCTGTTCGGCATGGGCTATTCCTGGGGCGGGTTCGAAAGCCTGGTCATCCCCTTCGACTGCAGCGACTATCGCACGGCGACCAAATGGGCGCCGGGCGGCCCGACGCTGCGGCTCCATATCGGCCTCGAGAGCATCGACGACCTCAAGGCCGATCTCGATCGTGGCTTTGCGGCGCTCAAAGCGGCGATGTAAGCGCGCAAGTACCGGTATTTTGCGGGCTTTCGGCGCGGCCAAATAACCACGCGTTCACCATGACGAAGAACTCCAAATCCTCGTCAGGCAAATCATCCCGCTCATCAAGTTCCCTTACACCTTTGCTGCCTTAGTCATGCTCCCGGGTTGGGCTGCCATCGCCGTGGTGCGTTGGCAGTCTGGGGTAAGCGTAAGCAGTCAAGCGTATGAAGACCGCACAGATCGTCGTACTGACCATCGCGCTTGGTGCTGGCGGTGGCGTGGTCTATTTGGTTCCCCAGTTCGAGACCAAGCCTGGTCCGGTCGCGCAGCAACTGGCGACCGTCGAAGTTCTGGTCGCGCAGTCCGACATCGGCCTCGGCCAGTCGGTCAAGCAGGAGAACCTGCAATGGCAGGCCTGGCCGGCTGCGACCGCAAGCAACAATTTCATCCACCGTAACAACAGGCCAGATGCCATCAAGGACGTGATCGGCTCGATCGCGCGCGCGCCGCTCATCGCCGGCGAGCCGATCCGGGAGCAGAAGCTCGTCAAGGCGGACGGATCGGGCTTCATGGCGGCAATCCTGCCCTCAGGCAGCCGCGCCGTCTCGACGGAAATCTCGGCAGAGACTGCTGCCGGCGGCTTCATCCTGCCGAACGACCGCGTCGACGTCATCCTCAGCAGGCGCGAGAAGAACCCGGACCAGCACAGCGCGGATCTCGTCCGTTCGGAGATCATCCTGAGCAATATCCGCGTGCTCGCCATCGACCAGGCGCCGAAAGAAAAAGACGGTGCCAATTCCCTGCTCGGCAAGACCGTCACGCTTGAATTGAAGCCCGAGCAGACCGAGACGCTGGCGCGGTCGCGCCAATCCGGCGTCCTGTCGCTCGCGTTGCGCAGCATCGCCGACGTCAACGTGGCCGACAACGCCTCACAAGATCAGCCCCCGAAGCGGGGCCAGAGCATCAACGTGGTTCGCTACGGCGTCCCGAGCTCGACAACGACACAGAAGTGAGAAGGACGCCTGCCATGAAATGCGGTCGAACCAGATTTGCGGTGCGGTCTTCGCTGGTCCGCATCCTCTTGCTTTCGGCCGCGGCCGCACTGACTCTCTCGCCGGTCATTGCCGCCGATCCCGAGACCGAAGGCGCGCAACCGGTTGCGGGTTCGCCGGCCAAGACCCGATTCCTGGCGCTCGGCGTCGGCAAATCGGTGATCATTGACCTGTCGCGCGACGTGAAGGACGTGCTGGTTGCCGATCCCAAGATCGCCAACGCAGTCGTTCGCTCCGCGCAGCGTGCCTACATCATCGGCGCGGCGGTCGGGCAGACCAACGTCGTGTTCTTCGATGCCGACGGCCAGCAGGTCGCCGCCTATGACATCGCGGTGAAGCGCGATCTCAACGGCGTGCGCGCCGCGCTGAAGCAGACGCTGCCGGGCATCCAGATCGAAGGGGTCGGCGACGGCGTGATCCTGACCGGCTCGGTGTCGTCTCCGATCGAGGCCCAGCAGGCCGGCGACCTCGCGGCGCGGCTGGTCGGCGGCGCCGACAAGGTCGTCAACTCCATCACGGTGCGCGGCCGCGACCAGGTGATGCTGAAAGTCAATGTTTCCGAAGTGCGGCGCGACATCGTCAAGCAGATGGGCGTCGATCTTTCGGCCAACATGAACTACGGCACGGCGATCGTGAACTTCAACAACTCCACCCCGTTCACGGCCTTTGGCCGCCCGCTGGTGGCGGACAATGGCGCCGCCGTCTCGGCGGTCGCCAAGGGCCTCCCGACCGTCACCGCCACCTTGCGTGCGATGGAAAGCGCGGGTGTGGCGCGGACGCTGGCCGAGCCCAACCTGACCGCGATCTCCGGGGAATCGGCGACCTTCATCGCCGGCGGCGAATTTCCGATCCCCGCCGGCTATTCCTGCGATCCGGTCACGCATGTCTGCACGACCCAGATCCAGTTCAAGAAGTTCGGCATCTCCCTCAACTTCACCCCGGTGGTGCTGACCGAGGGCCGGATCAGCCTGCGCGTCATGACGGAAGTGTCCGAGCTCTCCACCGACAACGCCATCACGCTGAACCAGGGCGGCGCGTCGCTGACCATTCCTTCGATCACCACCCGCCGCGCAGAGACCACGCTGGAGATTCCCTCCGGCGGCTCGATGGCGATGGCCGGCCTGATCCAGCAGAAGACCAAGCAGGCCATCAACGGCATGCCCGGCGTCGACCAGTTGCCGATCCTCGGCGCGCTGTTCAGGAGCCAGGACTTCGTCAACAACGAGACCGAGCTGATGGTGCTGGTCACGCCCTATGTCGTGCGTGCGGTGGCCCAGAAGGAATTGTCGCGGCCCGATGACGGGTTCGCGCCTGCCGCCGACTCGCAATCGACGCTGCTCGCCCGCATCAACCGCATCTACGGCGTGGCGGCCCGCGCCGAGCCGGTCGGAGCCTATCCCGCCAATTTCGGCTTCATCATTGACTGAGCTTGGGGGCGCAACGATGACGCGCAGAGCAGATCACCATCGCACCTTGTACCGGCTGGGCGCCCTTGTCGGTGTGTCGGTTGCGCTTGCCGCCTGCCGCAGCGGCGGCGACGAGCTCACGACCGCGAGCGTTCCCACCGACTACCGTTTGCGGCATCCGATTGCCGTCACCGAAGCCGATCGCTCGATGGTCATCTTTGTCCGACACGGCCGGCCCGGCCTCACCGCCCCGCAGCGCGCCGATGTGATGGGACTGGCGCGAACCTGGACCCGCGAAGGCACCGGCGCGATCATCGCCGAGGTGCCGGTCGATACGCAGAACGCGCGGGCGGCCGGCGCGACCTACCAGGAAATCCGCTCGCTGCTCACGGCCGGCGGCGTGCCCGCGCGCGCCATCACGCTGCGCAATTACCATCCCGACGATCCGCGCACGCTGGCGACGATCCGCCTGAGCTATCCGAAGATCGCCGCCGTCGCGGGTCCTTGCGGGTTGTGGCCGGAGGATCTCGGCCCCTCGATCGACGATTTCGGCTACAACCAGAACAGGCCGTACTACAATCTGGGTTGCGCGAGCCAGCGCAACCTGGCGGCGATGATCGACAATCCCGCCGACCTCGAGCAGCCCCGCGTCGAGACGCCGGCCTACTCGCCGCGGCGTGACGTGGCGTTCGAGAGGTACCGCAAGGGTGTTTCGACCACCACCAGCTACCCCGAAGCCGACAAGGCCAAGCTCAGCGACACAGGCAAATGATCAGCCGCGCACAACATCCTGATAACGAGACCGACGCCGCGCCGCATGCCGACGACTATATCGCTCCTGCCCCGCGCGTGTCGGTGCAGGCGTTCTGCGCGACGGTGGCAACCGCGACAACCGTGAAGGCCGCGAGCGAGGACCGCCGTCTCGCTAAGGCGCATCTCTCGGTGCATATGGGCGGCATCGCCGCGGCGATCGACGCCTATCATACGGCACCGACCCCGAACGTCATCGTGCTCGAGACCGAGAGCGGCAGCGACTTCCTCGCCGGCCTCGACGAGCTCGCAGCCGTCTGTGACGCCGGCACCCGCGTCGTCGTGATCGGCAGGGCCGACGACAAGGCGCCCTATCGCGAACTGGTGCGCCGCGGCGTCAACGACTATGTGGTCGGCCCGGTCGAGGTGCTCGACGTGGTGCGCTCGATCTGCGGCCTGTTCTCGGCGTCCGAGGCAATCACTGTCGGCAGGATGATCGCGGTCTGCGGCGCCAAGGGCGGCGTCGGCGCGTCCACGGTCGCGCATAACATCGCCTGGGCGATCGCGCGCGACGTCGGGCTTGATTCGGTCGTGATCGATCTCGACCTCGCATTCGGCACGGCCAGCCTCGATTACAACCAGGACCCGGTCCAGGGCATCGCCAATGCGGTGTTCCAGCCGGAGCGCCCGGACAGCGCGCTGATGGAACGCCTGCTTGCCAAATGCACCGACCATCTCAGCCTGCTGGCGGCGCCGGTGACGCTGGATCAAGTGTATGACTTCGGCGCCGACGCGTTCGATGCCATCTTCGACACCTTGCGCATGACGACGCCCTGCATCGTGCTCGACGTGCCCCACCAATGGACCGCCTGGACCCGCCGCGCCCTGATCGGCGCCGACGACATCCTGATCGTCGCCGAGCCCGATCTCGCCAACATGCGCAACACCAAGAATATGATGAACACGCTGAAGGCGGCGCGGCCCAACGACCGTCCTCCGCTCTACTGCCTCAACCAGGTCGGCATGACCAAGCGGCCGGAGATCGAGGTGCGTGCCTTCGCCAAAACCATCGACAGCCAGCCGATCGCCACCATTCCTTTCGATTCGAAACTGTTCGGCACCGCCGCCAATAACGGCCAGATGATCGCGGAGATCGCCTCCAATCATCGCATCACCAAGACGTTCCTGCAGATCGCGCAGCGGATGACCGGGCGCGCCGACACAAGGGCCCAGCGCAATTCGCTGTTGTCACCGATCATGAAGAAATTGCGCGCGGTCGGCACCCGATCGAAAGGCGCCTCAGCCTAGTAGGCACCGCGCGTCAATCGGAGCTGCCGACCGCAGCAACTGGGATCTTCTCGGTACCTCCCCGCGGTCCTTCCTTGCGGGCCAGCACACGCTTCAATGCGGCGACATTGGCGACGGCTTCCTCCGGCGGCACATCCGCCTTCACGATGCTCTCCGCCTCGCCGGCGCGGCCCTGCAGGCCGACTGCGAGCGCCAAATTGGCCTTGATCCGCTGATCGTTCGGCGCGCGGGTGCGGGCTTTGCGCAGCGTCTCCTCGGCCAGCGGCAATTCCTTCGACAGCACGTAGGACAGCCCGAGATTGGACAGCACCGACGGCTCGTCGGGTGCGATCTTGAGCGCGCTCGCATAGTATTGCCGCGCCTCGTCGTGGCGGTCGAGCTGATCGAGCGCGGCTCCCTGCGCGGACAGGATCCGCCAATCCGGATCATCCGGGCTGTGGGCGCGGCCGAGCACGTCGAAGGCCTGCTGGAAATTGCCGTTGTCGGCGAGCGCGCGCCCATAGCCGGCGAGCAGCGCCTTGTTGTTCGGCTGCGCCATCGAGGCCTGCTCGAGGATCGCGACCGCCTGCGCGCGCTGCCCGGTGGCGCGCAGCGCCTTGGCGTATTGCAAGGCTGCGGCAGCGTCCTTCGGATTGGCCTTGAAGCGCTCGTGATAGCTCTGAAGGTCGCGCCGCGGGTCGGCGCTTGGCCGGCTGTCCTCGGCCGTGTCGCCGAGCGATCCCGTGATGTCGGAAGGGAGGGAGGTCTGGCAGCCGCTAAGCGCCAGCACCAGGGCCGCCGATGCTGCCGCGCCGACGAGGAGCCTTGCGGCGGAAGATCGGTGAAGCAACTTCTGGGACATGTACCCTGACCACGGTCGGCGATTGCCCAGAATGCTTCGCAGCTTAACCCTAAATCCGGGTTAAGGAGGCGCGCTACACAGGATGTTCGACCCGATATCGAACCATCTTCGCGCCTTTGTTGCTACCGACGACATGCATCATCGACAGCGGCACAACTTGCAGTCTAATCGACGAACTGTGCGCCGAACTCGCAGCCGATCCGCCAGGCGAGACGGCATTGGCGCGGGCTGCCGTTCGACAGGATGATGGTGAACTCAGAGGGAATTTCCGCATATTCGGCGATCACCTTGACGCCGCCATCGGAGATATCAGTGATCATGCAGTCCCGCGGCAGGGTGCCGGTGCCGAACTGGATCTTGGCGAGACTCCTGCACAGACGACGCTCGCTCTTACGTCGATTGACGAACATGTCGACCCCGGCCCCTGCTCATTGATTAGCGCGTTTGTTCTTCTGCTGTAGCGAGAAATCGTTGGAATCCGGCTAGCGGGACTGCTCGCAGTTGAACTGTCGGCTTCAGATTCCATTTACCGGCTCTGCGGGCCTTCTCCTCGAAATGACGTAATCTCGGGCAAACGGGGCGCTGGCACAGATGAACGCCCGCGTCCATTCCTTGGGAACAAATGGGTTGATCCGCCGTCGTTTGGCGATAGCCTGACCCTTTGTCCGGACTTCCAGGAAACTGACGAGCATGGGAAGCATGGTTCTCCTCGATCTGATGGGTGGCGTGGCACTGCTGCTGTGGGGCCTGCACATGGTCCACAGCGGGATTCTGCGCGCATTCGGGCCGGATCTGCGCATCCTGCTGGCAAAAGCGCTGAACAACCGATTCACCGCTTTCGCCGCGGGCCTCGGCCTCACCGCCCTGCTTCAGAGCTCGACCGCCACCGCCCTGATCACAAGTTCGTTTGCATCCGAAGGGCTCGTGAGCCTGGTTCCGGCGCTGGCAATCATGCTGGGTGCCAATGTCGGCACCACGCTGATCGTGCAGATCCTGTCGTTCAACATCGCCGCAATCGCCCCGCTCCTCTTCATCATCGGGCTGGTCGCGTTCCGCAGCGGGCCGCGCTCGCGCATCAAGGATATCGGCCGCGTCTCGATCGGGCTCGGACTGATGCTGCTGGCGCTGCACATCCTCCTCGACACGCTGGCGCCGGCGGAGAATGCGCCCGGCGTGCGCGTCGTCATGAATGCGATCACCGGCGATCCCGTGCTCTGCATCTTCATCGGCGCCGTCGTCACCTGGCTGGTGCATTCCAGCGTCGCCAGCGTGCTCCTGGTGATGTCGCTCGCCTATTCGCAGTTCATCACGCCCTATGCGGCGTTCGCGCTGGTGCTCGGCGCCAACCTCGGCAGCGCTATCAATCCGCTGTTCGAAGGCGCCCGACGCGACGATCCGGCGAGTTACCGGTTGCCGCTCGGCAATCTCATCAATCGCGTCATCGGCATCCTCGTGGTCGCCCCGTTCCTCGGTCCGATCGCCGCGCATCTGTCCGCTTTCCAGCCCGATCTCGCCAAGGCGACTGCGCTGTTCCACATCGCTTTCAACGTCGCGACAGCGGTTCTCTTCATTGGCGTGCTCGACAGTCTGGCACGGCTGCTCAGAATGCTGCTGCCTCGCCGCATCCGGGATACCGATCCGGCCCGGCCGCGCCATCTCGACGAGAGTGCGCTGGAGACGCCGTCGCTTGCGCTCGCCGACGCCGCGCGCGAAGCACTGCGCATGGGCGATATCGTCGAAGAGATGCTGCGTAAGGTGATGGCGGCGATGATGACGGGTGACCGGGTGCTGGTCGACCAGGTGTCGCGGATGGACAACAGCGTCGACAGCCTCGACGAGGCGATCAAGCTCTATGTCACGAAGCTCACCCGCGGCAGTCTCGACGAGCGCGAAGGCCAACGCGCGATGGAGATCATCTCGTTTGCGATCAACCTCGAACATATCGGCGACATCATCGACAAGAACCTGAGCGAGCTCGCCACCAAGAAGATCAAGCGCCGGCTGCAGTTCTCGCCCGAGGGCACCGAGGAATTGCAGGCGTTCCACAGGCGCACGCTGGACTCGCTCCGGATCGCGTTCGGCGTCTTCATGTCGGGCGACGTCAGCGAGGCGCGCAAGCTGGTTGCGGAAAAAGCCGCGCTGCGCAGTGCCGAGTTCGCCGCCACCGAGCGGCACCTCGAACGCCTGCGCGAAGGTCGCCCAGAAACCATCGAGACGACGTCCCTGCACCTCGACGTGCTGCGCGACCTCCGCCGCATCCATTCGCACATCTGCTCGGTCGCCTATACCGCGCTCGTCTCCGCCGGCGAACTCGCCGCCGATCGCAGCACCGAAAGTGATGTCGGTGCGCTGCCGGGGACCGTGGCACAGCCGACGCCGCGGTAGTTGATCGCTGCGTCAGGCCCTATCCCGCCGGCTCTCACTCCGGCTTCGTCCCCGCTTTCGCCAGAACGACGTTGTCATTGCGAGCGCAGCGAAACAATCCATAGCGCCGCAAGTGGAGTCATGGATTGCTTCGCTGCGCTCGCAATGACGGGGTGAGGTCTGACTCAAATGTCAAGCAACGTCGGGATATGAGTCTACGTTCTCGCGGCGCTTTGCGTCCGAGCTCTGCTTCACTTTCCATCCTCTCCAGGCTGCCTCGGCGAAGCCGAGATCAGAGGATCAATATCTCTCGTGCGGCATTAATGGGACGGGGGACACAAGTTTCCGAGGAGGCTCGAAATGTACACGCGCGTTCTAGGATTCACGGTATCTGCTCTCGTTCTGGCGAACGGCATTGTCGGCGCGATTGCACAGGACCGAATGACGCCTCAGCCAGATCAGCAACAAATGCAATCCCATCCCACCAGCCAGGACGGCGCGAGCACGATGGGACAAGGCGGTATGACGGGGCACGGCATGATGGGAGGACATATGATGGGGCGCGGCATGATGGGTGGGAGCGCGATGGGACCACCCTTTATGATGCGTATGATGTTCGCTCTGATGGACGCCGACAGCGATGGGACCATCTCACTGCAGGAGTTTCAGACAGCTCACGAACGGATTTTCAAGGCGATGGACAGCAATAGAGATGGCAAGCTTACCCTGGAGGAGATGCAAGCGTTCATACACGGGACGAGGTGATCGGCTCCGAGCGGATGGCGCCTCGTCTCGTGCGCCATCCGCTCCTGCAATCGATCTTTTGCGAACAAGCGAGCCTTAAGCCTTCAGGTCCGTGATCCGCATTATCGCGACCACATTCCCATCGTTGTACGCCTGCTCTTTCGTGTCCTTGTTGCAGGTCCAGACAAAGTTTTTCTTGGCCGTAAAGGTCTTTCCTTCCTGTTCAATCCGAAGCTCCCCCTCCGGGATATGACAGATCATGGCATTCATCATCGGGGGACCCATCGTCTTCGATCCCGGCTGCATAATGACATCGCGCATTGAGACGGTCTTAAAGCCGGGAATGATGGATGGTGTCTCACCGTCGTAGGCACGGACCACGACACCTGGCCACGGCGTGGTGTCCTTGTAGCCCGAGGTTTGAGCGGCGGCTGGCTTCATCATAGCCGCCGAAGCCGCTGCCAAGCCGATTCCCAGCGCGGACCTTCGATCGATCTTGCTCATCGCTTTTCTCCCGACGTTGCGCAACGAGCCGCTGCAAAAGCGGCGCGCAAAGTTCGTGGTGAATGGTGGTGCGAACCGAAAAAACGGTCTCTTAAGAGCGCGTGCCTGCCGATGGCGCCAGTGCTGCTCGTTCGCCCCGGACGGTGATTTCGGCACGTCCCGCCTGAAGGGCAACTGCATTCTACGTGATCTGACGCACCTGGGAAACATGTTGCGTCGCCCGAAGACACGATTGCCATACGTTCGGAGGTGTGCACCGTGAGGCCGCAAACGCTACGAGTCACGCAGAAGTGCGTCAATCATCTCCGACGTAATTTCATCCGATGAGAGATCGACCAGCGCGTAAGATTCCGCATGGCGCAATAACGTCAGGACAACTGACAATACGTGCGGTGCTTTGGCGCTTAATCTCTCATCCGGCGACAAGAAGTACATTGACGGTGCCTGCGTGCTGGCCGACAGTGAGGGCGACAAGATTTTCTCGACCTTCGATACGCGCGATCTCGACAAGTCCCAGGCGAAGATGGATTGCGGCACTCATATCATCACCGGCGGTACCGGGAAGTATAAGGGGATCACCGGGAGCGAACCATTTGCTTGCATCAATATGCCTGCGCTGGCAGGCGCGGGTGACTATTTTGCGATGGACATCCCGCACAACACGTCGTGGGAAATCAAATAGCACGAACTTGGACGCCCGGTGTCGACGACCGGGCGTCGATTACTGAACGAGAGCCCTGTTATTTTCGAGTACTGCCTGTGGCGTGTTCCGGAAGCCGATGGCCAACCGGTTGTAGACATTCATCAAGCCGATCGCGATCGTGAGATCGACCAGTTCCTTTTCCTCGAGGACTGTGCGCGCGGCGTTGAATGCTTGATCCGGTATGCCGGTCTCTGACACACGTGTCACCGTTTCGGCCCAGGCAAGCGCGGCACGCTCACGCTCGCTGAAGAGATGGCCAGCCTCCGCCCAAGCCTGCACCAGCGCAAGCTTCTCGACCTTCACACCCTTCTTGATGAGGTCGCGGGTGTGCATGTCGAGGCAATAGGCACAGTTGTTGATCTGCGAAACCCGCAAGTAAACCAGGTCAACCAGCTCGGCGGGAAGACCGCTCTGCATGATATAGCCATAGACGCCGCCAAGGGCTTTTACGCCGTTCGGCGCGACTTGGTTGTAATCGAGACGCTTGGTCATCGTTATTCTCCTTGGTCTTCAGGCTCTATTTGACTGGTGTGGTCAGTGCCTTGTCGTCGGTATCGACGACGAAGACAGCGAGCAGCTTTGCCGGCTCGGTCCTGCTCGCATTGCGGCTGATAGAATGGCTGGCGCCGGGTGGTTCGGACCAACTCCCACCCGCCTTGTAGACCCGCGTTGCTCCGTCGTTCACCTTCGACTCGATGCTTCCGGAAATGACATAGGCGTAGATGAAGGACGATTTTGCGTGGGTATGCGGAGCCGAGGCTCCACCCGGCGGGTAGTCGACGACCACCGCGATCAGAGACTTGCCGGGAATGTTGGGTATCGTCTGCTCGAAGTTCGTCGTGACCTTGCCGCCGACATCCTGGGCGGAAATGGGCGAAGCAGATGCAATGGCAATGGCAATGGCAGCGGATGCTGCGGCAATGACAGTTCGTATCTTCATGGCTCTCACCTTTCGCTCCATTAAATGTCCTCCCCTTAGGTCGGAAAAAAGCACCAAGAACGCACGAAAATCGTGTACTACGAGCCACGTGACCAAGCCGCTCAAATTGGAACTCGACCGCTCTGCGAAGACGCCGCTGGCTGAGCAGATCCGAAAGGGTATCGGCGCGGCGATCGAGAGCGGCGTGCTCGCACCCGGCGCGCGCCTGCCGTCCTGGCAGGACCTTGCGGCGCAGCTTGGCGTCGCCCGCGGCACTGTGCGCGCGGCTTACGAGAAGCTGTCCGCAGCGCAGCTCATCGTCGCTTCGCGGGCCGCCGGCACCCATGTCGCGGATCGGCCTCGCGCAGTCACCCGCTCCGAGCAGCCGCCTGATCCGGGCTCGTTCATGGAGATGTATCGGGAGATGACCCAGGGACCGGCCATCTTTCAGATGGGGGTACCTGCAAAGGAAACATTTCCGGCCACGCTGCTCGCACGAATCCGCGCCCATGCCATTCGCACTGAGGCGCGCGCAGCACCCATTTACCCGGACCCTCGCGGTGAACTTGAACTGCGGCGGGAAATCGCCGCCTATCTTGCCATCGCCCGTGGTATCGAATGTTCGGCCTCGCAGGTCATCATAACCGGGGGATACAGCGGCGGACTCGGACTGGCGCTCCGCGTCCTTGGCCTCGAGGGACAGAAAGCCTGGACAGAGGACCCCGGCTTCCCGTTCACCCGCCACGGCCTGGAGCTCGCAAGATTATCGCTTGTACCAATACCAGTCGACGACAGCGGCATCGATGTCGACCATGGGCTGCGCCACGCCCCGGACGCCAAGCTGGTTGTCGTCACCCCCGGGCAGCAGGCGCCGCTCGGGGTTACTCTATCACTGGAACGCCGATTGCGTCTGCTCGATTGGGCCGCTCAAGCAAGCGTATGGGTGATCGAAGACGACTATCTGAGCGAACTGCAGCTCAGGGGGCGAGCCGCGCCGGCGCTCGCCTCACTTGATCGCGCCGGGCGCGTCATCCACATCGGCTCCTTCAGCAAGACCATCAGTCCGACCTTGCGGCTCGGCTTCCTCGTCGCGCCCGCCTCGCTCTCGTCGCGCTTCGCGGAGGTCGCCGCGTGCCTGGCGCCGCCGCCCGGGCCGTCCGTGCAGCTCGCGACCGCCGAATTCATGCGCGAAGGCCACTACCTGCGCCATCTTCGGCGCACCAAACGTGCCTACTTTGCTCAGCGCGACGCCTTGCTGGAGTGCCTGCGGCCGCACGTCGAGGCTGCCAGCATCACAACGGCGGGATTGGCGGTGCTGCTACGATTGCCCGACGGCGCGCCGGACACATCCATCGCCAGGGAAACCCTCGCGTTCGGAATGGCACCATCCGCTTTATCAACTTGGTACGCACGGCCGGATTCCGGACGATCGGGGCTTCTTCTGGGCATCGCGACGGTGCCAAACAAGCACCTGGCGAAATCCTGCGATCGTCTTTGCGGGATCATCGAGCGCTTCAAGTGAGAGTCGTGCGGTTACCGGGCTCCCTCAGCGATCCAGCGTCCTCGATCCCTTCCCGCGACTCTTCACGATCAGCATGATGTTTCTGACATAGATGATCGTGGCCAGTCCCTGGCCAAGAATGATGACCGGCTCACGCTTGGCGATGCCATAGATCAGCGTCATCAATCCGCCGCCCATCGAGAAGAACCAGAATGCCATCGGCACCACGCTCTGTCCGGCGCGCTCGCTCGAAATCCACTGCACCAGGAAACGCGCGGTAAACAGCAATTGCGCGACCAGGCCGAACGCAAGCCAGAAATCGAACTTGGCGACGAAGACGTCGTAGAGGTAGTTGCCGAGCGCCTCACCGTACTGAATCAGCATCACTGCTCCTCGGTCACCTCGGTCACTTCCGTGACCACGGGCGTCGGCCTCTTGCGGCGGATCAGCCACCAGACGCCGGCGAGATCCATGATCCCAATCCAGAGCCGGTCGAAGAAGCCGTAGTTCGAGACGCCGGAATGGCGGGGACGGTCGACCACGTCGACATAGGCGATCTCAAAGCCCTCGCGGCGGACCAGCGCCGGCAGGAAGCGATGTAGCCCGTCGAAATAGGGCATCATCAGGAACACCTCGCGCGGAAATGCCTTCAATCCACAGCCGGTGTCGCGCGTGCCGTCGCGCAGGATCGCGCCGCGCACGGCATTGGCGATGCGCGATTGCAGTTTCTTGAAGCCGGTATCCTTGCGCCCTACCCTCTGGCCGGCGGCAAGCCCGATGCGGCCGCTCCCGTTCTCAACCGCGGCAATCAGATCCGGCAGGAACGAGGGATCGTTCTGGCCGTCGCCATCCAGCGTCGCGACGATCGCGCCGCGCGCGGCACGGACGCCGCTGCGCACGGCCGCCGATTGCCCCGAAGAGGCCACGTGCCGGAGCTGGCGCAGATTGGAGCGCTCCTTCATGGCCGCGCCGATCCGCGATGCGGTCGCATCGGTCGAACCGTCATCGACATAGATGATCTCGTAGACCCAGCGGCGGCCAAGCGCGGCAGCGATCTCCGCAATCAGCGGCGCGATGTTCTCGGCCTCGTTGCGCACGGGCACAACGATGGAGACGGCCACCGCGGTCTGGTCGGAAAAAGGCAATTCGGCACTCTTGGCTGGATATTCGGCTCTTTGGACGGCCTTGCGGCCGGAACCGCCTGATACGGCGTCACGGCGCCCGCTTTTATGGGGCGGAAGCGCGCCCGGCAACCCTTTTGGCAACCCTTTTGAGGCGGTCCAGTGACGGGCCGGCAAGGGGGTAGATCGTGCCGTCGCGCTGGATCGCAAAGCCGAGCCGCCGGGCCGCAAACCAGTAGCGCACCGCCATGGCGCAGATCACGCCGACCAGCGCGCCGCCGACCACGTCGCTCGGGTGATGCGCCAGCAATACCAGACGGGTGGCGCAGATCACGAGTGCATAAATCAGCATCACGAACCGCAGCCGTGGCCACAGTGCGGAGACCGCAAAGGCCAGCGCAAAGGCAGTGGTCGCATGCCCGGAGGGAAAGCTCGCATAGGCCTCGCTGCCGGCGAAATGCGAGAAGTTGAAGGCGTTGGGCTCGCCGCCCACAAACGGCCGGCCGCGCCCGACGACCCATTTCAGGAGGTCGCCGACCATGACCGGGAACAACACCGCGAAGAACAGGAACTGCAACCGCGTTCCTAGTCCCAACAGCAGGGATCGCCGAATGCCGTGCAGCGCCGGCGCAATGATCGCAACCAGGATCAACAGTCCGGCCACGGTCCAAAGCACATAGGCATCCTTGCCGAAATCGGTGAGAATGCGGACCCACCACAGGCTTGCGGTACCGCGCGGCGGCATCAGCTTGATCTCAGGCACATCGAACGCAAGCATCAGCACAATGATGGCGGCGCCGATGATCGCGATCAGCGCCAGCCCGTGCCGCGCCGCGCGCCGGCCGGCTTCGGCGCGACGCGAATGCGACGGCGCGCGCACAAGCTGGGCAAGCGACCGCCCCGTCAGCGTGGCCAAGCGCGCTGGATAGCTTGCGGATTCGTGGCGAACGACCGGCGCCGACATTTTCTACTGCACGTCCTCGGAACGGTAGATGCCAATGGAGATCGGCCTGCCCTGCGAGATGTTATAGCCATCGATGCGCATCGCCGCGCTGTAGCGCAAACCGATCGCCTCGGCCCGCTGCACGAAATTGCGCTCGGAACGCGCCTCCACCAGCGCAAACCGGCATGCGCCTTGCGCCAGGAAATCCGCAGCGCCCGAACCGTCGGTCAGGACGATCGAGGTGTCGGTCGAAAAGACCAGGCTCGGCTCGTGATAGCCGGCCGAGGCCAGCTTCGGACTTGGACAATTGGCGTAGCGCAGGAGGTACCCGACCTCGGCGCTCGGAAACAGCGGCTTCAACGACGGCACCACCAGGCCATAGATGGCAATCGCAAGCAGCATCGCCGCGATCACCGCATTCAGGAACGAGCGCTCGGCGCGGCTGTCCTCGAACATCCACCAGGCGGCCAGGCCGAAGATCATCGCACCCGCCAGGAGCGGCCAGGCCGGAAACGCGGGCTGATGGGTCAGCTTGATTGCGCCAGCCACCGCAATCACGGCGGCGATCGCGGGGATCGCGAACCACCAGGCCGAGCCGCGGATCAGCCAGATGGAGCGCGACAGCACGCGCCGTTCCAGCGCACCGACGGTCAGGATCGCGATGGCGGGATAGAGCGGCAGCACGTAATGCGGCAATTTCGTCAGCACCGCCTCGAACACGATCCAGGACGGGATCAGCCAGGCCAGCAGAAACTGCGCGCCGGGCTCGCGCCGCGCCCGCCACACCGCCGGTGCCGCCATACCTGCCAGCGGCGCGCCCGGCCAGAACGTGATCCAGAACAGGACGAGATAGAGCCCGGGCGGCGCGCCATGGGATTCCTGCGCGCCGAGCTTGCTCAGCATGTCGCCGCCGACGGAGTCGGCGAAGAAGGTTTCGCCGGCGCGCAAGAAGATCAGGACGAACCACGGCAGCACCAGCACCAGGCACCACATCAGGCCCCAGACCGGGCGCATGCGGGAGAACCACTCCAGCGAGCGGTCGAGGATCGCCAGCGCCGCGATGGCGAGCCCGACAAACATCAGGATCAGCGGCCCCTTGAGCAGGATGCCGCCGGCCAGCGCAGTCCAGAAGATCGCAGGCGGCGCCCACGGCGGATGCGCGGGATCCTCGCCGCGCTGCCAGGACAGATATACCCGTGCCAGCGCCCCCATCGCGGCCGTGACTGACAGCAGCAGCATCGCATCGGTCTTCGCCAGACGCGCCTCGGCCCCGAGCAGCACACAGCTTGCCATCATCAGCGCCGCCAGCGCCGCGCCGCGCCGGGTGACGAAGGCAAGCGCGGTCCAATAGGTCAAAAGCACGGCGCCGATCGCGCCGATCAGTGACGGCACCCGGTAGAGCCAGATCCGTGTCTGCGCCCGCGGCAGGCCGAGGGCGGACGCCGTTTCAACGACTGCGGCCTGCAACCAGTAGATGCCGACCGGCTTCTTGTAGCGGACATCGTCCTGGAAGCGGATGTCGACGAAATCGCCGCTCTCAACCATTTGCTTGGTCGCCTGCGCAAAGCGCGCCTCGTCGCGGTCGATCGGCGGGATGGCGAAGAAGCCGGGCAGGAACAGGATCAGGCAGCACAGCACCAGGAACAGGACCGAGCGCTTATGATTGGCGGTCGCAAACTCGAATGCGAGCGCCAGCCTGCGGCTGGAATGCGCAGGTTTTACAGGCTGTTGCCCTGCTCCGAAACGTCTGACATTGACGGTCTCAACCATGGGCTTCGCATACGATGAAACCGTAGGCCAAACAACCGCAGAGGTTCCGTTTTGTCCCCTGTGTGGGCTCCGGGTCACTGCACCCGGATGACCACCGTATCGGCGGCCCCGGTGGCGTCGATCACGGTCAATCGCGCAAAGCCGGGGCCCGGCGGATCGATCAGCCGCTGGCGGCGGCTATCGAGATCGCCAATCGCGACCCCGTTGACCAGCATGGTTAACGGCAGGACACCGCCGGCGACCTTGACCGGCATTGGCGTGACCTCGCCGCCGGCCGCCCGATCAACATCGATGCGCGAGCCGTTCACCGGGAACTGGATATGCGGTGCCTGATCGCTGCCCGCCCGGACCAGTTCCCCTATGGGACGGAACCGGCGCAGCGGGAGCGGCAGCTTGGCGTTGCCGCTGACCAGCGTTCCCTTCGGCGCCCTCGGCAGCGCCGCTGGAATCCTGCCGGTCCGCGCAAAGGCGTCGAACAGGATTGGCGCCGCCGCGCTGCGCCCGACCAGCCCCGGCACCGGCGCGCCGTCGGGACGGCCGACCCAGACGCCGATGGTGATGCGGCCATCGAAGCCGACCGACCAGGCGTCGCGGTAGCCATAGCTGGTGCCGGTCTTGAACGCGATCCGGTTGTGCACGCCGTTTTCCGGCGGCGGCGTGCCGACCAGGACATTGCCGACCTGCCAGGCGGCAACCTGGTCCATCAGCCGCATCGGCTCGCGCTCGTCCCGTGCCAGCATGATCTCGCGAAGCGGCTTGGTGGTGCCGAGCCGGGGGAAGCCGGCATAGAGCTGCGCCAGATCCTGCAGGGTGATGCCGACGCCCCCTAACCCCATCGCCAGCCCGGGCGCCTCGTCCTTCGGCAGCACCAGGCTGGTGCCCGCCTGCTTCAGGCGCGACGACAACCGGCTCGCGCCGACGCGGTCGAGCAGCGCGATCGCGGGCACGTTGAGCGACAATTGCAGCGCCTTGCGCACGGGCACGGTGCCCTGGAATGTCATGTCGAAATTTTCCGGCGCGTAGGAGCCGAAGCGGATCGGGCGGTCGTCGATCAGGCTCTCGGGGTGCACAAAGCCGTCCTCGAAGGCGAGGCCATAGATGAACGGCTTCAGCGTCGAGCCGGGCGAGCGCACCGCGCGCGTCATGTCGACCTGCCCTGCCCGGCGCTCGTCGAAATAGTCGGGCGAACCGACGCGGGCGAGGATGTCGCCGCTTTCATTGTCGACCGCGATGATGGCGACCGAGATGTTCGGCCCTTGCGCGACGGCCCGATCGCGGGCGAGCGATTCCAGATTCTTCTGCAGCGTGGCATCGAGCGTCAGCCGGATGAGGCTCGCATCCTTCATCGTCGCGAGCGCCTGGTCGGCGGAATGCGGCGCCAGGATCGGCATCGGCTTGCGATATTTCGGCACGGCTTCCGACTTGGCCTGCGCCGCATCATCGACGGGCAGCACGCCCTCTTCCACCATGCGATCGAGCACGCGGTCGCGCCCCTCGCGCGCGGCGTCCGAATAGCGATCGAGCCGCCGCCGCTCCGGCGATTGCGGCAGTGCGACCAACAGCGCCGCTTCCGCCAGCGTCAGCCGCTTCGGCTCCTTGCCGAAATAGGCGATCGATGCCGCGCGCACGCCTTCGAGATTGCCGCCGAACGGCGCCAGCGCGAGATAGAGGTTGAGGATCTCGTCTTTGTCGAGTTGCCGTTCAATCTCAACGGCGCGCACGATCTGGCGCAGTTTCGCGTAGAGCGAACGCTCGCGCCGTGGCTCCATCAGCCGCGCGAGCTGCATCGTGATGGTCGAGCCGCCGGAGACGATGTGGCCGGAGGTAACGAGCTGCAACGCGGCGCGCGAGAGCGCCAGCGGATCGACGCCGCGATGGGAATAGAACCGACGATCCTCGTAGCCGAGCAACAGCTTCAGATAAGTCGGATCGACTGATGTCTTCGCATGGACCGGCAGCCGCCAGCGGCCGTCGGCCATCGCGTAGGCGCGCAGCAGTTTTCCATTGCGGTCGACGATTGTGGTGGAGACCTTGCGCGCGTCTGCAAGTGGCAACGGGCCGAGGGAGATGGCCCAGACGGTGAAGGCAGATGCAGTGACAATGAGAACAGCCGCAGCAAACGCAGCGATGCGTATGACGCGCCGCCTGCTACCACGGACGTCATGGCTGGGCCTGTCCCGGCCATCCACGTTCTTCTCCGCGGCAGGCGTGGATGCCCGGGTCAAGCCCGGGCATGACGATGGTGTCTGTGGAGACGCCGTCCCGTTCATGGCACCGTCCCTCATCCCACCATCACTCATTTCGCCGCGCGTACCTCCACGGTGCCGGTGCCGGTGCGGCCGTAGCGCGAGGGGTTGTACATGTCCTCGACATAGGCCTGCGGCAGCACGTATTTGCCCGGCGAGACCGCGCGGACGACATAGGCCACCGTGAACACCGACTTGGCGCCGCTGGCGCGGTCGATCGCTGCGGTGAAGCGGTCATCGCGGAACTCAGTGTGCTTGGGCTCCTCGCCGTCCTCTATCCAGTCGAGGGTGCCGGAGTCGCCGGAGGATACGAGGTGCGGGTTGTCGATCTCGAGGCCGGCCGGCAGATAGTCCGACACGATGATGTGGCCGTATTCCGGCTTTGGTTCGGTGATCTTCAAGACCACGGCGAAACGGTCGTTCTGCTTCGCTTTGCTGACGTCCGCGGGCTTGCCGTCGAGCGTGAAATAATTGCGCTCGATCTTGAAGCCGTTGGAAGCGGCAGGCTCCGGCGTCACCGGCGAGCCCGACACGGAGACCACGACCTGCACCAGCGCCTCACCGGTGTTGGTAATCTTGATCGGCTTGCCGGCCATCGCCTCGGCCTTGTAGCTGCGGAACACCGCGGTCTTGACCGGCTGTCCGTCGACGTCGAGGCTTAGCGTTTCCTTGGCGAGCGCGCGGGCGGCCAGCACCAGCCAGGCATTCTCCTGGGTCGAGGTGTAAGGCGTTAGCCCCCGCGCCGCCTCGATACGCTCGACGGCGCCGATCATGGTCGCACGCGGTGCGTTGCCCTCGCCGGCGAGCGAGACCAGCGCGGCGGCATCGCGCAGCGCCGAGCCGTAATCGGTGCGGCCGAACTCGAGCACCGGCTTTGGATTGAGCGCCTCGAGCGCGGCGGCATAGACCCGCTCCGCCCTCGTCCGGTCGCCGACCAGCGCCAGCGCGGCCGCGAGCTGCGATTTGGCGATCGGGGTCGCGAGGTTGTTCAGCTTGGTGTCCGCGAGGTAGCGCAGGTCGCCGATCGGGGCCGCGCCATTGCGGGCGAGCACGTAGAGGCCATAAGCGAGATCGCGGCCACCGTCCTTCTCCGGCTCGTTCGCGTTGACGACGGCATTGCGGATGCGGTCGAGCGCGCTCTTGAACAGCACGTCCGGCACCACAAACCCCTTCTCGCGGGCGCGGGTCAGGAAGTCGGTAACGTAAGCATCGAGCCAGGCGTCGTCACCGCCGGCCGACCACAGGCCGAACGAGCCGTTCGGGCCTTGGCGGGCGAGCAGCCGCTCGATCGCATCCTTGATGCGCTGGTCGGCCGCGGTGTCCATCGCCAGATGCGCACCGGCAGCGAGATCGTTGACATAGAGCAGCGGCATCGCGCGGCTCGTGATCTGCTCGGAGCAGCCATACGGATAGCGGTCGAGCGCCTTGAGGATGGTGGCGGCGTCGAGCGCGGTCGATAGGCTCGCCGACACCGACACGCCGCCGGTGCCCTGCACGAGATCGGTGAACATGTCAGACGTCAGCGTCAGGCTGTCGCCCTTCGCCAGCGTGCGGACCGAGCGCCGCGCGAGCACCTGCGTCGCCGGCTTGACATCGAGCGCGTAGTGGCGCGCCAGCGTCAGGCCGTTCGGGCCTGTGATGTCGACATCGAGATTGCCGGCGCCGGCTCCGCCGGCATCGAGTGCCAGCGACAACGAGGTGCGCTGCTTGGCGGCGAGCCTTACCGTGGTGGCAGGATTGCCCGAGAGCTTCACCGGACCGGACGCCTTGACGTTGATGATGTAGTCGCCGGCTTCGCCCTCGACATTGTCGATATCCATGCTCATGGTGCCGCGGTCGCTATTGAGCAGGAAGCGCGGCAACGTCGCGGTCAGCACCACGGGATCGCGCACGATGACATCGGTGGTGGCGCGGCCGAGCTTGGTGGCGCTCCATGCCACCGCCATCACCCGCGCTGTGCCGGCGAATTCCGGAATGTCGAAGCTGATCTCGGCGGTGCCGTCGGCGCCGACGGTGACGATGCCGGAATAGACCGCAAGCGGCTTCTGCGTGGGCGGCGAGCCCTGCAATTCGGCGCCGCCGGAATCGCCGCCGGTCCTGATCTGGCCGCGCGTGCCCTGCATGCCGTCGATGAGCTGCCCGTAGAGGTCGCGGATTTCGGCCGTCAGGCGGCGCTGGCCGAGATAGTAATCATCAGGCGCCGGCGGCTTGTAATTGGTGAGGTTGAGGATGCCGACATCGACGGCAGCCACCACGACCTTCGCGTCCTCGCCGGGATTGAGCCCGTCGAGCTTGACCGGGATATTCAACGCCGAGCCCGGCCGCACCAGCGACGGCGGCGAGAGCGTCACCGCGAGCGTGCGAGCCTTCTTGTCGATACCAAACCATTTTAGGCCGATCGCGCGGCCCGGCATGCGCTGCGCGGCGGTATCGAGCGGACGGCGCAAGGTCGTCATCACATAAGCGCCGGTGCCCCAGTCCTTGCCGACGGTGAGCCTGACCTGCTGCGTGCCTTCCTTGACGTCAACGGTCTGCGTCGTCAGCAGGCGATCGCCGAGCACGTTGACGGTCAGGCGCCCGGCGGAGCGGGCATTGACCGAGACGACCATGGTATCGCCGGACTGGTATTCCGGCTTGTCGATCGAGGTCTCCAACAGATCCGGCGTGTCGGCGCTGCCATCGGAATACCAGCCGACATCGAACTGCACCGAGGTCAGCGGACCGTCGGCATCGCTGGACTTGACGTCGAGGCGATAGCGGCCCGGCTGCGGCGCGAACGACAGCCGCGACGGCTTGTCGGCGGCGAGATTGACATCGCCATCGGCGACACGGCTCGTCGACTTCACGGGTTCAAAATCCCAGGACGAGCCCTGGCGGTACCATTGGTAGCGCGACTCGATCTTCAGGAGTTCGTAGCGCAGGCCGTTGCGCGCGAGCTGCTTGCCGTCGGGATCGACGAACACGACGTCGAATTCGGCCTTGTCGCCCTCGGCCACGCTCTTGTCGCCGAATAGCGGCTTGATGCCGATCAGCGAACTCGCCGGCGCCACCGGGAGCACGATCTTCCGCTCAACCGAGCGACCGCCGGTCTCCGCCATGCGGACGAAGATCTGCGCTTCCTGCGGCCGGGTCGAGGTCGGCGCCTTCTCCAGCTTCACCGGGAAGACGGCCGCGCCCTTGGCGTCCGACTCCGGCAGGTTCTCGATCGGGGTGCGCTCATTGCTGGCGCTCTCTTCGTCGGCGACGCCGAACTGGTAGCCGGGATAGCCGGGACGCCCCGAGGCCGCCGTCGTCACCAGCATGTCGCCTTCGAGCTGCAGCCCGGAAGCCGGCGCGCCGTAAAGGAAATGACCGTCGACCTTAAGTTCCACTGGAACTTCAGCCTTGATGACCTTGTCCTTGGCAGTCAGATCGAATTCGATCCGCTCAGGGATGTAGTCCTCGACCATGAAGGTGGTCTCGCCGACCGAAGAGCCCTTCGGATCGGTGAACGCACGCACGCGCCAGGTGCCGGTCGGCACCGCCGAATTGAGCGCGACGACCATGGTGCGGCCGCCGGCGCCCTGGTCGGGCAGCACGGCGCGGCGGAATTCAACGCCATCGGGACGCTCGATGACCAGCGTCAGCGGGCCGCCGGTCATGGCGTTGCCCTGCCCGTCCCGCAAGAGCGCGGTCAGATAGACGGTCTCGTTGGAGCGGTAGACGCCGCGCTCGGCATAGACGAAGGCATCGGCGCCCGAGGGCACCGCGCGACCTGCGACCCCACGATCGGTCAGATCGAACGCGTTGGACTTGAGGCTCAGGAACGCATAGTCCGCTTTCTCGCTCATCACGGTCAGCAGCGCCGGCGACAGGCCGCCCTCGCCGCGCGCCAGCCCGGCTTCGAACAGCACGTGACCAGTCTCATCGGTCTTGCGCGTGGCCAGGATCTCGTTGTTGCGGGCGACCAGCTTCACGTCGACTTTCGCGACCGGCTCGGTGGACGCCAGCGAATTGACGAAGACATGGATGCCGTCATTGCCGGAGAACGCCGTCAGCCCCATGTCGGAGACGATGAACCATTGCGTCGCCAGCGTGCCGTCATCGTCGCTGCTCGGCCCCTTGGCGGCGGCGGTCATGACATAGACGCCGGGCTGCAGGTCGCCGAGCGCCTGGTCGACCGGGAACGCGGTGACAACGTCCTGGTTGAGCGTGGTCGCGGTCGCGAGTTCGCCGGACCAGACCTTCATCCCGCGCTGGTCGCCGAGGTCGGAGAGCTGGTAGCTGCTCAGCGTGCGCTGGAAGTCGCTGTCGATCACCGTGTTGATCAGGTTGCGGTCGCCGATCCGGAACACGTTGATGGTGACGGCCGGCGTGTTGACGCTGACCACGGGGATGCCGCGCTGGCCGGTGCGCGGCAGCACATAGGCGCGGCCGGTGAAGCGCACGAACGGCTTGCGGTCGCGGACATAGATGTTGAATTCGCCCGACTTCGGCAGCACCTCTTTCACGGTCGACGGCAGGCCGGCGCGCAGGTTGATGTTGTAGCGCTCGCCGTGCTTCAGCCCGTCGACGCAGAGCTGCTTGCCCTCGGTGGAGAGCGCCGGCTTGTCAGTGCCGGCAAGCGCCACGAACGGCGCGAAATCGACGCGCTTGGCCAATTCCTCGGAGAACTGGAAGCAGGCCCGCGGCGTCGCGCCATCAGAGTCCACGCTGTAGTCGAGCAGCCGGAAGCCATGCTCGTCGCGCATCTTCTCATATTGGCCGCGGACGTCGGCGACCTCGCGCATGTCGAGCGACATCCTGAAAGCATCGAGCGCCGGCCGCCACAGTTTGCGATCCGAAAATGCCCGGCCGAGAACGGCCAGCGCATCGGCCTCCTCTGCCTGGTTGCCAGCACGCTGGTAGGCGATGTAGGCGGCGGTCGAGGCGCGCTCGAGCAGGAAGGTCTGCTCGCTCGAGGTCGACGTGCGGATCTGGAAGATGGTGCGGGCGAGCCGCAGCCAGTTGCCGCTGTCCTCCGGCGTGGTGGCGGCGATCTGGCCGAGGATCTGCAAGCCGGAGCGGAAGTCCGCGCGGCGGAAGGCGGCATCCGCATCGGTCTTCAGCGTCGCCGTGCTCTTGGCGACCGGCCCCGCCTCGCTCTTGATCTGCGCCTCCAGCTTGATCGCGGAATCGGCAAGTTCGTCGCGCTTGAACGCCTTGTCAGCCGCCTGCGCCGTCGCGAGGCCAAGCGCCAGCGCTGCGCAAAAAGCTGCGACACGAACCAAACCCATCATGACGGATCTCCCGGGGCGGCGAGCGAACGCCGCGTGACGAAGAAAAGGGCGCGAAAAGGTGACAGACTGATGGCGCGGAAACAACGTAGCGAAGAAGTCGCAAACAGGCATTGCCAAACCAGTCATTATCCCCGGCCGGCGGAGCGCCGGCACGGCAGGCGGTGACCGTGGACCGCAACCCGCGCTCCACCCGCACGCCTTTGTCGCCCGATGCGAGAAAATGGTTCGGATCGAGTTGCCGAAAAATCGGATCTTTCGCATCGGCAGGCTGGGCGGGTACCCAGCCTTAGTGTCGAACGAAGCGGAACTGCTGGGTGCCGTGCTCGCGCGGATCCGGGCTATGCTCGGCGACGCGATAGCCCTCGTGCGCGGCGAGGAATGATTGCGCCGGAATCCAGTTCCTGGCGTACTTGACGAGCTTGTCCTTCGACGTCGGCAGCGCTCCCGGTCCATTGTCGCTGAGGAAGGATGTCTGCACCTCTGCCTTGGCATTGGCGTCGCTGATCGGCACGCGATACCATGCCATCGCCGCAGGCCGCGTGGCACACAAAGTGCGGATGGTCTCGATTGCTTCCGGGACGTATTGGATGGCGCCGTTCGAGTGCATCAGCTCGATGTCTCCGAGCCAGTCGGCGGCTTCGCGGATATCGCTGAAGAACATCAGCCGATTGGTCGCCAACTGACGCGCGCGGCGCGCCATGGCCGGCGTTTCCACCACCGCCCAGCGGATGTCCGGCGCCTGCTTGCGGGCGAGCTTGTAATGCAGGCCGGCGCCGCCTCCGAAATCGAGCACTGAATTGATCCCGGCCACGAGCGGCCAGTCGCCGGTAGGATCGTAAGCGATGGTCTTGTGGAAGATCGTCTCGACCAACTCCTCGCTCTCATACCCCTCGATGACTTCGCGAGGCGGGAACAGCTTGCGTTTTACTCTCTGCATCAAGGTCATCGACCCCTCCCGTCCAAGCTTTTTTCGGCAGCGTCCACCTCCCTACTGTCAGAAACATTTGGAAACAATTCGGCCGGGTGCGAATTACGGTCGCGGCCCTTACCTGCGCGAGGGAGATTGCGTCGGCGCTGCAATTCGGTTGGCCCTGCGGGCCTGCCCTGGGCGGTCGCATCTCGGGGATTGCGAGGCCCGCCCGTCTGATTTCAAGGAGGCTGCCGTCAGCCCTGACTGGACTGTGGTGGTGCGGAAGATGGCAGCGGGTGATTCGGCGAATGGCGATCCCAGCAGGATTCGAACCTGCAACCCGCGGAGTAGAAATCCGCTACTCTATCCAGTTGAGCTATGGGACCGTCTTGGCGCGGTATCGGCCATCGAGCCTTTCAATAATATAATCGTGGACCTGCCGCCAGCATGGCAGAGCCCAAAATAACAGTAAAAACATGACGCTGGGATCCAGGCGGAGACCCGCGACGTGGTCTTCCTGACGCCCACCGATCCTGCGCCTGTTCGACGGGGTCGATAAACCGCCGGCGTGGTGTCGCCGCCTCGGTGACGGAGCCCCGGCAACTTGGCAACGGCACTCAAGTCCTGGTCTTCATGGCTGTTCGATCCGGTCGCTGCAACGCGGAATCTCAGCCTTAAGTAGTGGCAGTGGTTTCCCGGATATATCGCGATCACCGCTCAGCGTAAAAGGTATCCAGAGAATGCACGCGTGCGTATGGGAGTTGCGTAATTGCGGCAGAAGCTCCGGATTTCCAGGAACCGACGATCATTATTGGAACTATTTTCACCTGATCTACTCGAACAGCTCGCCGAGTTGGAATGGTTAAGAGAGCAGGTCAGGCAGGCGGAAAAGCTGAATCCGCAGCAGATACTGACTCAATTCAAAGCTTACCGGCAGCAGAAGGCGACCAAGGCCAGGCGGACCGCGCACTAGTCTTCCACACCCACGACGGCCGGCAGATCGATCTCCGTTAGGCTGCCTCCGACGACGGCTGCGCTACGCCTGACGATGAAGACGATCCGCGCCGTTCAGGACGCGCGCGCGTCCGAAAGCGAGCCCAATAGATCGTCGACGTGGCGGTCGATCAAGGCCAAGGCAATGGCAGGCTTGGCGACGTCCACGTCGTCCACATGCCAGTATCTCACCCTGTCCGCCATCTCCGGAAAACGCCGTTCGATGAGCGGCCGATGCTCTGCTTCCTTCAGCGCGATGATGAGATCCGCGCTCTCCAGGTCAGGCAGGGTACAGGGTTGAGGGTACCGCAAGTTTCCGATCGGCCGGATGCCCCTGGCCTGCAGACCATCGAGAGCGAAAGGCGACATTGGGCCGACATTGTCGGGCGATCCTCTTTCCGCGGCCCCTTTCGAGAAGGCGCGCCAGTTCAACTCGGCCAGCCCTGCGCGGTGATTGAATAGCTCTTCTGCAAACCGGCTGCGATAATAATTGCCTGTGCACAGGAACAACAGTTGATGAGCCATCGCGAAAGAATCATGAGCTGAGAGAGGGCGCCGCCGTCCCGATTGATATCGATGGTCGCTTTCTTGCGCAATTGCGCGAGGGCTGCAGAAAGGTTCGCAAGCTGCGAATTTGATCATCAAATCATCTTGCAGACGATGATGCACTCTTACACGGATTCGTCATTGTTGAGGCACGTTTTGTCGCAGCGTACCCAGCGGGAGGCGGGTGGATAATGAGCGATCATTATGAGGTTGGGATCGTGATGGAGTCATGTCATGAGACGAACCGAACTCAAGCGGATGAGTTCTGACCGCCTGTGGACGTTGCGTGTCGAACTCGCTGACGTCCTGCGACAGAAGATTCAGTCGATGAAGGCGCAGTTGGAAGATCGTCTGAGGAAGCTGCGGGTCCCCGCTTCGGCGCGTCGGCCATATCCGGAGATACGGCCCAAGTACCGCAATCCTGATCAGCCATCGGAAACCTGGGCTGGTCGAGGCAAGAAGCCACGCTGGCTGGTCGCGCAGCTGAGGTTGGGAAAACGGATCGAGGATTTCAGAATCAAGGTGCGGAAAAAGAGCCGGATCGCCGACGGCCTGGCGCGCGTCGGCAGGTAGTGTCCGGCGGGCGAGGAACGAAACCGCGGGGCCAGCGTCGAATCCCAGCCTCCGGTCGAACGCCCCCTACCCCCACCGGCCGGAGGAAAACCTCCAAGGTTGGCGGCCCCAGCGCACCCTGGGGCCGTTTGATGAGTAGCGCGCTCGGGCGAGACGTCTTCCGGGGCAAGGCTCCGCGGCTCGCGCGACCGCTGGAGAGGCACGCGGGAGGCGCTTTGGCATGGTTAATCCCTCGTTGCCGAATTTGGCAAAGGTCTTGCTAATCGCTGCTCCGACACTGCAGCCCCCGACGAGGCTGCGCCGAGTTGGATCAAGCGGGAGCAATGCCCATGGGTGCCGCGTCTCAGACTGGGAATTCCAGCATCACCGCGTTACGTGACGTCATCGTCATCCAGACGATGCTCAAGGATCTGCAAAGGTCTGTCAGGATCCTCGATTGCGATATCGCGACGGAGGAAGCCTCCGGAGGGGTCAGCAACGCTGCGGACCCGCGATATCCGCTGCTCGCCAGAACGCTCTCGACGCGACGGGACAATCTCAAATCGACCATCCGGGCGCTGAGCGACCGCCTGGGCCAACTGACGGCAACGGTGTAGCCCCCTGTTCGGGTGGATAGGCGGGCTGCCGGTTATTGGCGGCCAGAGCAGCCGGTTATTGGCGGCCAGAGAAGATGGGCAGGTTTGCGTCCAGTGCGCCTTGCTGGCGGCGCCGGCATGCCTTAAGGCGGCTCGCAGATTCCCGTCCGCGATTCACTGGAACTCGATGAGAAAACTGCTTGTCACGCTCTCGGCTGCCCTTCTGGTGGGGGCCTGCCTGCTGGTACTCCGGAACGAACTGCACGCAAGGCCCGCCACGCAGTGCGGCTTCTGGGGCGAGATGGAAGCCGGAATGTCCTGCCGGTAAAATTCGCCGCCGTTCTCGGCCCTGGAACAATGGCCTGAATTGGAGCAGAGCTGACGCGAGCGGCGAAGATCAATGCCGCCGCGTGGTTTGGCCCCGCCAACCACGCCCCGAGCAAAACCCGGGCGCGCCAATTCCCAAAAGCTTGGTCTCGTTGCCATCGTCGGAGGTGAGGCGCTGCTGGCGCCCGCCTCACCCGACCGTCGGTCATGCCGATCTCTTCACCGGTCGCGGGCGCGCCGACATTCCCCAAATGGGAACTGTCCGATGATTTTCTCTGGCGTTCGAGGGCGATACGGCCGGTCTGCCGGGCCTTGCGCCGGCAACCGGGCTATTTGAGCACCAGCCGCGCCAATAGCGCCGCCAGTTCGCCTTGCCGCGACACGCCCACCTTGGAGAACACGCGCTTGAGGATGGTCCGGGCGCTCTCCTCGGTGATGCCGAGCTTGTCGGCGGCGTCGCGCGGCGACTGGCCGGTGCCGACCAGCGCCGTCACCCTCGCCTCGCCCAGCGTCAGGCCGAGCACATCGCGGATCAGCGACGGGTCCGGTGGGCTGCTGTTGTCGGGGTCGACGACAAGGATGAGCAGCCTGGCCTGGGTCAGGAACTGGTTGATGCTGTTGGCCGCCATCGAGACCGGCAGGACATAGAGCGCAAGCGGCCGTCCCGACGTCCGCCGGTGCACGATGATCGGCTTTTCGCCAGCCAGAACATCCTCGGGACGGTACGCCGCGAGACGTTTCATCGCCGCGGAGGCCGGCGAATTCAGCGCCAGCGATCCCGCGGCAAGCTTCTCCTCCACGATCTCGAGCCCATCCCCGAGCAGCGACTCCGCCTTCGGGTTGGAGAAGATCACGCGGCCGACCGAATCGAGCACAAAGACCCCGGTTCCCAACCTCGCGAGCGCGGCGCCGAGGCCAAGCTTGCTTAGTTCGGAGTCCATCAGGCGAATGCCAAGGCGAAGCGAGCGCTCGACGTGACGGCCGAGCTCGGCCACGAGATCGAGCTCGGCGTCGCTATAGACCGGCTTGCTGCTCGCGCGCTGGATGCTTATCGCCACCTCGATCTTCGCATCCGGCGAGACCGTTGCGGCGGCGAAATATTTCAGGCCGTGTTTCCGAAGCAGCTCGGAATAGAAGGGGTCGGTTGCGATGTCCTCGTCGGAGACGACGTCACGGTCGGTCAGGACATCACGATTGAAGAAATAGCCGCGCTCGCGCGCACGGATCGCGCGGATATCCCGAAACGTCCACTCGCGCATGTATTCTTCCGCGATCACATCGAGCGAGGCGGACTGGATGGCGCCAAAACTTCCGTCGTCCCTGCCATAGAGCAGGATAGCGCCGACATCGTCGAGGCAATCGGCAATCCTCTGCAGGGCCAGCGGCCAATGCGACGGCTCCGCCGCGGATTGATAGATGGCGTCGATGGCCTTCAGCAGATGATGCGACATTGAACCGACAAACCGAATGACGAGTGAACGCGTGGCAATCAATCACGAGGATTGAATGCCCCGCACAATGCATTTGGATGTCAGGAAACGATAACGGGCAAGTCCGTACGATCACGGCCTTTGCATGGGTAAGCGCAACCACTGACGGCCGATCGCGGTCAGCCATCCCGTGAGGCGCAAATTACTGCTTATCGGACGGAAAACTCCAAGAGTGTCGAACGCCAGTCGCTTCGTGCAATGCACGCACTAGACCACGAAAGCCCGCCTCGCGCCAACGCGGGAAGGTCCGCGCGAATCTCAGGGTATAGCGGTCACGTCCGCGGTTATTTTGCGGCGGTCACACGCGATGCGTGCTGACCTGTCGATCAACGGGAAGCCTAACCGGGCGACGGCTGCTCCGCGTGCGCACGCGCGCGCTCCGGCCTTGCATCCCTGGTGCAGGTCGTCATGACAAAGGCGATGCGGCTGCATTGCCACCCCGGCCCGAGCGCCGCGCTCGCCACCGTCTCCTGAGAGAGGCTGCCGGCTGACAGGAGCGCCACGCCAAGACCGATCACGACGATAGCGGCCAGCAGCGCTAATCCCTTGCGGCTATAGAGTTGGTGGATCATGCGATCGTTCCTGTTCAGTTTGTGCGGAGCATAGGACCTCGTCGCCCCTCTTCCTGTGATCGGAATCACAGTCGCCCCGCGGCGTTTTAGCGCTGGCGCCCGCCGCTTATTGCGCCGGCTGGATCACGTTGCAGTTGGTCCGCCCGGACATCAGGCAGTCCTGCATCTTGCTCGCCGCGGTCAGTTCGCGCGCCAGCCACAAGCCCGCTGCCAGCATCGCGGCCGCAATCAAGAGACCGGCAATCGCGCCGCGGCGGCTGCCGCCTCCCCTCGGGTCTGTCATGATCGTGTCGGTTCCCGCACCGTCACCGCAGAAGAGATCGTGGTTGCAGTAGCTGCTTCGCAAGTGCCCGTGTGATCACAACAACTTCAGATCAAATCTGCAAAGCCTGGGCATAAGTGTCGCAAATCCGTTGCGCGCGTCCCCGCGCTGCTCAACACTGCGCGCCTTCCGGGAAGCGCGTGTGCGGAGCGTGCCATGGGTAAACAACATGGGTAAACAAGAAACGGGCTACGACTATCATCGCTACAAAAAACTGCTGGCGGAAGCGGTCGACGAGAGCAAGCGGCTCGAATTGATCCAGCTCCTGATCCGCGAGAAAGCCCGGGACAAGCTCGAAGCGCAGCGGACCTCCGATCGCGTGGCCATGACGGCGCAGACGGTGGCCAGGGTGCTGGGAACCTCCCGCCACCGCGACAGCTTCTAGCTCGGCCAGAATTTTAGCGAAGTTCGACGCGCATCACCGTATTGCTCTCGGCGATGGGCTCACTTCTCCCGCGCGCACATTGCGGACTACGGATAGCTTCCCCGTTTGGCATGCCAAATTGGACGCTGGCATTTTGCCCCGGGTTCACTTATGTGCTGTGCCGAACCCGATTTTCATCATTCCTCCAACCAGCAGTGAAGATAACAAGGCTCTCTGTATGAGCGGCTTCAAGGAACCGAACTTTTCCGACCGCCAGAAGGCTGCGCAGCAGTCCCGGCAGAACATTTTGCAAAAATTCCGTTCCCGTCCCGGGCCCGATGATCCCGCGGTGCAGGCGCGCGCCGCCGAGCGCGCGGCGCTCGCCGCCAACCGGGAGCAGGCAAGGCTTGCGCGCGAGGCGGCCAAGGCCGAGCAACAGCGCCTCGCGGAAGAGGCTGCCGCCGCGGAAGTGGCGCGAATCGCTCGCGAGAAGGAAGAGGAAGCCGCGCGGCAAGCCGCGCTCGAGGCCGAGCAGAAGGCCAAGCGCGACGCGCGCTACGCCGCCCGCAAGGAACGCGGCAAGAAAAAGCGGTGAGGCTTTGCTGCGACACCATCGAGACCAGCAAAGTTTGCTCTCGATACTCGATGTAAAGGACTCTCCGCGAGAAGCGCTCGCGGCGAGTCCTTCTCAGACGCGACGGCGATCAGTTCTTCTTCATGCCGTCGTCTTTCTTCATCGCGTCGTCCTTCTTCATCATCCCGTCGCTTTTCTTCATGCCGTCATGCTTCGACATGGCATCCTTGGACATCGTGTCCTTGGACATCGTGTCTTTCTTCATGGCGTCGTCCTTGCCCATCTTGTCCTGAGCGAAGGCTGCAGGCGAGAGCGCGACGCTGAGGGCGACGAGAGCGGCCGAGACGCTGAGGCCGATACGGGTCGAGAAGGTCATGGTGGTCATCCTTGCTGAGGGGTGATCGTGGAGCGACGTCTGCCGCTCTCCCCTCGACGCGGCCGGAACGGCCCTTGTTACCCTCTCACAAAGTCTTGAAAGAGTACGCGGAGCGGCGCTGCCTGAAAATTAGGCCTTGGCACATCGTCCGCCGCAGTGTGCGGTGCAAACATACCCGCTCCAGGTGTGACGCTTGGCGTCATGCACCGGGCCGCCTCAAACTATCAGACTAGAGAAAATTCTGGCAAATTCGCCTAAATGCGGCCCTCAAGTTCCGCCTTATCGCCAAACAAGAACAGCTTTTGCCAATGGGAGAAACTTTATGCTCACTCGCCGTCACCTTTTTGCCACGGCGCTTGCCGCGCCCGCGGTGCTGCGCTTCGGCGTCGGAACCGCTCATGCCGCGACCACGCTGAAAGTCTCGCACCAGTTCCCCGGCGGCACCATCGACAAGGGCGATTTTCGCGACCGGCTGTGCCGGATGTTCGCCGCTGAGGTGGCGAAGCGCTCGGGCGGCGAGATCGCTGCCGAAGTCTATCCGAATTCCTCGCTGATCAAGACCAATGCGCAGTTCTCGGCCATGCGCAAGGGCGCGCTCGATATCAGCCTCTACCCGATGCCCTATGCCGGGGGCGAACTGCCGGAGACCAATATCGGCCTGATGCCGGGCCTGGTCACGACCTACGATCAGGGCCTGCGCTGGAAGAAGGAACCGGTCGGCAAGGCGCTCTCCGACTTCCTGGCGGATAAGGGCATCATCCTCCTGACCTGGGTCTGGCAGGCCGGCGGCGTCGCCAGCCGCTCCAAGCCGATCGTGGCGCCCGAGGACGCCAAGGGCATGAAGGTGCGCGGCGGCTCCCGCGAAATGGACATGGTGCTGCAGACGGCCGGCGCAGCTGTGCTGTCGGTGCCCTCCAACGAGCTTTATGCTGCGATGCAGACCGGTGCCTGCGACGCCGGCATCACCTCCTCCACCAGCCTGATCTCGTTCCGCCTGGAGGAAGTCGCGAAATCGCTGACCTCCGGCGCCGGCACCTCCTACTGGTTCATGCTGGAGCCGTTGATGATGTCGAAAGCGATCTTCGACAAGCTGCCGAAGAAGCAGCAGGACGTCATCCTTGCGGTCGGCGCGGAGCTCGAGGCCTTCGGCAAGAAGGGCGCGCAGGACGACGATGTCGAGGTCGCCAAGGTCTACGAGAAGGCCGGGGCAAAGGTCAGCGCGCTTGACGCAGTCACCGTCAACAAGTGGCGCGACATTGCGCGCGATACCGCCTGGAAGGACTATGGTGCTAAAACCGCGACGGCAGCCAATTTATTGAAGCTCGCAAGCGACGTCGCCGCATGATGCATGGTCCGGTCGCGGATCAAGCCGAACGCCAGACCGCCGTCACGGGCAATGTATTCGTGGCGGCGCTGTCGCGCGGGCTTGGCATCTGCAACAACATCATCGTGGTCTTCGCGTCCATCGCACTGATCGCGGCCTGCGTGATCCTGAGCTACAGCGTGCTCGGCCGCGCGCTGTTTCACAGCCCGAACTATTGGCAGGACGAAGCCGCGGTATTCCTCCTGGTTGGCGCGACCTTCATGACGGCGGCCTATGTGCAGGCCCAGCGCGGCCACGTCAGCATCGAGGCCTTCGTCGGGCTGATGTCGCCGCTCGCAAATCGCATCAGGCTGTGGCTGGTCGATGTCGCTAGCCTGGCCTTCTGCGCCTTCTTTGCCTGGAAATCCTGGACGTTGGCGCATGAAGCCTATGTCGATGGCCAAGTCTCGAACTCGATGTGGTCGCCGCCGCTTGCGATCCCCTACGTGCTGATGGCGCTGGGTATGTCGCTGCTCTGCCTGCAGCTCCTGCTGCAGATCATCATTCCCATGATGGGTGGTGCGCGCCGATGACTGTACTTGGGATCGGCATCAGCTACGGGCTTGCCACCCTGTTTGCGATGTTCTCGGGCATGCCCATTGCGTTTGCTTTGGGCGCAGTCGCGGTCGTGTTCATGGCGATCTACATGCCGACGGCCTCGCTCGATACCGTGACGCAGAACGTCTACGAGGAGATGGCCTCGATCACGCTCTTGTCGATCCCGCTGTTCATCCTGAAGGGCGCGGCGATCGGCAAATCCCGCGCGGGCCAGGATCTCTATTCGGCGCTGCACGCCTGGTTGCACCGCGTGCCCGGCGGGCTCGGGGTTGCCAACGTGTTCGCCTGCGCGCTGTTTGCCGCTATGGCGGGATCCTCGCCGGCGACCTGCTCGGCGATCGGCTCGGCCGGCATCCCCGAGATGCGCAAGCGCGGCTATTCCGGCGGCTTTGCCGCGGGGATCATCGCCGCCGGCGGCACGCTCGGCATCCTGCTGCCGCCCTCGATCACCATGATCCTGTTCGCAGTCGCGGCGGAGAAATCGCTGGGGCGCCTGTTCCTCGCCGGCATCGGACCGGGCCTGTTGCTGGTGACGCTGTTCGGCATCTACGCGATGTTCCGTTTTCGCAAGGAGTATGCGGCCGCGCGCGCCGCCTATGACGCGACCGGTGCGGATGCCGCGATCCTGCAGCGCGACGAGTTCACGATGGCCGACCGCTTCAACGCGCTGCCGCGGGTGCTGCCGTTCGTGCTGCTCCTGACCGGCGTGATGATCGCGCTCTATGGCGGCTACGCGACGCCGTCGGAGACCGCCGGCCTCGGCGGGCTGTTGGCGCTCGGGCTGATCGCGGTGATCTATAGCGTCTGGAAGCCGAGCGACCTCGAGCCGATCCTGAAATCCACCATCCGCGAGTCGACCATGCTGATGATGATCATCGGCATGTCGCTGCTCTATTCCTACGTGATGAGCTATCTGCACATCTCGCAGTCGGCCGCGGAGGCGATCGTCGCGATGCACCTGCCGCGCTGGGAATTGCTCGTGGCGATCCTCCTCATGGTGATCGTGCTCGGCTTCTTCCTGCCGCCGGTCTCGATCATCCTGATGACCGCGCCGATCATCCTGCCGCCGCTCCGCGCCGCCAATTTCGACATCATCTGGTTCGGCGTGGTGATGACCATCGTGATGGAAATGGGCCTGATCCATCCGCCGGTCGGATTGAACATCTTCGTCATCCGCAACGTCGCGCCCGATATCCCCTTGAGTGAGGTGATCTGGGGCACGCTGCCCTTCGTGCTGCTGATGATGCTGGCAGTGCTGCTTTTGTGTTTCTTCCCGGGAATCTCGACGTGGCTGCCGGATCTCGTGATGGGTCCGGAGAGCGTGCGGTAACTTTCATCCGTCATTGCGAGCGAAGCGAAGCAATCCATCTCGCCGCTTGCGCCAGTGGGGGCAGTGGATTGCTTCGCTCGCAATGACGGCAATCAATTGTAGGGTGGGCAAAGCGGAGCGTGCCCACCACTTCTTGCGGAGGGCGGATGGCGGGCACGCTCCGCTTTGCCCACCCTTCTGTAACGGGCCTTGCTCAGTCAATCCCTTTTTGCGTCATCCGCTCGCCGGGGTCTCGCTTCTGTACGGGGTCGGTGCAAGACCGCCACCTGATGGGGTTGGAGAGGATCGGTCGGCCAATCTACAGGAGCGTGGTTACGAGCCACCTGGTGGGCAACGGCCTGACCTGATCCATCGTCCCGGCGAAGGGACTTCGCTTCGAGAAGGCCTGGTGTGGTGACCCGCCCGAAAACCTGGTGTGCGCCTCCTGTCAGGCTGCCGCCGCGGCGGCGTTGAACGGGGTTTGATCGACCAGCATGCGATGCATGATCACCGCCAGGCGGCGGGCGAGCGCCACCTTGGCTTTGCTGATGCCGGCGCGGCGGGCGATCCGCATCGCCCAGCTCTTCAATTGCGAACAGCCCTTGACCGGCTTGGTCAGCATGACGTGGGCGGCCTCGTAGAGCGCCGTGCGCACCGCGCCGTCGCCGATCTTGCTGATCCGGCCGGTGTAGTCGGTCTCGCCGGACTGGTGCTTCTTCGGCGTCAAGCCGAAATGCGCCCCCACCTGCTTGGATGATTTGAAGCGGTGCGGATCGTCGATGGCGCTGGCATAGGTCAGCGCCACGATCGGGCCGACCGCGGGGACCGACGTCAGCAGCCGGGCCTGCATGTCGGCTCGCGCCATGCTGCGGGTCTGCTTCTCGAACGCCGCAAACTCCTTGCGCAGGATCTCGCGCACCGCCAATAGCGCACCGGCGATCCGCTCAAGATGCGGATGGCCGGCGACGAGGGCCTGGATCCGTCCGGCAAACTCGCGCTTCGTCGGCGTGCCGACCTTGAGACCGAAGCCGCGCAGGATCCCGCGCAGGCTGTTCTCGACGTCGAGCAGCTTCGATTGCACCAGCTTGCGGGCGGTCAGCGTCGCCCGCGTCTCCTGCGCGCTCAGCGACTTGCAGTGCACCGGCCGGAACCAGCCCAACCGGATCAGCTGCGCGATCCCCCGGGCGTCGTTGCGATCCGACTTCACCGGCATGGCCTTGAACGCATCCCGCACGTGCCGCGTCTCCAGCAGCTCCACGGCGAGCCCGGCCGCCTTCATCTTTGCAAACAGCCATTGCGACAGCGGGCCGGCCTCCAGCCCGATCCGCTCAAGACCGTAGCCGAGCGCGCGGAACCAGGCGATCAGCGCCTCCGGCTCGCTCGCCACCTTGGCTTCCCGCACGATCTTGCCGTTGGCGTCAACCACACACACGCTCGAGCATTCCAATGACACGTCGATTCCGGCATAGTGCTCCATGGTCGTCTCTCCTCGATGCTTGGAGCGAGGTCCATCCTCGACTCCGTCACACCATCAATGTGAGGGACGACCGCCCGCCCTCCAAGCAAGCCGCGCGCAGCGCGCCACCCATAGCGCCGTAGCAAGCGCGGCTTGCTTGGAGGGCAGACCGCGGCCCGTTACCCCATCTACAAAGCTAGCGCTTCTTCTTCGCGTTCAGCGCGTTGGCGACGCGGCTTACCGGCGGACGGCCGAGCAGACGGCTCACTTCGTTGGTTGCGGCGAGCAGCTTGTCCATGTCGACGCCGATTTTGATGCCCATGCCTTCGAGCATGTAGACGACGTCCTCGGTGGCGACATTGCCGGTGGCGCCGGGGGCATAGGGGCAGCCGCCGAGGCCGCCGGCGGCTGAATCGATGACGCGGACGCCCTCCTCCATGCCGGCGTAGAGGTTGGCGAGCGCCTGGCCGTAGGTGTCGTGGAAATGCATCGCGAGGTTTTGTGCCGGTACCTCGCCTGCGACCGCTCGCATCAGGTGCCGCGCCTTGACCGGCGTGCCGACGCCGATGGTGTCGCCTAGCGATATCTCATAGCAGCCGAGATCCCACAGTGTCCTGGCAACGTCGACGACCGCCTGCGGCTTCACCTCGCCGTCGAAGGGGCAGCCGAGCACGCAGGAGATATAGCCGCGCACCTTGATGCCGTCGGCCTTGGCACGCGCCAGCACCGGCTTGAAGCGCTCGATCGATTCCGCGACCGAGCAATTGATGTTGGCGCGGGAAAAGCCTTCGGACGCGGACGCGAACACCGCTATCACCTTGGCGCCGGCGGCCTGCGAGGCCTCATAGCCCTTCTCGTTCGGCACCAGCACGTGGAATTCGCCGGGAAGATGGCTGACGCCGCGCAGCACCTCGGCCGATCCCACCATCTGCGGGACCGCCTTCGGCGACACGAAGGCGCCGACCTCGACGATCGGCAAGCCGGCGCCGATCAGTCGCTCGATGAAGGCGATCCGATCGGCGACGCTGATCGGCGTCTTCTCGTTCTGCAGCCCGTCGCGCGGGCCGACCTCGACGATGCGGACGGGCTCGCTCATCACGCAGCCACCGGCTCGACTTCGGCGAGTTCGACGCCCTCGCCGACGATATCGCCCACCTTGCATTTCAGCTTCTTCAGCACGCCGGCATACGGCGCGCGCAACGTCTGTTCCATCTTCATCACTTCCAGCGTCAGGATCGCCGCGCCCTTCTCCAACATCGCGCCCTCTTCGGCAAGCAGGGCGACAACAGTGCCCGGCAGCGGCGCGACGATTTTGTCCTCGCCGACCTGCTCCTCGGTTTCGCCGCCGAACGGATCGACCCAGTGCAGATCGAAGCGGCCGTTGCGGGTACGCAAATAGAGCTCGTGACCCTCGATCACGGCCACGACACCGGATTTCGTGCCATCAAGCGTCAGATCAAAGCCCTCATCCGCGGACGGCGCCAGCGCCAGCGCGAACGTGCGATCGCCGACCGACACCGTCGACGGCCCGTTGCCGTAGCGCAGCGTCACCTTCTGTTCCGCGCCCTGCCCCTGCCGGAACGAAAACACCCGCTGCCGTTGGCCGACCGGCATCCAGCCGAAGGTCTGCCACGCCGAATGCGCCTCCTTCCGTGCAGCCTTCTGCTCCTCATTCAAGATCGCAGCGACCGCGGCGCACAGCTCGAACGCACCGGCAGCCCCACGTTCTGCGGTCAGGCTCTTCAGTTCGCGCTCAATGAAGCCGGTATCGATGGCATTCGCAACCACAGCAGGATGCGTCACCAGCGCCGACAGGAACGGGATGTTGGTGACGATGCCGCGGACGTCGGTTTCTTCCAGCCCGCGATTGAGCTTCTCGATCGCGATCTCGCGCGTCGGCGCCCACGCGATCACCTTTGCCAGCATCGCGTCATAATACGGCGAGACGTTGTCGCCGCTGCGATAGCCGGCATCGATGCGCAAACCGTCGCCCTCCTCCGGCGTGCGCCAGGTCTTGATGCGTCCGACCGACGGCATGAAATTCTTCTGCGGATTTTCCGCATAGACCCGCGCCTCGATGGCGTGGCCGTTCAGCTTGATTTCGTTCTGGGTTAGCGGCAGCTTCTCGCCGAAGGCGACGCGGAGTTGCCATTCCACGAGATCGACGCCGGTGATCAGTTCGGTGACGGGATGCTCGACCTGCAGGCGCGTGTTCATCTCGATGAAGAACACGTCCCTGCCATCGGAGACGAATTCGATGGTGCCGGCGCCCACGTAATTGACAGCCGCGGCCGCCTTTCGCGCGGCGGCGCAGACGGTCTCGCGCTGGGTGGCATTCAGCGTCGGCGACGGCGCTTCCTCGATCACCTTCTGGTGCCGGCGCTGCAGTGTGCATTCGCGCTCCCATAGCGAGAGCAGATTGCCATGGCTGTCGCCGATGATCTGCACCTCGATATGGCGCGGGTTCTGGACGTATTTCTCGATCAGCATGCGGTCGTCGCCGAATGCCGCCTTGGCCTCGCGCTTGGCGCTGATGATTGCAGCCGACAGCTCGGCTGCTGAATTGACCACCCGCATACCGCGGCCGCCGCCGCCGGCCGAGGCCTTCACCAGCACCGGGAAACCGATACGCTCCGCGGCATTCGCCAGAGTGGCCTCGTCCTGCGCCTCGCCGTGATAGCCGGGCACCAGCGGCACATCAGCCTTCTCCATCAGCGCCTTGGAGCCGGATTTCGAGCCCATCGCGTTCATCATCTCGGCCGTCGGGCCGACGAACACCAACCCTGCCTCGAAGCAGGCTTGTGCGAATTCCGCGTTCTCGGACAAGAAGCCGTAGCCGGGATGAACAGCCTCGGCCCCGGTCTCGCGCGCCGCTTCGATCACGCGCTGGATGTTGAGATAGCTGTCGCGCGCCCGGGCCGGGCCCAGCAGCACGGCCTCGTCGGCGAACGCGACATGCAGGGCATCGCGGTCGGCCTCGGAATAAACCGCGACGGTGCGCAGGCCCATGGCCTTGGCGGTGCGGATCACGCGGCAAGCGATCTCGCCGCGGTTGGCGATCAGCAGGGTGCGAAAACGCCGGTAGAGCTTTGAGCGGTCCATCGTCACATCCTGAACAGGCCGAACTTCGTCGGCTCGATCGGCGCATTGGCGGCGGCCGATAGCCCGAGGCCGAGCACAAGGCGCGTGTCGGCGGGATCGATCACGCCGTCGTCCCAGAGCCGCGCGGTGGCGTAATAGGGATTGCCCTGGCTCTCATATTGCGCGCGGATGGGCGCACGGAATTTATCCTCTTCCTCTGCCGACCAGGTGTCGCCCTTGGCTTCGATATTGTCGCGCCGGACCTGGCTCAGCACCATCGAGGCCTGCTCGCCGCCCATCACGGAGATGCGCGCATTCGGCCACAGCCAGAGGAAGCGCGGGCTGTAGGCGCGGCCGCACATGCCGTAATTGCCGGCGCCATAGGAGCCGCCGATCACGACGGTGAATTTCGGCACGCCGGCGGTCGCCACCGCAGTGACGAGCTTGGCACCGTCGCGCGCGATGCCGCCGGCCTCGTATTTCTTGCCGACCATGAAGCCGGTGATGTTCTGCAGGAACACCAGCGGGATGCCGCGCTGGCAGCACAGTTCGATGAAATGCGCGCCCTTCAGCGAGCTTTCGCTGAACAGGATGCCGTTGTTGGCGATGATGCCGACCGGAAAGCCCCAGATATGGGCAAAGCCGCAGATCAGCGTGGTGCCATAAAGCCGCTTGAACTCGTCGAATTCGGAGCCATCGACGATCCGCGCGATGATGTCGTGGACGTCGAACGGCTTGCGGCCGTCGGAGGAGACCACGCCATAGATCTCCTCGGCCGGATACAAAGGCTCTCGCGGCTCGCGCATGTTGAGCGTGGCGCGCGCCGACGGCTTCAATGTGGCGACGATGCGCCGGGCAATGCCGATCGCATGCGCATCATTCTGCGCGTAGTGGTCGGTGACGCCGGACTGCCGCGAATGCACGTCGGCACCGCCGAGTTCTTCCGCGGTGACGACCTCGCCGGTCGCGGCCTTCACCAATGGCGGGCCGCCGAGAAAGATCGTCCCCTGATTGCGTACGATGATGCTCTCGTCCGACATCGCCGGCACATAGGCGCCGCCGGCGGTGCAGGAGCCCATCACGATCGCGATCTGTGGGATGCCCGCGGCCGACATCTGCGCCTGGTTGTAGAAGATGCGGCCGAAGTGGCGCTCGTCCGGGAAGATCTCGTCCTGCATCGGCAGGAAGGCGCCGCCCGAATCGACCAGGTAGACGCAGGGCAGATTGTTCTGCCGCGCGATATCCTGGGCGCGCAGGTGCTTCTTCACCGTCATCGGATAATAGGTGCCGCCCTTGATGGTGGCATCATTGGCGACGATGATGCATTCGCGGCCCGAGATGCGTCCCACCCCGGTGATCACGCTCGCCGAATGCACGTCGCCGCCATAGAGGCCATTGGCCGCGAGCGGCGACAATTCCAGGAATGCGGTGCCGGGATCGACCAGGAGGTCGACGCGGTCGCGCGCCAGCATCTTGCCGCGCGAGGTATGCCTGATACGGGACGCCTCGCCCCCGCCGCCCGCAACCTGGCTCAGCTTGTCGCGGAGCTCGGCCACCAGGCCGCGCATCACCTCGGCATTGCCGGAAAATTCCTGGGATTTAGGATCGATCGTGGAATGAAGCTGCATGTTGCGCTTTTCTGCCGCGTGTTTCGACAATCTTCAAACTAGAATATCGCGGCTCATCGCGCGATAGGGCCCGCCACTCAAGCCGGATGATTCCCGCCTTGCGAAATTGACCACCGCCGCCGGTTTCGACGCCATGATTCCTCCCGTCGCTATGGATCCTATATCGAAACGATCATACGTTTTTTTATCATCCTCTCAAGAGGCTCGACATTGAGCGATTACCAAGGTTATAGCACATTGATTTCGCTTGATTTTCCGACTATAAACATACGATCGTTCGCTAGTTTCCCGCTCTTTCTAACGCTCCCGCGAGGGTCCCGATGGCGCGCACGATCGGCTCACACGGTCCAACGACGCTGGAGGCGATCCGCAAAGCCGGAACGCGCCTGATCTTCGAGCATGGCTATGAGGCCATGAGCCTGCGCCAGCTCGCCGCCGAGGTCGGCATCCAAGCGGGCTCGCTCTACAACCACATCAGCACCAAACAGGAATTGCTGTTCGACCTGGTGCAGCACCATATCAACGAGCTGCTGCGCCAGCTCGATCTTGCGCTCGACGGCAAGAGCGGTCCGGAGGAAAAAATCCGCGCCTTCGTTGCCTTCCACGTCAGCTATCACATGACGCGCAAGCGCGAGGTCTACATCGCCAATTCCGAGCTGCGCAGCCTGGAGCCGAAGAATTATGCGGCGGTGATCGCCTTGCGCGAGGCTTATGAGCGGCGCCTTGCCGACATCCTCGAGGAAGGTGTTGCGCAGGGCGTCTTCGAATTGGTGGATGTGCAGGTCGCGACCTTTGCGATCCTGGCGATGCTGACCGGGCCCTGCACCTGGTATCGTCCCGGCGGCCGGCTCTCGAAGGAAGCCATCATCGCCACCCATGAAAAGCTGGTGCTGTCGGGCATTGCGCCGCAGGCGGCCACTCCCCCTGCCCGCGTCAGCCGTAGGGCAACCCGGCGTGTCGCCGCAGGATAATTCGTTCGTCAACGCACGAGGCATTCATGACGGAGCGCGCCGAGCTCGACGAGATCGACCGGAAGATTTTGTCCGAGCTTCAGCAGGACGGCCGGCTGCGCTACAACGATCTGGCGCAGCGGGTTGGCATCTCCGCGCCGGCCTGCCTGCGCCGCGTCCGTGTGCTGCGTAGCCGCGGCGTGATCAGGGACGTCCGTGCGAGCCTTGACGAGCGGACGCTCGGTTACGAGGTGGTGTCCTTTGTCCTGATACAGTTGACCAGCCAGAACCAGGCCACGTTGGAGGCGTTCGAGGCGTCGATCGCCCGTCTGCCGCTGGTGCAGCAATGCTGGCGCATTTCAGGCGAGGCAGACTTCCTGCTCAAATGCGTGGCAACCGGTGTTCAGGGCATGCACCAGCAGCTCCTGCAGTTCTCGGCGATGGCTGAGGTGCGCACCATCAGGAGCTTTCCGGTGCTCGGCGTCTCCAAGGACGCACCGCTGCCGCTCCCGCTTCCCTAGCCAGACGTACCAACCTTGCGCAGCATGCGGTGGAAGCGCGGCCAATCCTTGCCGAGGAGTTCTGCGACTTCGGCATTGAGCTTTTCCATCGCGGAATCCAGCGGGGCTCGCAGCGCCCGCCCGCGCTCCGTCAGGTAGAGATGGTAGATGCGCCGGTCGCTCTCATCGGCGTGGCGCCTGATCAGACCCGAGCGCTCGAGCCGGTCTATGACGCCGGTCATGGTCGCGCTGTCGATCACAAGGCGCGCGCCGAGCTCAGCCGCCGTCTGCGCGTCCTCTTCCCAGAGCACGCATAGCGCGGCGTACTGCACCGGCGTCACATCGTGCTCGGCCAGCAATTCCTTGGCGCGCCGTGTCACCCGCTGCTGCGCCTTTCCGAGCAGGAAGCTGATGCAGTCCTCGATCTTGTCCATCGTTCCCTTATAGCCGCCGGGGCGTTCTGGGTTGACGTTTTTCACGCACGCATGTTACTTGTGTACAAGTTACTTGTACAGCGGGGGTTGATGATGTCGCATCCTGCCGATCGCAATGCCGAGGAAGGCGCGTCCGAGCTGCAACGCTGCGTGGCGGTGATCGATGCGGGGTTGCCCCTTGGCAAGGCCGCCAACGCCGCCGCCGTGATGGCCCTGACGATGGGCGCCCGCCACCCTCACCTCGTCGGCGATGCGCTGATCGATGCCGCGGGCAATCCCCATGCGGGACTGATCCCGATCGGAATTCCCGTGCTGGGCGCGCCGAAGGAGGATTTGCCGCGAATCCGGCAGAAGGCAGCCGAGGCGGGAATTGAGATCGTCGACTTCCCCGTGCAGGGACAAGAGACCAACGACTACGGCGAATTCCGGCGCATGATGAGCGGCCTTGCGCCGGATAGCATCGAATATCTCGGGATCATGCTGTTCGGCACGAGGAAGCGGGTCGGCCGCATCGTCGGCAAATATTCGCTGCTACGGGCGCCCTGAGAGCACGCTTACATGCTGCTGGTTAGTTAGTGCGTCCAGGGCTCGCCGCGGCGGAACGAGAAATTGTCGGCATAGGCGATCTGCCGGTGGAGCGATTCCTTCGGCTCGAGCACCTGGTAGGGGATGCCCTTGCGTTCGCAATAGGCGATCGCCTCTTCCTTGGTCTGGAAGCGCAGCGTGAGCTGCTGCTTCATGTCGCCGGACGAGGTCCAGCCCATCAGGGGTTCAACCATCCGCGGCTGTTCCGGCTCGTAATCGAGCTGCCATTCCCTGGTCTTGGCACGCCCCGATTGCATCGCGTTTTTGGCGGGCTTAAAAATGCGAGCTGTCGTCATGGATCGTCGAACCTTCGGGGATTGTGCGACATGGAGCGTGTGGAGGGAACGCCCGGGATAGTATACAGACACCTTTCACGGATGTGATGGGTGATTCCTGAACCCGGATGTTACCTTTCCGTCCGGTATAGCCATTCTACCGCGCTGTGACAATCTGGCCGCGGATGGGCTCGAATGTCTCGCGGCGCGGCCTTCTCGAAAGCATCACTTCGAAGCGGGACCCATGAAAATCAACGCCACCCTGCCCGAAAAGGGACGCGATCTCCGGCTCGACCTGTTTCGCGGGGTCGCGAACTGGGCGATTTATCTCGATCATATCCCCGACAATGTGGTGAATTGGATCACCACGCGGAATTACGGTTTCAGCGACGCCGCCGACCTGTTCGTCTTCATCTCCGGCTATACCGCCTCCTTCGTCTACGCCCGGATGATGCTGGAGCGCGGCTTCGTCGTCGGCGCGACCCGGCTGACCAAGCGCGTCTGGCAGCTCTACGTCGCCCACATCATCCTGTTTGTGATCTACATCGCCGCAATCAGCTACCTGGCGTTGCGCTTCGGCGATTCAAACCTTATCAACGAATTCAACGTCGCCGGCCTCGTCGACAACGCGACCGAGACCCTGCGCCAGGGCCTGTTCCTCAAATTCAAGCCGGTCAACCTCGACGTGCTGCCGCTCTACATCGTGCTGATGGGCCTGTTCCCGCCGGTGCTCTGGTTCATGCTGCGGCAACCGAACCTGACCATGCTCGCCTCGATCGCGCTGTGGCTGGTGTCGCGCCAGGTGGGGTGGAACCTGCCGGCCTATCCGGCCGGCGTCTGGTACTTCAACCCGTTCGCCTGGCAGGTTCTGTTCGTGTTCGGCGCCTGGTGCGCACTCGGCGGCGCGCGGCAGAATGCCAACATCATCAACTCGCCCTACACGCTCTGGTTCTGCGTCGCCTATATGATCTTCGCGCTGATCATGACCATGGCCGGCCGCTTCCCGGATTTCGGCGCCATGTTCCCGGACTGGCTCTATTCGGCCTTCAACCCGAACGACAAGACCAACCTCGCGCCTTACCGCTTCATCCACTTCGCGGTCATCGTCATCCTCGTGATCCGCTTCATCCCGAAGGATTGGGCGGCACTGGAATGGAAGGTGTTCGATCCGCTGATCGTCTGTGGCCAGCAGTCGCTCGCGGTGTTCTGTGTCGGCGTGTTCCTGTCCTTTGTCGGGCACTTCGAGCTGTCGATGAGCTCTGGCTCGCTGCTCGCGCAGATCTTCGTCAGCGTCACCGGCATCGCGATCATGACGATCGTGGCCTACTACATCTCCTGGTCGAAACGGCAGGACAAGCCGCTGCCGAAGACGCCACCGACCCCGGCGAAGGCGACGTAGCGCCATCTTCCGCCTCTCCCCCGTTCTTCACGGGGCCGGGACGAGCAGAGCTCGCCCTGAGAGGGTTGGGGTGAGGGGCTGCTTCCGCAAAAACGGTGAGAGTCTGACTCGCGGAGACCCCCCCTCACCCGGATCGCATCTTACGATGCGATCCGACCTCTCCCCGCAAGCGGGGCGAGGTAATCTCAACTCGGCGGCGGGGCAGTCGAGGCGACGATGCTGGCGACATCGCCATAGGTCCTGACCAGCGGCGCGACGACCTTGTGCATCCGGCCCTTCGACACGATCGTGTCGTGCAGGATCAGGTTGTCGATCCCTGTGGCGAGGAAGCAGTTCACGGCGTCCTCCGGCGTCTCGATGATCGGCTCGCCCTTGACGTTGAAGGAGGTGTTGATCAGCACCGGCACCCCGGTCAGCGCCTCGAACTCCTTCAGGAGCCGGTAGAGCCTCGGATTGGTCGCCTCGCGCACAGTCTGCACGCGCGCCGAGCCGTCGACATGGACGATGGCCGGAATCTTGTCGCGCCACTCGGGACGGACCGGCTTGGCGATCAGCATGAACGGCGAATCCTCCTCACCTTCGAAGATCTCCGTCATCCGCTCGGCCAGCACCAGCGGCGCAAACGGGCGGAACGCCTGCCGGTGTTTGACGCGGCTGTTGAGGATGTCCTTCATCTCTGCCCGGCGCGGATCGGCAATCAGGCTGCGATTGCCGAGCGCGCGCGGCCCGAACTCGGACGGCCCCTGGAACCAGCCGATCACGCGCTGGTCGGCGAGCAGCTTGGCGGTATCGCGGCAGATATCGTCGCTGCGCCTGGCGTCCACCTGCACACGCACCAGGAACTTCTGCAACGCGGCCGCGACCTCCGCCTCGCTATAGGGCCTGCCGACGAATGCGTGCTCCATCACGAAGTTGCGCCGCTGTTTCAGGATCTCGAGCCAGCCGTAATAAGCGCAGCCGATCGCGGTGCCGTCGTCGCCCGCCGCCGGCTGGATCCAGACATTCTCGAAGCCGGCTTCCCGCGCAATCCGTCCGTTGGCCACGCAATTCAGCGCGACGCCGCCGGCGATGCAGAGGTTGTTGGCGCCCGTGGTCTCGCGCAGCCAGCGCGCGCGGGCGAGCAGCACGTTCTCGGTGTCGTCCTGCACGCGCCAGGCGATGTCCTCCCAGTGACGCATCGCCGGGCTCTTGTCCCAACTGCCGCTGTCGAGCAGATAGGGTTGATTGAATTCGCTGGTCCATGGCGGCACGCGCAACTTGCCGTCGCTCATGTCGAGGAGATGCTTGACCTGCTCGCGACGGCCGTAGGGTGCAAGGCCCATCAATTCGCCGCACTTGTTCCAGTCGCCGAACACGTAGGACGAGACACGGCTATAGAGCGCGCCGAGGCCCGGCATATTGTAGAACTCGTCGCTGAGCATGCCGCGCGAAGGCTCCATGAAGACCTTCTTCAGGCACTCCAGCTTCTCGCCCTCGAACCGGTAGTAGCTTTCGGATTCGCGCGCCAGCGGCGACGCCGCATCCGCATTCGGATACTGCTCCATGACGTCGGACTGATAGTTGCCGACGCCGTCGACCACCATCACCACACCCTCATCGAACGGCGACACCGCAAATGCGCTGTAGGCATGCGCCAGATGGTGGGAGAGCGATACCACCTTGCCCGAGGTCGAACGAAACAGCGGATGTTTCGACGCTTCCTGCCGCTCGGGATACGGAAGAAAGCCGGCCATGTCCTGATAGATCAGCCGCTCTTCCAACTCCGGCACCGGCAGGATGTAGCAATTGCTGACGACCAGATCGACATCATCGAGCGTGATGCCCTCGGCCTTGAGGCAATAGTCGATCGCCTCCTTGTAGAATCCGGACGCGTGCTTCTCGCGCGTGATCCGCTCCTTGGCGATCGCAAAGGCGATCGCGCCGTCGCGCAACAGGCAGGCGCTGACGTCATGATCGTAGGTGTTGAGGCCGAGGACGTAGGTGTGCTGCTTGGGCATGGGGACTCGTCAGGCGGGAATCATCGCGTGGCTTAGGATACGCGATCGTGTCGACATCAAGTTCTCTGCGGGATTTTGTCGAAATCTTTTTCGCCATGGTTCGGCGGCGCACAAATCATTGGATACGAGGAAGATGAACAAGATGAACGACGGATGAACGGCAAGACAAACGATGCATTTCTGCAATCGGGACTATAACTTGACCTCCCCCGACACGCCCAATAGAGTTTTTGCGAAGCGCAAGAACGTTCGACAAAATTTTGTCTTAGTGCATCTGAACTAGTGGCTGTCTCAAACGTCTAAGCAAGACAGTTCGGATTGTTTGGATGTCTGGAAGTGACCGGGAGATTACTGAATGGTTAAACGCTACAATTTCCTGACGCGCTGCCTTGCCGCGGTGGCATTGCTGTTCGTCTATGTCGCCAGCACCTCGGCGATTCTGGTCGGCGCGACCACCTCGTCGGCGCAGGCGCAGTATCGCGGACGCGGCGGTTGGGGTCGCGGTCGCGGCGGATGGGGTTATCGCGGCGGTTATCGCCGTGGCTGGTATCCCCGCGGCTACGGCTACTACGGCGGCTATGGTGGCCCGCGCTGCTGGTGGACCCCGCGCGGCGTTCGCGTCTGCAGGTAGTAGCGTTAGCCCGACGCTACTGCACTAGATCAAAGGAAAAATCAGGTGCGTCGGAAACGGCGCACCTGATTTTCTTTTGGCAAGAGAGCTCTCGCGGCTCAGCTCTCGAGCATCGCGACCGCCCGCGTCCAGCCAGCGGAAGCGCGCTCGATCTTCACCGGGAAGCACGACACCATGAAGCCGGTCGAGGGCAACAGTTCGAGATTGTGCAGCTTCTCGAGGTGGCAATAGCCGATGTGGCGGCCGGCCTTGTGGCCTTCCCAGATCAGGCTGGCATCCCTCGTCTCGGCATATTTCTTCGCGGTGTAGACGAACGGCGCATCCCAGCTCCAGCCGTCGGTGCCGGTCAGCCGCACGCCGCGCTCCAACAGATACATCGTCGCCTCATAGCCCATGCCGCAGCCGGAGACGACATAATCCGGCCGGCCGAATTTCGCGCCGGCGCTGGTGTTGACGACGACGATCTCGAGCGGCTTGAGCGTATGGCCGATGCGGATGAGCTCCTCCTCGACATCCTTGGCGCTCGCGACATAGCCGTCCGGTAGATGCCGGAAGTCGAGCTTGACGGCCGGCTGGAAACACCATTCCAGCGGCACTTCGTCGATGGTCCAGGAGCGCTCGCCGCGGTTCATCGTGGGATGGAAGTGCCAGGGCGCATCCAGATGCGTGCCGTTATGGGTGGAGAGATTGACCTGCTCGACCGCCCAGCCCTGCCCGTCCGGTAGATCTTCCGCTCGTAACCCCTGGAAGAATTCCAGCATCCGCGGCAGGCCCTGCTGGTGGTCGATATACTGGATGGTCGGATGGTTGCCCGGCGGATCGGCCGGCACGTCGTTCTGCAGGGGGACGGAGATGTCGATCAGTTTGCGCGCCATGGTCTGTCCTCTCGGGTTTCCTCGATGAAATTCTGGATCAGTACGCCGATCCCTGCAACGTCAGCAGAAATCTCGTAGTCCGGGTGGAGCGCAGCGCAACCCGGGCTACGGACACACACGGCGGGCCTTTTACCAATGGTTAGCCTTACCGATGTTGCCACAGGAACGTCATTCACCAGCCTTCATTGACGTGCAAGGAGTGCGGATGACGAACGAGCTCGACAAGATCGACCGGACGCTCGACGAAATGCTGGTGAACCTGGGCGCCATCGTGCTCAAGCTCGCCTCGGTGTCGAAGACCGCGGCAGAGCGGCGGGCGCTGGCTCAATCCGTCCATCAGTACACGGTCTGCGCCGAGCGATCGAGCGATCCCCGAGTCCAGCGCCTGCGGGTGGAACTCGAAGCGACCCTCCAGCCTCCGCTGAAACTGATCTCCAGCCGGTAGCGCCGACGCATCCTACCGGGCTTGGGGCGCACGTCTGCTCAAAAGCGCGGCATCGCAGTTTTGTCAAACGCCGCCGCTATAATTTGACATTTCGTGCGCCGGAACGGCGCCGATCCGCGCTCGTTGTCGTCGAACAGATGGCGCCGCTGGCGCATGCGCATGGCGCCAGATTGATGATGGCTGGATGCGGTTGATTTGGCTCAACACCCGTGCCGCGCAGAAATAGACAGTAGCGCGTCCAGCAAAAGCCGTCACGATTGGCAATCGTCGCCAGGAAACAACGAGGCGTTCAATGCAAGATGCAAGCAGCCCGTCCGCCGTTCCCGATAGCGCCGAACTCGATCTGCTTGATCGGTACTGGCGCGCCGCCAACTACCTCTCGGTCGGCCAGATCTATCTGCTCGACAATCCCCTGCTCCGTGAGCCGCTTCGCAAGGAACATATCAAGCCGCGCCTGCTCGGCCATTGGGGCACGACGCCCGGTTTGAATTTCGTCTATGCCCATCTCAATCGCGTGATCAAACACCGCGATCTCGACGTCATCTATATCTGCGGCCCCGGTCATGGCGGCCCCGGCATGGTCGCCAATACCTATCTCGAAGGCAGCTACACCGAGATCTATCCCAGCATCACGCGCGACATCGACGGCCTGCGCAAGCTGTTTCGGCAGTTCTCTTTTCCCGGAGGCATCCCGAGCCACGCCGCGCCGGAGACACCTGGCTCGATCCATGAAGGCGGCGAACTCGGCTATGCACTCGCTCATGCCTATGGTGCGGCATTCGACAATCCCGATCTCCTGGTTGCCTGCGTCATCGGCGACGGCGAAGCCGAGACCGGCCCGCTCGCCGCCTCTTGGCATTCGAACAAGTTTCTCAACCCTGCACGCGACGGCGCGGTGCTCCCGATCCTGCATCTGAACGGCTACAAGATCGCCAACCCGACCGTGCTCGGGCGGATGAACGACGAGGAAATCCGCCATCTGTTCCTGGGCTTCGGCCATGAGCCGATGTTCGTCGAGGGCGACGATCCCGCGACAATGCACCGGCAGATGGCTGCCACGCTGGATGCGGCGACCGATCGCATCCGCGCCATCCAGCAGGCCGCGCGAGGCGCATCGCCATCACAAGAGCGGCCACGATGGCCGATGATCGTGCTGCGCAGCCCAAAGGGCTGGACCGGACCCAAGGAAGTCGACGGCCTCAGGGTGGAAGGGTTCTGGCGCGCGCACCAGGTGCCGATTGCCGAAGTCCGCAGCAATCCAGGCCATCTCGCGATACTGGAGCGATGGATGCGCGGCTACCAGCCGGAAACGCTGTTCGACGAGCAAGGCAGGCTGGTTCCGGAATTGCAGAAACTGGCGCCGAACGGCGCGCGGCGGATGGGCGCCAATCCGCATGCCAATGGCGGCACGCTCAGGCGCGAACTGGAATTGCCCGACTATCGCAACTACGCGATCGAGATCACGACGCCCGGGGGCGTGATCGATGAAGCAACGCGCACAATGGGCAAATTCCTGCGCGACGTCATGAAGCGCAACGAAAGCACGCGCAATTTCCGCATCATGGGTCCGGACGAGACCGCCTCCAACCGGCTCGACGCCGTGTTCGAAGCGACCGATCGCGTCTGGATGGAGGAGATCGAGCCCTACGACGTCCATTTGTCCCGGGACGGCCGGGTGATGGAGGTCTTGAGCGAGCATCTCTGTCAGGGATGGCTCGAGGGTTATCTGCTCACCGGGCGACACGGATTGTTCTCCTGCTACGAGGCTTTCATCCACATCGTGGATTCCATGTTCAATCAGCACGCCAAATGGCTGAAGGTCTCCCGCGGCCTGCCCTGGCGGCGCCCGATCGCCTCGCTGAACTATCTGCTCACCTCACATGTCTGGCGGCAGGATCACAACGGCTTCAGCCACCAGGATCCGGGCTTCGTCGATCTCGTTGCCAACAAGAAGGCGGACATCGTCCGCGTCTACTTCCCGCCGGATTCCAACTCGCTGCTATGGATCACCGACCATTGCCTGCGCACCTACGACCGGATCAACGTCATCGTGGCCGGCAAGCAACCAGCGCCGCAATGGCTGACGATCAAGGAGGCCGCAGTTCATTGCGAGGCCGGAATCAGCGCGTGGCCATGGGCCGGAACGGAAACACCGGATGACGACGTCGACGTGGTGATGGCCTGCGCCGGCGACGTGCCGACGCTGGAGACACTCGCCGCTGTCGACATTCTCCGGAAGCAGACCCCCAAGCTCAAGATCAGGGTCGTCAACGTCGTCGACCTCATGGCCCTGCAGCCGCGCGAGCAGCATCCGCATGGCCTCACCGACCGCGACTTCGACACCCTGTTCACCCGCGACAAGCCGGTGATCTTCGCCTATCACGGCTATCCCTATCTGATCCACCGCCTCACCTATGCGCGCACCAACCACTCCGGCATCCATGTGCGCGGCTTCAAGGAAGAGGGAACGACGACGACGCCGTTCGACATGGTCGTGCTCAACGAGCTCGACCGCTTCCACCTGGCGATCGAGGTCATCAACCGCGTGCCGGGACTTGCGGCCTCCGCAGCGGCCGTGAAGCAGCATTGCCTTGACCGGCTGATCGAGCACGGCAAATATGTCCGCGAGCACGGCGAGGACATGCCCGATATCCGCGACTGGTCCTGGCCGTACGGCACGGCCGCGAACGCCGGCGACTGATGCCCGATCACAAGCGTTGAGGCTGAAGAAGATGCCGAACGCCCTCCTCGTGCTCAATGCGGGATCGTCCACGATCAAGCTGGCGCTGTTTGCGAGCGGCGGCTCAGGCCATCCCGCGCTGCTGTGCAAGGGCATGCTCGACCATCATCAGCATCAGCCGCAGATGGTCGTGAAGGACCTCCACGGCAACGTGCTGTTCGAGCGGCACGCCGCGGCGGAAGCGGACGACGAGCGCTTCTTCTCGGATCTGTTGCACTGGATCGATGAATTCCTCGCCGGTGGAACTCTCGTCGCGGTCGGTCACCGCGTCGTTCATGGCGGCCTGAAATTCTTTGAACCGGTGCAGGTGACGCCGGCCATCCTGCAGGCGCTGCGCGAGCTCACCCCGCTCGCGCCCTTGCACCAGCCGGTCTGTCTGGCGCCGATCGAGGCGATGCAGAAGCTGCGGCCGGACCTGCCACAGGTCGCCTGCTTCGATACCGCCTTTCACCACAGCGTCGCGCCGCCCATGAGCCGCTTTGCGCTGCCGCGGCATTTCGAACAGGAAGGCGTGCGCCGCTACGGCTTTCACGGGCTCTCCTACGAGTTCATCGCCAGCCGCTTACGCGAAATCGCGCCGGATCTGGCGACGGGGCGGATCGTGACAGCCCATCTCGGCAGCGGCGCCAGCCTGTGCGCGATGCGCGACGGGCGCAGCATCGACACGACGATGAGCTTCACGACGCTGGACGGGCTGATGATGGGCACGCGCTGCGGGGCGATCGATCCCGGCCTGCCCCTCTACCTGCAGCAGCAGCGCGGGCTCTCGGCCGACGAGATCGAGCACGTGCTCTATTACGAGTCCGGACTGCTCGGCGTGTCCGGGATCAGCGCCGACGTGCGCGTGCTCACCACGAGCGACGATCCGCGTGCCGCCGAGGCGCTCGAACTGTTCGCCTTCCGCGCGGGGGCGGCAATCGCCGCGATGACCCACAGCCTGGGCGGCCTGGATGCGATCGTCTTCACCGCCGGGATCGGCGAGAACAGCCCCGAGGTGCGGAAGCGGATCTGCGCCGGCCTTGGCTGGCTCGGCGTGGAGATCGATGATCGCGCCAACAGCGCCAATGAACTCAGGATCGGTGCGAAGACGGCGAGTGTTGCAACCCTGGTAGTCCCGACCGATGAGGAAGCGGCTATCGCCGCTCACAGCCAGGCCTTGATTACAAATCGTTGAGAATGACGAACGGCATTGCCGTCGCTCTCACGGCCGCGATCCGGCGGGATGGTTCGCGCCAAAGGATTTGATGAGCGAGACCGCATTCGCGCGGCACCACAACACCTACTTCACTTCTACTGGCGCCGGCCGGACGGGCTGGCCCAGCCGTCTCGCGAAGACAGGAGTCTCGCCATGAAGAAACTATCCCTGCTCTGCCTCGCCCTCACCGTCGGCCTTTCGACCACCGCTGCATTCGCGCGCGGCGGCGGAGGCGGCATGGGGCACGGCATGGGGACCATGGGAATGCACGGAGGCATGCCCATGAGCAGCGGCCTGCCCACGAGCGGGGGCCTGCCGGTGACCGGCGGTGCTTTTGGAACCAGCCCCACCACGCCCGGCACCAACTCGCTCGGAACCGCACTTTCCTCCGAAGGCATCGCCAACGGTCCCCAGAAAGGCCCGCTGCTTGGCACCGATCCCTCGCTCGATCGCGAGGACGCCAAAGTCGACAAGATGATTGGATCAATCTGCCGCGGATGCTGAAGCGGCAGCAAGAGCACCTCGCGGCCCCGCTCCACGGACGTTAAGGTTGATCGGTTAGGTTAAGATCAGGCTCGTCTTGAGCTTGGTGGCCGCGATGGTAAGCGAGTTTACCGTACCAGGTTTCCGGCTTATGACCCGACCGGGGCTAAATCGAGCTTTCTTTCCGAGAGCCAGGATTGCAGGTGATATCATGTGGAACGGCCGCAAGAACGCACTTATTGGGCTCAGCGCGCTGTTCGCATTCGTCCTGCTTGAATTGTGCGCGGCAATCGCTGCGATCGGCGCGGTGCTCGAATTGGCCATCGGCATCGACGTGCCGGTTCTGCCGTTCCTCACGTCAAACGATTAAGGCGTCCCGCACCTAAAGGGAGTGCGCTGCACCCTCGGTGCTTCGCCGCCACCAGCGTGCAAGCGCAAGCGCCCGTCCCAAAAATTCCTGCAGCCTAACGGTGGCGGCATGATCGGATCCGCTGATTTGACGTGCGATTTGGCAACCACAACCGTTGCTGGCAAAGCCGGATGCCACCTACTATGCTGCGCCCCTGCAAGCCCCGCCGCGATTCCTGTATTCTTTTCTTTGGAGCCATGAATGTTCAGAACGCCTCTGATAATTCTGTCAGCCCTCGCCTCGATGATTGCTTCTGCCGCCGCTCAGCCTGCCTCTCTCACCTGCAGCGGCTCCCTGTTCGATCCGACTGGATCGGCGCCGTCGTCAAAAAGCGTGACGCTTGCCCTCGGTCCGCCGGTTTCGATCGACACCGGGAATGGCCCGCAGCGCGCTACGGTCGTCAGCAACAACAGGATTCAACTCAGATTCAAAACCAAGGACTTCACGGGCGAGTATTTCCACTACACCAGTGATCTTTTCCTGATCTACCGATCAGGACATCTCGCGCGGTTGACGTGTCAGCGTTGAGCAAGCATTGCGGCCTCGGGTGTCATGGAAAGGACCTCATGCCCAAGATCGACATCGCCACTGTCCCGAAACGCAAGGGCTCCGGCTACCCGCCGCCATTCGACGCCGCCTGTGCCGAACGCGTGCGGCAGCGATTGGGCAATGCCGGCGGCCTCACCGACTTCGGGGTCAATCTCATGCACCTGCCGCCGGGCAACTGGTCGAGCCAGCGCCACTGGCACTCGGACGAAGACGAATTCGTCTATGTGCTCGAAGGCGAACTGACGCTGATTGAAGATGGCGGCGACACGGTGCTGCGCGCCGGCGATTGCGCAGCGTTTCCGAAAGGCTCCGGCAACGGCCATCACCTCGTCAACAAGTCGGGCGCAATGGCGGTTTATCTCGAAGTCGGCTCGCGCTCGCCAGCCGACGTCACCATCTGCTCGGACGCGACATGATGAGCTCCAACGCCGACGGCCGGTTCGTGCACAAGGATGGCACGCCCTATTCCGAGCGGTAGAGGGAAATCGGGGTGGCCCCCCTAGCAATTTCAGCGTTTCGCTATTCTCGTGCAGGGATCAGGCTTTGATCATCACACGCGAAAGACCAATGGCTCGCCCCAAATCCACCGCTCACCTTCTTGAACGAAGCTATCGAGTTACCGAGCCTCTCACAATTTGGAGACGCAGCGGACCGGCAAAATTGAAGCCACCGGCAACATCCGAAAATTCGCCGTCAATGATGTCGCCACATAGCGTGCCTCGAAAAACGTTGGCAAAGTTCCGCTCTTTACTCTGTCCAAACCACCAAACAGTGTTTCCGTGTTGCGCGACAAAGTAGGTACCTGTGTCGTTACCCTTCCAGATTCCCTTCATACTCCTCGGCCCTGTGCACGATGCATGTGCTTCTACCGAGACCGACAACGTCAGGACAAATCCAACGATAGCAATGCCGATATCCGAGCGCATTTTCTTGCTCCCTACCCACTGACGCAGCAATCGTTCGTATTCGACGGCATAAGAGTAAGCCGCCTCCTCCCGCGTGGATCGTCATCGATTCCATGCGCATTACAGAACGACGTTATTCCATGGGTCGGGCAGTCGCGCATCGGACGTTCGTCCGACGCCATTCACCTTCCGGTTGCAAAGATTGGAAACGGAGCGCACTCGCCAGATCGCGCGCTCATGGAAGCCCCTCGACGAGCTCTCTCCGGCTGACCCCGAGACTCCCGACAGTGCACAGCAAATCAGCGGGCGGGACGCAGCACGTCGCTCAAATATTTGATTCCACTAATATTTTGGTCGGGGCAGCTGGATTCGAACCAACGACCTGCAGTACCCAAAACTGCCGCGCTACCAGGCTGCGCTATACCCCGAGCAATCCGCAGGCGATGTCGATACACGGTTAGGCGGGCGCCAGCAAGCCGCTCGCCAGGCGCGATGGTGATCCGATCAGGCTGATCGGATCACCATCGCATCTCTTTGTTGAGCATGATCTTTCCGGAAAACCGGTGCCCACTTTTCCGGATCATGCTCTATTTGCCATTAAACAGCGGGTGGGCCACCCGGTCACCGGGCTTGATGCCGTATTTCTGCGCCGTGCCCGCGACCACCTCCAGCACGCCCTTGGCGAGCCCGCCGGACGAGATGATCTTGGTCGACAACGGCTCGGTATTCTCCGCGATCCGCAGGATGCGGCCGTCGGCGCGGATGAAGATCATGTCCAGCGACACATAGGTGTTCTTCATCCACATCGACACCTGTTGCTCCGGCGAGAAGTCGAACAGCATGCCTTTGCCGTCGGGCAGCTCCTTCCGGTACATCAGCCCAGTCGTCTTCTCCTCCTCGGTCGTCGCGAGCTCGACGGAGAAGACGTGCACTCCATTCTTGGTGACGATCTCGAGCGGCTGGACCGTCGCAGCCCTTGCGGCAGGGCCCGCGATCACACCACACAGGAGGGCAAGCGACGCAAACAGGGCAACGAGCAGGCGATGCCCGGTGACACGATCGAAAGTCATGGAAACTGCACTCACGGCAAAATCAAATCGCGCGGAACCTAACCCGAGCACCGCGCCGATGGCCAGAGGGCAAAGATATGCCACGCGCCATCCGGCTCACGTTTCCGTTAGAGCTTGCGCAGAAAATCAGTGCGACGACAGCGCCGACGGGCCGGTCTCCGGGTGGATTTCCGCGGCCATCATGCCCTTGGAGCCGGGCCCGAACCGCACCAGCACATATTGGCCGGGGCGCAGCTCGGTCATGCCGAAGCGGCGCAGCGTTTCCATGTGCACGAAAATGTCGGGCGTCCCTTCACCGCAGGTCAGGAAGCCGAAGCCGCGCAGCCGGTTGAACCACTTCACTTGCGCCCGCTCGAGTCCGCTCGTCGGGGTGACTGTGACATGGGTCCTGGGCGGCAGCATCTGCGCCGGATGGATCGCCGTCGTTTCATCCATCGAGAGGATGCGGAACGCCTGATAGCCCTTCGCGCGCTGCACGCATTCAACCACCACGCGAGCGCCCTCGTAGGCCGTCTGATAGCCGTCACGCCTGAGCACGGTGACGTGCAGAAGCACATCTGGCCAGCCATTGTCTGGGACGACGAAGCCGTAGCCTTTCGAGGCATCGAACCATTTGATGACGCCGGAAATCTCGACGAGGTTGGCGGCATCGCCCAAGCCGGAGAACGCATCCGCCGCCGGATCACGCGGTGCTCTCTCCGAGTATTCACCCGGCACAAGCCTACCCTGCCCGGCGCCACCTGATGGTGGACCGCCGAGCTTCTTGGACTCAAATCCGTCCGACCCCATGACCCCGGACCCCGCACATCATCTGCAATCCGTCTCTCTGCGACGGTACCTTATCGGTGCGTTGTTGCACGACCGCTCATGAACAACGCACGCGAATCTCGAATCAAAAGATAACACTCCCGCTTGTATCGCATAGATAAAAAATGAATCTGGCGGGAACTATGAACAGACTTGCACGACCGCGAATCAATTGAGCGTCAATTGCCCACGAACGGCCCAAGCGTCTCGCCGATGTCGTGACGGATCACGAGATCCGCAATGTCGTCCTGATCGGTCGGCTCGTTGTTGATGATCACAAGCCTGGCACCGCAGTTCTTGGCCATCATCGGAAATCCGGCCGCGGGCCACACCACCAGCGAAGACCCGATCGCAAGGAACAAGTCGCAGTGCTGCGCAAGTTCCGTCGCCCGTCGCATCGCATCCTCCGGCATCGCCTGGCCGAACGAGATGGTTGCGGTCTTGATGGGATCGCCGCAGTCGGTGCAATCGGGCGCACTGCCGTTCTCGTCAAAGCGCTGCTTGACCCACGGCAATTCGTACGCCCTGCCGCAACCGATGCAGCGCGCATAGGTCGTGTTGCCGTGGAGTTCGACCACATGATCCGATTTGAAGCCGCTCATCTGATGCAGGTTGTCGATGTTCTGGGTGACGATCGACGGAATCTTCCCCGCGCGATAGAGCGAGGCGAGCGCGCGATGCCCGCGCCCGGGCTTCGCCGCCATGAAGATCGGCTCCATCGCAAAGCGCCGGCGCCAGGCCTCGTCGCGCGCGTCGGCACTTGCAACGAATTCGTCGAATGGAATTGGCCGGTTGCGCGTCCACAGCCCGCCGGGCGAGCGGAAGTCGGGAATCCCGCTCTCGGTTGAAATGCCGGCACCAGTGAAGGGAACGATGGTGGAGGCCTCGGCGATCAAATTGCCGAGCGCCTCGACACCGCTGCGCAGATCTTTTGTAATCACGTGAGAAACCCGAGTTGACCGCGCGCACTATAGCACGGCCAACCGGACCGAGGGATCGCACCTAGGATGCGGCTCTCAGGCCGCCTTTGTCACAACCGCCTGGTTTGTCACGCCGCTTTGGCGACCGGCTCCTTCGCCTCGTTCGGCTCCTTCACCTCGTCGCTCTTCTTCGTCTTCGCAACCGGCGCGGCATCGGACTTCTTCACCGGCTTGCCGTATTGGGCAAGCTTCTCCAATTCCGCTTCGAGTTCGGCGCGGCGCGCCGCGACCTTCTCGAACAGCTTGTCGGTCGCGTACTCGCGCAAGCTTGCGAGTTCTTCGATGCTTAGTGAATCCAGATCGATCTTTGCCATGAACGGCCTCCCCAGTTTCTCTTTTTGGCTAGCGGGGCCGCGGAGAAGCGACAAGCAGCGTACGCGCCTTATCCACCGCCTTCGCTGCCCATCATCTCACCACAATCCTGCACCGGCTCCTCCCCATTGGCGCCCCATTGGGGAGGCGAATTCGCCCCCGATGACATTACGATTACAGGGATGGGCCATGATCGAAGCCATGACCGAAGACGCCATGACCGAGAAGGAAGAGCTGCTTGCACGTGAACGCGAAGAGATCGCCGCTCGCATCGCCAGCTTCAAGGCGACCCAGCAAAAGTTCGAACGCGAGCGCCAGGAGTATTACGAGAGCACGCTTGGCAGCGCCTGGCACGGCTATCAGCAGGCACCGATCGAGACCGATTAGGCGCTCGCAGCACAAGTGGAGTCAAAAAGCCCGGGGCGCGTCGCTCCGGGCTTTCTGTTACCAATAAGGATCCCAGTAGGCGCGCCGATAATAAGGGCCGCCCCCGTAGGCGTAAGGACCACCGCCGTAGTAACGTCGATACCCGTAGCCGCCATAATAGGCCGGGTAGTTGTAGTAGCTCGGTCCGTAGTATCCGCCGTAGTAGCCCGGGCCGTAACCGTAGTAGTAGGGGCTGGACGCTGCGGCAGCGCCCGCAATCAGTGCGCCCGCGGCGAGACCGAATGCCAGGCCCGGACCTGCACCCCGCCAGCCCCAGCCGCCGCCGCGCCAGTACGCCTCGGCCGGCGAGCTCATTGTGGTCGCCCCCAGCGCGGCGACCGTAGCCAAAACTACGAAAGCCTTTTTCATCCTCGCCTCCTTAGGGATTCATCCGCGGCTCCAACGCAGAAATTCCCGATTGGTTGCATCGGGAACCCGCGGGCCTATCGGGGCGGCGCTGGCAGCGCTTGGACGGGCCGCCTCCCTTCGAGCTATGCAACTCGGCCGGACCACCCATGGATTGGGGGCAGGAACAAACCACGACCTCTGCGCGTACTGTGCTGCAGAAGGGGTAATCGCCATGCCGGTCTGGCTGGAAATTCTGATCAACATCATCGGCTATGGCGGGTTCATCGCCATCGCGATGTATCACCGCTCCTCTAGCGAGAAATTGCCCGGACAGGATCCGCGCTAATTCGCCTTGTGCGGTTCGCCCGCGGTGCGCACCAGGCGGTCGGCTTTCACCAGCACGCGTCCATCGTCCGCCTGCGGCCGCAGCGAAAAGCTGATCGCGACGAAGGCGAGACAAAACAACAGCCCCACCAGCATCACGCGCCGGTGAGTTCGCCTGTCTGCATTGTGGAATGAAGGGATCATCATGGCTCGGGTTCCGCACCTGATCCCTACGCGCAACCTCCGGTTATCGCAACGCGATCCTGCCCTTAACCTAACTGAATAGCGTTATCGGCTGCCCCGAAAGAGATCGTTAGGAACACGGCGCCGCACGGGCGCCATCCGCTTCCTCTCGTCCCCAGCTTATCCGCAGCAAATCCACAGGCCGCCGGACCGGCCTTTGCCAAGCATTTCCTGATCTTGCTGCGCAGCGATCCACACACGCCCCGCCCTGCTCGCGATCGGAGTTCCCGGACGTTTGGACAACCGAATTCATCCCCATTAACCGCACCTCTTTAGAAAACGTAAATGCGGATCTGGGATTTTTGGGCAGGAGGTTGCCGTCATGGTCATCTACCCCGTCCCTGCCGCGGTGACGCAGGCGAAGGTTCAGCTCGTCATCGACGAGACTGCAAAAGCGCCGCCGCATCAGATCAATGCCGATGTCCAGAGCGTCATCGACGCCCAGACCCAAGCCGAACGCGAGGCGCTGCTGGACCGCAAGGCGTGACGGCAAGCGCCTCCGCGTTCTCCTGGCGTGAATGCCGAACCGCGCCAGCGCTTAGTCGTTGGATTTTGGCCCGCCATGATAGCGGTGGGCGTCGCCATCGCTCATTTGCGGTGCCATCTGCTGATCGGCCGCCGTTTCCTGCCGCGGCGTTGAGGCGTCCGAACGTGCGAACGCCTGTCCGGACGTTGCCGCCACCGCCACGATCGCCGTGGCCAGAATGATGCTTTTCATGGATCTGCCCTCGCTGCGTACGTCGCCTCGGTTCCGACATGCGCGCGGCGGCATAGGAATGCGATGCAGGCTCAAACGCTTGTGTAAAAAGGTGAGATCAGAACACCAGGCCGTTGCGGCATGCCGCGCGCGGCCTTGAGACCCGTGACAACACTCCGCAGGAACACTTCTGATCGTCACGAATTGAGTAAGCATCAGGAAGTGCCGGTAGGAACACTCCCCCTGCCGCCTACCGGCTAAGAAGCCCCGCGATGCCCCCGTCGCGGGGTTTTCTTTTGAACCTCTTTTGCACGCCGACAGACATAGTGGAACTGGGGATTTCAGGGCCCAGTAATTCGCGGCAGCGTCGCCCGGAGAACATACTCCTCTAGGTCGCGTGGACAGTTATCTTAGCCAGAGCAGAGTTGCGGCGATAGCGACGACAGCGAAGTAATTTCGTGCGGTTTTTTC
>NZ_JCAMOT010000019.1:0-166627 GCF_059512425.1 Bradyrhizobium sp. Leo78
CGCAACGTTCGTGACGATCGCGAGCCGCCCCTCATCTGGGTGAGACGCGCGGAGTTAAATCACTGATTTGCCCGACGGCGGAAGCGGAATGTTTTTCGCGCGAGGGCTGGACGGCGCAAATCAGGTTGGAATTGCTCACGAATTTTCCTCCGCTGTCATTCCGGGGCGCGCCTCTTGGCGCGAGCCCGGAATCCATTGCGCCACATGCGCGAGCGGACAGATGGATTCCGGGCTCGATGCTTCGCATCGCCCCGGAATGACGGATGGAGAGAGAACGAAGAACGATCAGCTTAGGTGACGCAGCGGCCGGGCTGCAGGCGCTTTGCTACTTCGGTCAGCACGCTCACCACGGGCTCGCAGGCGACCGTCATCCTGCGCTCGCCGGATTTGATCAGCGCGGGCGGCTTGGGGCGGCTGCGCGCCTCGTCCCTGACGACGGGAACGCGGATCACGACCGAGGTCTCGGCCAGGCTGTCGAGCTTCAGCGAAATGGTTTCGGTTTTGCCGGTGGCTGCCGGAACTGTCGCCCGGTCGGCCTTCGCCGTACGGTTGACGTCATGTTCCGCCTTGGTTGAGGTGATGAGGCTCTGGCCCCCGATGAGATCATGCCCGGAGGCAAATTGCACGGCGCCGAAGGTCAAAGAAACGGCGAGCGCACCTAAAATTCCCTTCAATATCTGCGACATGGCGATTCATCCCTCGCCCCATGGCGATCACGAACACAACTCGAACGAAAAGCTCCCGTTCGTATGTCTGCGGATCACTTAACCGTGTTCAAAATTATTTTCGGAATCTCGGAACGTTTTTTCGCGCCCCGCGTCGTTCTGGCAGCCGGTTATTCCCCCTGCCCCATTGACCGGCGACGTAGGGCGCGACCGTGGTGATGCCGGTCGCGCTCTACTTTTTTGTCGGGATTTTCGAGAGGTCCGGCCGGCTTGCCCACCTTCGGCGGTCAGTGCCCCATGGCCCGCTCCTGGAAGCTCCGGGGCCTATTCGATTGCCAACGCGAAGTGGTGACCGTCTCACCCAAGCTGTTGCGGCCGGTGGTGATGGTGTACGTGCCATGCTTCGAAGTCGAAGTGGTCGTGGTGTATCCCAAGCTGTCCCTGCGAGTGCGGGTAACGATTTCTGTATCAGCGTGGGCGGCTCCGGCGCTAAAGACGACAAGCGCCAGCAAGGCCATAATACGCATTTGATGACTCCCTCATAGAAGCCCGGCCAAAGTTGCCTTTGGCCGGACTAGTCCACGTGCACACCCTCTGAGAAAGAGCCGGCGGCTTACTTCAGGCCGTCGTCCACCGCTACCAACTTGGTATTGAGATCGGTGCCGATGACTCGAAGGGTGCCGATGATCACGACGGCAATAAGAGCGGCAATCAGACCGTACTCGATGGCGGTCGCGCCAGACTCGTCCTTAATGAAACGGGAAACAAGGTTACGCACGGCTGGTCTCCTGGGATGGTTGTGTGGCTGAACGCATGCAACCATATGCGCGCCGGCCTAAAGGTCGGTGAATCGAAAGCCGCGAACTCTCTTAAGCAGGGTTAACCTGAAGAGATTGCATTCGAAACAAATACTCGTCACGCGCAACCGGCAAGGCGAACAGCCTCGCCCAGCACAGAGGTCACATGAAAGGCGGATGTCTCGGTGCAAAAAAATCCGGCGCGCCGTGCGGCACGCCGGATCAGTCGACCTAACCAGAGTCAGTTCACGCCGAGGCGGCGCGCGGCGCGCGGTTGCGCGAATTGCGCTGGAAGAACAGCGCCTGGCTCGCAACGGCCGAGACCATTGCGGGCTGGAACGGCTTTGAGATCAGGAACGCCGGCTCCGGGCGTTCGCCGGTCAGGAAGCGTTCGGGATAGGCGGTGATGAACACCACCGGCACCTCGAACACGCGCAATAGCTCATTCACCGCGTCCAGGCCCGACGAACCGTCGGCGAGCTGGATGTCGGCGAGGATCAGGCCGGGCTTCTTGTTCTTGGCGAGCGCCACCGCATCCGAATGGGTGCGGGCGACGCCGATGACATTGTGGCCGAGATTTCGCACGAGGCTTTCCAGATCCATCGCGATGAAGGTCTCGTCCTCGATGATCAGGACGTCGGTCGCGATCTCGGCGGCCATCTCACGGCCGGCGGCATCCGTGAGCTTGCGCGTCTCGCCGATATCGATGTTGAGGATGTAGGCCACCTCCTCTTCCGAGAAGCCCTCCAGCGACAGCAGGAGGAAGGCCTGCCGCGGCAGCGGCGTGATGTTGGAAAGCCGGCGCTCCGGCGGCAGCGCCAACGTCGCTACGTCGGCGTTGTCGTTGATCGAGACCGAATTCCAGATCTGGGTGAACAGCCGGAACAGGCCGGCACGCGGACCGTGCGTTTCATCTAGAAGCGCGGGGTCCTGAAGCAGGGCCTCCAGCATGGCCGCGACATAGGCGTCGCCCGACGCCTGGTTTCCGGTCAGCGCGCGGGCGTAGCGCCGCAACAATGGCAAGTGTTCGGCAACGAGCTGCGATCGGGACATTCCCACTCCATCCTTGTGTTCGAGGCAATTGCCTGAAACGCCTTATATCTCTCGGGCCGGCACATCCGGTGGGGCGACCCGCCTTCCCCTTGAGCGTTACGCCCGGACTACGCTTGAGCGCCGATAAAGTTCCACAAAAAGTTCCGGACATTCGGAACTTTCGGGCGAACTTCGAATTAGCGTACGACCGGCAGCAAACGCGGCCAAGACCGAATTTCGAGGAAACTGCTTGGAACACAGGGACTTAACCTCTCGGGGAAACGTGGATCAGATCATGAAGGAAACCAAGAAGCAGGGCGGTCTCAACGCTGAGATCCAATCGAGAATCGGCCACCAGCTTCGCGCCATGTACGATGATGTGGTGCGACAGGGCGTGCCGGACCGCTTTGCGGAGCTTATCCGCAAGCTCGATGATCCCGCGGAGGCCGCCAAGCATTTGGCAGAGACTGACGAGCAGCAAGCAGCAAAAAATGACGGGAGGGACTGATGCCTCTCACCGACCAACTTCGCGACGATATTTTGGCGTCGGTGCCAAGCCTACGCGCGTTCGCGATTTCGCTCTCCGGCAATGGTGACCGCGCCGACGATCTGGTGCAGGAGACCTTGTTGCGCGCAATCGCCAACATCGACTCGTTCCAACCCGGCTCGAACCTGCCGGCCTGGCTGTTCACCATCCTGCGCAACCTGTTCCGCTCCGACTATCGCAAGCGGCGGCGCGAGGTGGAGGACGCCGAGGGCAACTATGCCAAGACTCTGAAGACCCAGCCTGCGCAGAATGCGCATCTGGAGTTCGAGGAGTTTCGCGCCGCACTCGACAAGCTGCCGCAAGACCAGCGTGAAGCTTTGATCCTGGTCGGCGCGTCCGGCTTCTCATACGAGGACGCGGCTGCGATCTGCGGCTGCGCCGTCGGCACCATCAAGAGCCGCGTCAACCGCGCGCGATCGAAATTGAGCGCATTGCTCTATGTCGAAGGCGCGGAAGATTTCGGCCCTGATGACACCGTGCGCGCCGTGATCGGCGGCAACGGCGGCTGATGCTCGCCAACTCTTGATCGTCATGCGCGGGCTTGACCCGCGCATCCATCTCGGAAAAGAGATTTTTCTGAGGGATGATGGATTGCCGGGTCAAGCCCGGCAATGACGGCGAGAGCAATGCGTAGGGTGGGCGAAGCCAACGGGTCGCGCGAACGCGCGCCCGATCACCGGCTCCGCGCGCCCACCTTCTCTTGCACCACCCGTGAATGGTGGGCACGCTGCGCTCCTACACGACTTACCTACGGATCTATTCCGACGGCGCGCTCCTACTTATCCCCTCACCATGAGGGGAAGCAGGGTCGCCACCGGCCTGCAATCAGCGCGCCGGCCTCACCGGTGCGGAAAACTTCTCCGTGCGGTCGCGCTCGTTCATGTCGATGACGGTTTCCATCGGCGCCGTGAGTTCGTAGACGTAGCTGATGTCGGTGAAGTAGCGTTTCGCCGTCCCGCCGAGCGCTTCGGGGGCAACGCGGTCGAGCAGGATCAGGCCGAAATCGGAATCGGGGCGGCGGGTGGCTTCGCTGGTGTTGAACTCCTCCCAGCGGAAATGAAAGATCGCCTCCGCATCCTTGCCGTTGACTTCCCAGTTAGCGACGATGTGCGGGTGCTTGCCGACCAGGGACAGGCCCTCGTCGGAATGCGAAGCGAGCTCGAAGAACAACAGCGACAGCGACTGCGCAGCGCGCGCGCTGACCGCGATATCGGGACCGGAGATCGCGATGCGCTCGGCATGCGGGATCGCGCGGGCCTCGAACAATCCCTTCAGCTTCACGCCCTGCCACTGGCTCTCGCTGAGCAGCGTGACCACGTTCGACATGGCGTGGATGCGGCCGATCAGGAGATCGCGCGCGGCATCGATGTCCGAGCCATGGCGCAATGTGCGCGTGACGATCGACTGGATCACGGCCAGGATGTTCTTGACCCGGTGGTTGAGCTCGTCGATCACAGCGGTCAGCCGCCGCTCGAACCCGATCCTCACCTCGATCTCGCGGCTGAGCCGAAGATTGTTGTAGGCGACATAGCCGAACAGGCCGCAGACGATGCCGGTCAGCGCGAGGCCGATCGCCGCCACGATCGCTGCGGTCTGGTTCGCCCGCGCGGCGGCGGAGGTCTTGGCGTAATAAGCGAGTGACCAATCGCGGCCGCCGAACGTCACCGTCCGGACCATCGATGGCGCCGGCCCATCCGGCCGCACCGCGCGCGAGGTGATGACGCCCTGGTCGTTGGCGACCAGCTCGTCGTTGGAATCGCGCGGGTCCTTCAGCACCACCGAGAACAGCGACATATCGTCATTCGCCAGCATCAACGGCCCGAGCTCATACGAAAATGTGACGAATCCCGCGGGCTCCGAAGCGCCCTGTTGAAACACCGGCGCGGCGAGCGCGACCCCGATCGGCCCATTCTGGCGCAACAGCGGAATCGGATCCGACGCCACCGGCTTGCCGTCCGCCATCGCCTGCGCCAGCATCGGCCCGATCACGGAATGGTGGTCAAAGCTGCGGCCCGGCAGGATGATGGTCTCCGGCGTCCGCGGCTCCAGGTCCATCATCACGTTGACGGGCTTATCGAGCGCCTTGATGTCGAGGGGCTGGTCGTCGAAGTCGCGGATGGTCGGATTGGGGAAGCCGGCCTTCTTCAGCTCCTGCTCCGCCGCCGCGAGCTCGTCGGGCCTGAGCCGCGCAATCCAGGCGGCAATCACGAAATCGGTCTTGAAGGCATAGATCGAGGAGCGCAGCGGCTGCAGCATGTCTGCCTTCACCACCGACGGCGCGCGAAACAGGCCCGAGGAGACGCGGGCGAGCAATTCGCGCTCGGTGAGCCGGTCCTGCACCAGGCTGGCGTGGACGTCGATCGCCCGCGCCAGCGCGATGCCGTCGAGCGTCAGCTCCTGCTCGTGCACGCGATAGGCCGCGAGACCGGAGAGCAGCACCCCGATCAGCGCAATGAAGGCGATAATGAAGCCCAGCCGGACCACGCTGTTACTCGGAGACTGTGGGTTGGCGGAGATGAACAGCGGACATCTGGCGTCTGCGGGGGCGACAACGATTGGATACGGGGTGAACGCCAACCGCGGCGGAATATGGAGTGGCGAGCATCGGTACGCAACGGAAGGCGGCAATTAACGTGAGCGACGGCCGGCGCCGGCTCCGGCTGGCGAAAGCAACGTCAGAGTTGGCTAATGGGAGTGGCTGGATTTTGTTCCCATTGCGGCAAGGAATATTTCGTCGCACCCGCCGTTTGCAGCTTGCGTGAAAGTAGTGAGCGTAAACCGGACCGCTCGTGGACGTCGACGCAGATGTCCCGGGTTGCGAGTCGCTTCACCCGGGGCTACGAGCTCGCCGCGTTAAAATATTAACAAATCGGATATCATATTAACACACGCTTCAACCCGCCTTTACCTTGCCTTTGGCAGAGGCTTTCGGGCGCAGGCCGCCCTTGGCCTCAATGAAGGCGATGATGCGCTCAAGCCCGTCGCTCTTCTTCAGGTTGGTCATGACGAAGGGACGCTCACCGCGCATCCGCTTCGCATCGGTCTCCATCTTCTCAAGCGACGCGCCGACATGAGGAGCGAGGTCGATCTTGTTGATCACCAGCAGGTCGGAACGGGTGATGCCGGGGCCGCCCTTGGATGGGATCTTGTCGCCGGCGGCGACATCGATGACATAGATCGTGAGGTCGGCAAGCTCCGGCGAAAAGGTTGCGGCCAGGTTGTCGCCACCGGACTCGATCAGCACCAGATCGAGGCCAGGAAATTTCGCGCGCATGTCGGCGACCGCCGCCAGATTCATCGAGGCGTCCTCGCGGATCGCGGTGTGCGGACAGCCGCCGGTCTCGACACCGGCGATGCGGTCCGGCGTCAGCGAGCCCGAGCGCACCAGGAACTCGGCGTCCCATTTTGTATAGATGTCGTTGGTGATCGCGGCGATGTCGTAACGCTCGCGCATCGATTTGCAGAGCAGGTCCATCAGCGCGGTCTTGCCGGATCCGACCGGACCACCGACGCCGACGCGAAGCGGGCCGTGAGAAGATGTCATGAGAGCCAATCCTCCTAAGCGTCGTCCCGGCGAAGGCCGGGACCCATACCGCGTGATCTCTCGATAAGGCGAGCTGACCGCCGCCCTTCACAAGAAGGAACGAGGCGCTGCCCTCTCCCCGTCATTGCGAGCGGAGCGAAGCAATCCATGCCTCAGCAAGCGGTGCGATGGATTGCTTCGCTCCGCTCGCAATGACGGCGGAACGCGGGAACGACAAATACATCATGACCGGAACAGCCTCGTATATTGCGTCTCGTGGCGCAGGCTGGCGAGATCGGCGCGGAAGGTGGCACTGCCGAGATCGTCGAGCGAAGCCCCGCCCGCACGTGTTGCGGTCGCACTGACCACCGGTTCGAGAGCGGCAAGCACGCGCTGACTGTCGGTCTGGCCGAGCGGGATCAGGCGGGCGCCGGCGGAGATCCAGTTCGAGACCACCGCATGGAAGAACGCGTGCAGCACTGGCGCAAGCGGAATGTCATGGGTGGCGCTGACCAGGCCGACCGCGACGGGATAGACGATCGCGCCGTCGCAGGCGGCGATGATCTCGTCGAGATCAGGCGAAGACCAGGCGGCGCGCGCGGTATCGATGAAGGCGCGGCCCTGCGTCGTGGTCTCGAGCTGGCGCTCGCGCGAGGGCACGAAGGCGGCGGCCAGCTCGGCGATCTCGCGCAGCTTTGCAAGGTCGCGCACCATGGTCGCCCAATGGGTCTGGGCGAGGAACACACCATCGCAGAAGCCGGAGCCGTCGCTCAGCATCGCGGCGAGCCAGCCGCGCAGTGAGGCGGCATCCTTGATGTCGCCGGCCTCGACCGCCCATTCGAGGCCGCTGGAATAGGAGAACGCCCCGACCGGGAATGACGGCGACAGCCAGGTCATCAAACGGTAGAGCGAGGCGGCCTCGCTCTCCGTCATCCCACCCCACGCCTCGCTGCGCGGCAGCTCATTTGTGGTCATGAGCATGGGAGTGGTCGTGATGGTGGTGATGGTCGTGGTCGCAATGCTCGTCGTGGTGATCGTGATCACCGTGGTGATGGTGATCACCGTGGTGATGGTGATCGTGAGCACCGTGATGGTGGTGATGATCATCGTGGCCATGATCATGCGCATGGTCATGGCCGGTGTGGTGATGCGCGGCCGCGTCGCCTTCATGCGCATGGCCGGCATAGGCGCCGCCTTCGGGATCGAACGGCGCCTCGATCTCGATCACGCGTGCACCCAGCCCCTTCACCATCGCCTCGATGACGTGATCGCGCCGGATGCGCAGGCCCTTCTTCATGATCTGCGTCGGCAGATGGCGGTTGCCGAGATGCCAGGCGACGCGGATCAGATGGTGCGGGTCGGCGCCGCGGATCTCCAGAAGCGGCTCGGGCGCGGCGACCACCTCGACCAGCCGGCCGTCCTCCAGGACCAGCGCGTCGCCGCCGCGCAGCGCGATCGCGTTCTCGAGATCGAGCAGGAACTCCAATCCGCGCGTGCCCGTCATCGCCATCCGACGGCGGTGGCGGTCGTCGAAATCGAGCACCACGGTATCGGCCGCCGGCTCATTCCAGCGGTGTTGCGGCTTGACGGACGTCGCGCGGATCATGTGGCTTTCTCTTTACCGAACTTCGACCTTCTCGGGCGTAATCACCTCGATCTTCGGCGGCGCCGAGAAGCACTTCACCGCGACGCGGCCGAAGCTCTTCATGTGATCGGCGGTGCGGTGCGGCACCAGCGCCTCGGCATTCTCCCACTGCTCGACGAACACCATCTTGGTCGGATCGGTGACGCTCTCGTGCAGATCATAGGCGATATTGCCGGGCTCCTTCCGCGTCTCCTTGATGCAGGCGGTGGCGGCCGCAATGAATTCGGCGCGCGTTTCAGGCTTGATGGTCAGTGTGGCGACGACGTAGATCACGGAATTTCCTCCCGGCTTTGGTTTCTGGGCGTATTTGCCGGAGAGGTTTTAGAACATGAAATAGCGCTGCGCCAGCGGCAGCACCTCGGCGGGCGCGCAGGTCAGAAGCTCGCCGTCGGCGCGCACCTCATAGGTCTCCGGATCGACCTCGATCCTGGGCGTGGCGTCATTGTGGATCATGCTCTTCTTGGAGATCTTGCCGCGCGTGTTCTGGACCGCATAGAGCTTCTTGCCGATACCAAGCTTGCGCGCCAGCCCGCCGGCGACCGCCGCCTTGGACGTGAAGACCACCGAGGATGCGGTGAGCGATTTTCCGTACGCCGCAAACATCGGCTGGTAATGCACCGGCTGCGGGGTCGGGATCGAGGCGTTGGGGTCGCCCATCGGCGCCGCCACGATCGAGCCGCCCTTGATGATCAGGTCCGGCTTGGCGCCGAAGAACGCCGGCGACCACAGCACGAGGTCGGCGAGCTTGCCCTTCTCGACCGAGCCGATCAGCTTGGAGACGCCATGCGCGATCGCGGGGTTGATGGTGTATTTGGCGATGTAGCGCTTGACGCGGAAATTGTCGTTGTTGCCCTTCTCCTCGGGCAGCGATCCGCGCTGCTTCTTCATCTTGTCCGCGGTCTGCCAGGTGCGGATGATGACCTCGCCGAGCCGGCCCATGGCCTGCGAATCCGAGGACATCATCGAGAGCGCGCCGAGATCGTGCAGGATATCTTCCGCTGCGATCGTCTCCTTGCGGATGCGGCTTTCGGCAAAGGCGAGATCTTCGGCGATCGAGGGATCGAGGTGGTGGCACACCATCAGCATGTCCAGATGCTCGTCGATGGTGTTGCGCGTAAACGGGCGCGTCGGGTTGGTCGAGGACGGCAGCACGTTCTTCAGCCCGGCGATCTTGATGATGTCAGGGGCGTGACCGCCGCCGGCACCCTCGGTATGGAAGGCGTGGATGGTGCGGCCCTTGAACGCCTTCACCGTATCCTCGACGAAGCCGGATTCGTTGAGCGTGTCGGTGTGGATCATCACCTGGATATCGTGATCGTCAGCGACCGCAAGACAGTTGTCGATCGCCGCCGGCGTCGTGCCCCAGTCCTCATGCAGCTTCAGCGCGCAGGCGCCGCCCTTGATCATCTCGACCAGCGCCGCCGGCCGCGATGCGTTGCCCTTGCCGGAGATGCCGAGATTGACCGGGAAGGCGTCGAACGACTGGATCATCCGCCCCATGTGCCAGGGCCCCGGCGTGCAGGTTGTCGCAAAGGTGCCGTGCGAGGGGCCGGTGCCGCCGCCCAGCATCGAGGTGACGCCACTCATCAATGCGTGCTCGATCTGCTGCGGACAGATGAAATGGATGTGGCTGTCGAATCCCCCCGCGGTGAGGATCTTGCCCTCGCCCGCGATCACGTCGGTGCCGGGACCGATGATGATGTCCACATTGGGCTGGATGTCGGGATTGCCGGCCTTGCCGATCGCCGAAATCATGCCTTCCTTGATCGCGACGTCGGCCTTGACGATGCCCCAATGGTCGACGATCAGCGCATTGGTGATGACGGTATCCGCCGCCCCTTGCGCGCTCGTGACCTGCGACTGCCCCATGCCGTCGCGGATCACCTTGCCGCCACCGAACTTCACCTCCTCGCCATAGGTGGTGAAATCCTTCTCCACCTCGATGATGAGATCGGTATCGGCGAGCCGCACACGATCGCCGGTGGTGGGCCCGAACATGTCGGCATAGACGGAACGTTTGATCTTCACGGACACTGTAAGCCCCCTACTTCACTTGCCTTCAAAACGCGCTTTTCGCGGTTTTGGCGGCTTCATCAAATTTGGCATCGAGCATCGGGTTGATGCCCCGACATCCGGCGACGACTTTTTCGGCCCATATGACATAGGCGGCGAGATCTTCGCGCTCGTCTTCGCTCAGGTTTGGCCCGATTCGGGCGCGCGTGTTGCTGATCTTGTCCGCGATCTTGATCATCTTGGCGCCGGGCGATTTGTGCGGGGCGTCCTCAATCTGCTTTTGCCGGCGCTGGGTCTTCGACAACGTCATGTCGTCGGTCACCTCGACCACGAGCGCGGCGACGCGCTCGCTAAATTTTGCCGCCAGTTCCTCGCGCGTGGCGTCGGTGTCCTCGACCGTGTCGTGCAGCCAGCCGGCCGCCACCAGTTCGGCGTCGGCGCCATCGGTCGCTGTTGCGAGCAGGTTCGCGACCTCGGCGAGGTGATTGATATAGGGTTCATTGCCACGACCCTTGCGGGCCATGCCCGTGTGGCGATGCGCGGCGAACTCGGCGGCTTCGGAGATGAGGCGGATTGGCTGCGGCATGGCGAAAAACTCCTTTTTGCCTCAACCGCGCCACCGCGCACTCCGTTCCTGCCTTGCGAAAGAGGGGACGGCCGGGCGACAGCGAACTTGGCGCCAAGGATCACAGCTTGCCCTTCACCTCGCCGCGGAAGCCGTGGATGACGCGTTTGCCTGCGAGGGCGACGAGCTGGACGTCGCGGGTCTGGCCCGGTTCAAAGCGGACCGCGGTGCCGGCGGCGATGTCGAGGCGCATGCCGCGGGCTTTCTTGCGGTCGAATTTGAGGGCCGGGTTGGTCTCGAAGAAATGGTAGTGCGAGCCGACCTGGATCGGGCGGTCACCGGTGTTGGCGACGGTGAGCGTCACGGTCTTGCGGCCGGCATTGAGCTCGATCTCGCCGTCCTGGATGAACAGTTCGCCGGGGATCATGTGTGCTACCTCGTATCGCTCTGCTGCGTCATGGCGCCGGGCTTGACCCGGCCATCCACGTCTCACCACTCAGCCCAAAGGCGTGGATGCCCGGGTCGAGCCCGGGCATGACAACGTTGATGGACTTGCGCTCCTCACCGGATCGGCTCGTGCACGGTGACGAGCTTCGTCCCGTCCGGGAACGTCGCCTCCACCTGGATGTCGTGGATCATCTCGGCAATTCCCTCCATCACCTGCGTCCGGGTCAGGACCTGTGCGCCGGCCTGCATCAGCTCGGCGACGGTGCGGCCGTCGCGCGCCCCTTCGACGATGAAGTCGGTGATCAGGGCGATGGCCTCGGGATGGTTCAGCTTGACGCCGCGCTCGAGCCTGCGGCGCGCCACCATGGCGGCCATCGAGACCAGGAGCTTGTCCTTTTCGCGTGGAGACAAATTCATGCGGGCACTCTGATGGTTTTCGAATGATTAGTTGAGCCACAGCCTCGGCAGCGGGACGGCGGAGGCGCGGCCGAGCACCGTCATCATGTCGGCGCGCAGCCTCATCGCATCTTGGGCACAGAACCGCGCCATTGCAAACCCATTCCAGCAGGAGACGCCGACTTCACCACGGAAGGAATCCTGCGCCTCGCGTATACGCTCCACAACCGCCTCATCTCCGGGCACGATCAGCGCAGTGCCGATCGCGACGCCGCCATTGGCGACAGCTGATAGGGCGAGCTTTTCACCGATATTGCCGTCGAGCCGGATGGTCTCGGCAAACACCAATCTGCCACCGCGGCGCATCCGCCAGCGGTCGACGAATTCGCCATGGCGCATGGTCTCGCCCATGGCCGAGCGGCCGAACACCACGATTTCACACAGCAGCAGCGACGCGCCCTCCGAGAGGTCGATATCGATCCGCCGCGAAATCCGGGCGCGGTCGAACAGGATCGTCTCCTGCGGCAGCCAGGACAGATGCGAACCGGTTGCGGCTTTCAGCGCGATATTGAGCTGGGCGGCGGGTCCGGCCGCACGATAGACTTTCTCGGCGGCGGCTGTCGTCAGCGTCAGCCGCGCGCCCTCACCAGTAGCGATATCGATGTCAAAGCGATCACCGCCGGCAACCCCGCCAGCGGTATTGACGAACACCGCCGACAGCCCCTCGCCCTCCGGCGACGGAAAACGCACCCGCAGCGAGCCGGATTCGTGCAAGTCGCCGCGGCGGGTAACACCATCCTGCAGGTGCACACCGAACCGCACCGCGCCGCGAGCACGGTTGGCCGCAAAGGTCGCTGCATCAGCGCGTGCATTCTCGGTGTGCATCCGTCCCCCCGTTGGCCGGTTGCGTCCCTTATAGCGCCATTTGGCGGGAGATTTCAGCGGGATCGAGATTGGAGCGGTCGCAGGCATATTTCACCGCGCCACGATCCATCACCGCAAAGGAGTCGCCGAGCTCGCAGGCGAAATCGAGATATTGCTCGACCAGCACGATCGCGATGTTGCCGAGATTGCGCAAATAGGAGATGGCGCGGCCGATGTCCTTAATGATCGAGGGTTGGATGCCCTCGGTCGGCTCGTCCAAAAGCAACAGTTTCGGCCGCATCACCAGCGCGCGGCCGATCGCGAGTTGCTGTTGCTGGCCGCCGGAGAGGTCGCCCCCGCGGCGGCCGAGCATCGATTGCAGCACCGGAAACAGCGAGAACACGTCGTCCGGGATGAAGCGGTTCTCGCGCTTGAGCGGACCGAAGCCGGTCTTGAGATTTTCCTCCACCGTCAGCAGCGGAAAGATCTCGCGGCCCTGCGGCACGAAACCGATGCCGCGCCGCGCGCGCTCATACGGCCTCAAACCGGTGATGTCGCTGCCGTCGAACTCGATAGAGCCCGACGCGATCGGATATTGGCCGACCATCGCGCGAAGCAGCGAGGTCTTGCCGACGCCGTTGCGCCCGAGCACGCAGGTGACCTTGCCGGGTTCGGCCGACAGCGAGACGCCGCGCAGCGCCTGCGCTGCGCCATAGAAAAGGTTGATGTTCTCGACCTTCAACATCGCTTACCTACCCAGATACACTTCGACAACCCGCTCGTTCGACGACACCTGGTCGATGCTCCCCTCCGCCAGCACCGTGCCTTCATGCAGGCAGGTCACCTTCACGCCGAGCTCGCGCACGAAGGTCATGTCGTGCTCGACCACCATGATGGTATGGTCCTTGTTGATCTCCTTGAGCAGCTCCGCGGTCTGGTGGGTCTCGACATCGGTCATTCCGGCAACGGGCTCGTCGACCAATAGCAGCTTCGGATCCTGCGCCAGCAGCATGCCGATCTCCAGCCACTGTTTCTGGCCGTGCGACAGGCTGCCGGCGAGACGGTTGCGCGCGTCGGTCAGACGGATGGTCTCCAGCACTTTCTGGATGCGCTCGGTCTCGGCCCTGCTCTCGCGCCAGAACAGCGTGCCGCGCACGCTGTGGTCGACATTGAGCGCGAGCAGGAGATTGTCCTGCACGGTCTGGCTTTCGAACACCGTCGGCTTCTGGAATTTGCGACCGATACCGAGCTCGGCGATGCGGGTCTCGTCCAGCCGGGTCAGGTCGGTGACCCCGTCGAACAGCACGGTGCCTTCATCCGGCTTGGTCTTGCCGGTGATGATGTCCATCATCGTGGTCTTGCCGGCGCCGTTCGGGCCGATGATGGCGCGCATCTCGCCGGGCTCGAGCGCGAGCGAGAGGTTGTTGATGGCGTGGAAGCCGTCGAAGGAAACGTGCACGCCATCGAGATAGAGCATCGCGGACGTGGCACGGGTATCCATCACGTTCATTGCGCCTGCTCCGCCGAATTGGGTTCGCTGATGCCATCCTCGCGCGCGGCGCTTTCCACGGCCGCGACGCGCTGCGCCCTCCATGGCTCCCACCAGGAATTGAAGGTGCCAACGATGCCCTTGGGCAGCAGCAGCGTCACCAGGATGAACAGCGCGCCCAGCATGAACAGCCAGTACGGCGCGAGTGGCCCTGAGGTGAAGAACGTCTTGGCATAGTTGACGACGACGGCGCCAAGCGCAGCGCCGACCAGCGTGCCGCGGCCGCCGACCGCGACCCAGATCACCGCCTCAATTGAATTGCCCGGCGCGAATTCGCTCGGATTGATGATGCCGACCTGCGGCACATAAAGCGCGCCCGCAACGCCGGCCATGCAGGCCGACAGCGTGAACACGAACAGCTTGTAGGATTCGACGCGGTAGCCGAGGAAGCGGGTGCGGCTTTCGGCGTCACGCACTGCGATCAAGACCTTGCCGAGCTTCGAGGTCACGATCGCCCGGCAGATCAGGAAACCGATGATCAGCGCCAGGCAGCTCAGCGCGAACAAAGCGGCGCGGGTGCCGTCGGCCTGGACGTTGAAGCCCAGGATGTCCTTGAAGTCGGTCAGGCCGTTGTTGCCGCCGAAGCCGAAATCGTTGCGGAAGAAGGCAAGCAGCAGCGCATAGGTCATCGCCTGGGTGATGATCGAGAGATAGACCCCGGTGACGCGGGAGCGGAAGGCGAGCCAGCCGAAGCAGAAGGCGAGCAGGCCCGGCACCAGCAGCACCATCAGCGCCGCGAAGGGGAACATGTCGAAGCCGTACCAGTACCAGGGCAGCTTGTCCCAGTTCAGGAACACCATGAAATCAGGCAGGATCGGGTTGCCATAAACACCGCGGCTGCCGATCTGGCGCATCAGATACATGCCCATGGCGTAGCCGCCGAGCGCGAAGAAGGCGCCGTGGCCGAGCGAGAGGATGCCGCAATAGCCCCAGATCAAATCGATGGAGAGCGCGAGGATGGCGTAGCAGACATATTTGCCCCACAGCGCGACCAGATAGGTCGGCACCTGCAGGAACGAGCCCTGCGGCAGCAACAGGTTCGACAACGGGACCAGGATGCCGACGGCCGCGACGATCAGGATGAAGGCGGTCGCGGCGCGGTCAAGCGAGCGGGTGAGGATATGCGCGCTCATGCTTCCACCGCCCGCCCTTTCAGCGCGAACAGGCCGCGCGGCCGCTTCTGGATGAACAGGATGATCAGGACCAGGATGGCGATCTTGCCGAGCACGGCGCCGGCGACCGGCTCCAGGAACTTGTTGGCGATCCCCAGCGTGAAGGCGCCGACCAGCGTGCCCCAGAGATTGCCGACGCCGCCGAACACGACGACCATGAAACTGTCGATGATGTAGCTCTGGCCGAGATTGGGGCTGACATTGTCGATCTGCGACAGCGCGACGCCGGCGATGCCGGCAATCCCCGAGCCGAGGCCGAAGGTCAGCGCGTCGACGCGGGAGGTGGCAATGCCCATCGAGGCCGCCATGCGGCGGTTCTGGGTCACCGCGCGCATCTCGAGCCCGAGCGCCGTGTAGCGCAGCATCGCGAGCAGGATCACGAACACCGCGAGCGTGAAGCAGAGAATCCAGAGCCGGTTGTAGGTGATGGTGATCTGGCCAAGCTCGAACGCGCCGCTCATCCAGGAGGGGTTGCCGACCTCGCGGTTGGTCGGACCGAACACGGTGCGCACCGCCTGCTGCAGCACCAGCGACAGGCCCCATGTCGCCAGCAGCGTTTCCAGCGGACGGCCGTAGAGGAAGCGGATGATGCTGCGCTCGATCGCAACGCCGATCCCGCCCGCGACCAGGAAAGCCAGCGGCACGGCGATCAGGAGCGAATAGTCGAACAGGCCGGGATAGCGGGTGCGAATCACCTCCTGCACCACGAAGGTGGTGTAGGCGCCTATCATCACCATCTCGCCATGCGCCATGTTGATGACGCCCATCACACCGAAGGTGATGGCAAGCCCGATCGCCGCCAGCAGCAGCACCGAGCCGAGCGAGAGACCATACCAGGCGTTCTGCACCGCCGACCACATCGCCAGATTGCTCTGGATCGAGGAGATCGCGCCGGTGATGGCCTGCGCCACCAGCGGCGGCTGGTCGGAGCCCACGCTGGTGAGTAGCGCCAGCGCTTCCTGGTCGCCGCGGGCCTTGATGACCGCGACAGCGTCGAGCTTGTCGTTATCGGAGGCGTCAGACTTGAACAGGATGATCGCTGCACGGGCCTCGGTGAACGCCTGCTTGGCCGCCTTGTCGGTCTCCTTCGCAAGCGCGCCCTCCACCACGGGAAGCGCGTTCTCGTCATGACTCTTGAAGACGGATTGCGCGGCGGCGACGCGCTTCGCCGGGTCGGGCGAGAGCAACGTCAGACTGCCGAGTGCAGCCTCGACCGTGCGGCGCAGGCGGTTGTTGAGACGGACGGACGCCGCATTGTCCGGCAGCTTGTCGACGGCAGCACCGGTGGCGGCATCGATGATCTTGCCGTCTGCTTGCGTGATGAAGACTTTCTTGCTCTCGGGATCGGCCGACAGCCGCTCCTCCTGGAGCGCCGAGATGATCGGGAAGGCGAGCGGATTGCCGGAACTTGCGACCGCCTCGATCGCTTCCGCGGTGTCGGAAAATTCGTCATTGGCGAATTTGGCGACCGCGTCCTCGAACGAGCCGGCGAAGGCCGGCAACGCGAAGCAGGCAATCAGCAACACTGAAAGAACGAGCGCGCGAAAACGCTCAAGGAAATAGCCAAACACGTGACGACCCCGGCAGGAGTGGTGAGGAGAAGGCGACGAACACCGCCGCCTTCTCCAGTCTCTTGGAAGGTTGTTGAATGAACGGATCAGATCAGGAGCCCTGACCGCCGCACTTGTTGGTCTTGGTGTTCCAGTTGCCGCACTTCTTGCCGACCCAGTCGCCGATCAGGTCCCTGGAGCCTTCGAGCTCCTTCGACCAGGCATCGCCCGCGACGAGGCCGGGAGTCTTCCACACCACGTCGAACTGGCCGTTGCCCTTGATCTCGCCGATGAACACCGGCTTGGTGATGTGGTGGTTCGGCAGCATCTTGGAGACACCGCCGGTCAGGTTCGGCGCTTCGATGCCGGGCAGCGCGTCGATCACCTTGTCCGGATCGGTCGACTTCACCTTCTCGACCGCCTTCACCCACATGTTGAAGCCGATGTAGTGCGCTTCCATCGGATCGTTGGTCACGCGCTTCGGATTCTTGGTGTAGGCCTGCCAGTCCTTGATGAACTTCTCGTTGGCGGGGGTCTTGATCGACTCGAAGTAGTTCCAGGCGGCGAGATGGCCGACCAGCGGCTTGGTGTCGATGCCGGCGAGTTCTTCCTCACCGACCGAGAACGCGACCACCGGGATGTCGGTCGCCTTGATGCCCTGGTTGCCGAGCTCCTTGTAGAAGGGAACGTTGGCGTCGCCGTTGATGGTGGAGACCACCGCCGTCTTCTTGCCGGCCGAGCCGAACTTCTTGATGTCGGCCACGATCGTCTGCCAGTCGCTATGACCGAACGGCGTGTAATTGATCATGATATCTTCCTGCTTGACGCCCTTCGACTTCAAGTAGGCTTCTAGAATCTTGTTGGTGGTGCGCGGATAGACGTAGTCGGTGCCCGCCAGCACCCAGCGCTTCACCTTCTCGTCCTTCATCAGGTAGTCGACCGCGGGGATCGCCTGCTGGTTCGGAGCGGCGCCGGTGTAGAACACGTTGCGCTCGGACTCTTCGCCCTCATACTGCACGGGGTAGAACAGGATGTTGTTCAGCTCCTTGAACACCGGGAGTACGGATTTGCGCGACACCGAGGTCCAGCAGCCGAACACGACCGCGACCTTGTCCTTGGTGATGAGCTCGCGCGCCTTTTCCGCGAACAGCGGCCAGTTCGATGCGGGATCGACGACGACAGCTTCGAGCTTCTTGCCGAGCACGCCGCCTTTCTTGTTCTGCTCGTCGATCAGGAAGAGAATCGTATCCTTCAGCGTGGTCTCGCTGATGGCCATGGTGCCGGAGAGTGAATGCAGAACGCCGACCTTGATGGTGTCATCGGCGGCTTTGGCCGGAGAAAATGGCGAGGACGCCAAGCCCAAAACCAGGCCCGCGGCGGCCGCGAGCCAGCCGCGGCGGCTCAGCGTTGCTATATCGTGAGTAAGCTGTGTGATCATGAAATGTCATCTCCCTGACGCAGGCGTGAACGCATGCGAACGGCCCCACGGCCGCCTGCGACAAAAGGAATCGCAAGAACCATGCCACGGTGGAGGCACCGCTTAAGCCACTGCTGGCGCACCGCAATTTGGCGTTTCAGGAAGAATGCAGAGAACGGCTGCCCAATTGTTGGGCGACAAAAATGTATGCCAAAGCGGCAATCAGTTCATTTTCTGAGCAATTAAACCGAGCTGGCTAAATTTCCGGCAGCCAATTGTGACGCTGTCGCGACATCGGACTCGCCCCTGCAATAGCAACTTCGCTCCCGAGGCCGACCCAATCCGAGGAGAGTTTACCTTGAAAGTGCCGCGTTCATGTTCCATATCACTGTCATGACCCGCGCGAATCGCCGGGTCGGCGCAAGCTTGCGTGTTCTAGGCCGCCTTGGTTCCAACCAGCCTCGGCGGCTTTTGGCTTGCCTTTGATCAGCCAACAGCACCGATGCCCCAAACACGCGGGTATCACTGATGCCCTCACGCGCCCGGCCGACATGGCCGGCGCGCCTGACGTTTTGATGGAAAGACCTCCCTTTTGACCTCCTTTCAGGATTTCGGCCTTGCCGATCCCATCGCCCGCGCGCTTCGGGAAGAGAACTACGTCACCCCCACTCCGATCCAGGCCCAGACCATTCCGCTCGCGCTCGAAGGCCGCGATGTGATCGGCATTGCGCAAACCGGCACTGGCAAGACCGCGTCCTTCGCGCTGCCGATCCTCAACCGGCTGCTGGAGAACCGCACCAAGGTGCAACCGAAGTCGTGCCGCGTGCTGGTGCTCTCGCCGACCCGCGAATTGTCGGGGCAGATCCTCGACAGCTTCAATGCCTATGGCCGCCACATCCGCCTCTCTTCCGCGCTCGCGATCGGCGGCGTGCCGATGGGGCGGCAGGTCCGCTCGGTGATGCAGGGAGTCGAGGTCATGGTCGCGACCCCCGGCCGCCTGCTCGACCTCGTGCAGAGCAACGGCTTGAAGCTCAATCAGGTCGAGTTCCTGGTGCTCGATGAAGCCGACCGCATGCTCGACATGGGCTTCATCAACGACATCAGGAAGATCGTCGCCAAGCTACCGCAGAAGCGACAGACGCTGTTCTTCTCGGCGACGATGCCAAAGGATATCGCCGAGCTCGCCGAAGCGATGCTGCGTGATCCTGCCCGCGTGGCGGTAACACCGGTGTCCTCGACCGCCGAGCGCGTCACGCAGCGCATCATCCAGGTCGATTTCACCGCCAAGCCCGCCATACTGGCGCAACTGCTGAAGCAGGAACCGGTCAACCGCGCGCTGGTGTTCACCCGCACCAAGCACGGTGCCGACAAGGTGGTGAAGGGGCTGGAGAAGGCCGGCATCGCGGCTAACGCTATACACGGCAACAAGTCGCAGAATCACCGCGAGCGCACGCTGGCGGCATTTCGTTCCGGCGAAATCCGCACCTTGGTCGCGACCGACATCGCCGCGCGCGGCATCGACGTCGACGGCATCAGCCATGTCGTCAATTACGACCTGCCCAACGTGCCGGAGACCTATGTGCACCGCATCGGCCGCACCGCACGCGCCGGCGCCGACGGCGTTGCAATCTCGCTGATCGCGGGCGCAGAGGAGATGGGATACTTGCGCGACATCGAACGGCTGATCCGGGTGGCGCTGCCGCGCGAAGATCGCCGTACACCGGGCAGTCGCGAGCAGGCGCCTGCTCCCGCCGCCCCACATCGGGCGGCTGGACGATCGGCTCAGCGCCCCCATCAGACCAGAGGAAATGAATCACCTCAGGCAGCAAAAGGCCCTCGCCGCCGCCGCCGTCGAGGTGGTAAGAATGGCGCTCCACAGGCGAACCGGGGCGAGTCGCCACGTCCGCCGCAGATCGGCAAGAGCGAGGGTAAGCAGGGCGGCATTCAAGGCGTCGCCTTCTTGCACCGCGAAAGCCGGGCGAAACCGCAGCCCAACCGCAACAACCAAACGCAGCACTAGCCGTCTATCGATTCTGGAGACCCACATGGCTAAGGAAGAGCTGATCCAGTTCGAGGGGCTGGTGACCGAAATCCTCCCCGACGCACGCTATCGCGTGCAACTCGATACCGGACACGAGATTGTCGCCTACACGGCCGGCAAGATGAAGAAAAACCGCATCAAGACGCTGGCCGGCGACCGGGTTACGATTGAAATGTCACCCTACGACCTCGAGAAGGGGCGGCTGATTTTCCGTCACAAGGATGAACGCCCGAGTTCGCCCGGCGGCCCGCCACGCGGCCAGCCGCCACGGGGCGGCCAGTTCCGCCGCCGCTGACGTGCCTCGAAGCCGTCCGGAATCGCGCACGACGCCCTGACGTCTTGCGCGATCCCTGCGGTTTCCACGTTCGAACGAAATCCGCGCACGTCAGGATTGTTTTAGGCCCGTTTTTCGCATAATATCGGGTTAATCGATTTTCGGCCGGACGACATTAGCCATCCACCGGTATCCCGGTTCGGCGCTGACGACCCTTCCAAAATTCGATCCACCAGCCTGCCACAAGCGGGCTTTGACTTGTCTATCTGAGAAGGGACTATCCCGTGAGCATGGGAACCGTGAAGTGGTTTAACGCAACCAAGGGCTACGGCTTCATTCAGCCCGATGACGGCGGCAACGACGTGTTCGTGCACATCAGCGCTGTCGAGCGCGCTGGCTTGGGCACGCTGCGCGAAGGCCAGAAGATCTCCTACGAGATCGTGTCCGATCGTCGGTCCGGCAAATCCGCAGCCGACAATCTGCGTTCGGCGGGCTGACCGACGACGGGCCTGCGTCCGCAGCGCCCATACGCATCAAGAACACTGAACAAAGAGAAGCCGCGCCGACCGCGCGGCTTTTCGCTTTAAGAAACCGGCGTGCAGCTACTGCTTGGCTTGGTGGGCGGCGGATAGTCGACGCAGGGCGACTGTCTCGGCCGGGTGTAGGCTTGGTCTTGCCATGGAATCTCGGTCTTGAGCACGTAACCAGTTAGCGACTTGTATTTGTAACTAACCTCGCTCCAGATCAGCCAGGTATTCGGTATCAATAACCCCGGTGGAACCGGTACCGTATCATTCGGCTTGTGCGGCGAATTCTGAAGCGCGGCTGTCGGCGAGCCGCTCATTGTGACGGTGGCCGACTGGCTCCACTGGATCTTCGCGATGCCGTTCTTGTCGATGAATACTTCCGAGACGGTCGCGGTCAGCGGTGTCAAGGAATAAGGCAACAGGATTGCTCCGCTCAGGGCGAAGACATTCTGCATGTCCGTGGTGGTGACGCTGTTCAGCGATTGCGACGTCAGGTCGGATGCCGCGCGCGCCACCAGCGCCAGCTTGCGCTGGATGGCGACGAAGGAGCTGACCTCGATCGTTCCGAAGACCAGCACCAGCATGATGGGCACGATCAGCGCGAACTCGGTCGCTGCCACGCCGCGGCAATCGTTGAAGAGATTGCGGACCGTGCGGCGCACGTGCCAGATCGATGAGAGAAACCTCATTTTCATCGTTTCGCTCATGAGCATGTCGTCCCGCCATTTAGGAAGGGCTCGTTCCTGAAGACCGCGATTGCCGACAACAGGCGTTTGCTGCCATTCAGATTGGAAGGGTCGTAGCCGAGCACGTCTCCAAAGTTGAGCATCTTGGTGACGATGACGGGCCACTGATAGAACAACCTGGCCACGACGAAATTGCCGTCTTGGCCAGGACAGTATTTCATATCATCGATGAAGGCGCCGCCCGAACCGATCTGGTTAGGGATTTTGATCACGTTGACCTGCGGGTAACTACGAACGTCGACATAGATGCCCTTGCAGTCGAACATGAAACTGAGCTTGTGGGCGCAGACCGCATTCTTGAAGTCCTGCGGACTGAGCGAGCCGCTTTGCGCCTGTCCGGTCAGGACCAAGCGCGCGGAATCCTGGGTGATCGTCTCGAGCACCTGGCCGGCGAAGAATATCAGCGCCGTCTCGATGATCGCAAACAACAACACGAAGAACACCGGAGCGACGAGGGCGAATTCGACGGCGGTTACGCCGCGACGATCGCGGCGAAACCGGCGCAACAATTTCCGGAAAGAGCCTGGAGGCTGTGGCATCGGAGGAGTCTCGTAGCGGGGTGGTGCCGCAACGATTATCTGAAACAGATTGTCGAAATGTTTCGTCGGATCGCGACAGCACGACCCGTTCCGTTAGGTCGGCGTTAAGCATGGGCGGACAGCGCAAGGCCGCCGCCGACGGCCTCTGCAGGTTTCGTTAGTTGGGGGACGACGGTTTGGGGGCGGTCCCGCCCTGCCCGCTTGCCTGGGTGCTGAGCGAGCCGGCCTGATCGATCGTGGACTTGAAGTAGTTCTCGCCGTCGCCGAGCGTCACGCGGCGCTGGCAGATCGGCATGCAGCTATAGGATTCCCGCTCGATGCCGCGATAGACGGTGACGAGCTGGTCGCTCGGGCCCTGGACCTGGATCTGGCGGTCGACCAGGATCTCGCCATTGCGGTCCATCGCGATGAAATTGGTGGCGCCGTAACCCTTGCCCGTGACGACCACGACGCCGCCGGTCTGCAGCGTCACATCGGCGATCATGGGGTTGCCGACCACGATGGTGGCGATGCCGGTCGGGAGCTTGACGAGCTTGGCCTGGTCGACATTGACCTCGATCCGATCAGGATCGGCCGCGGCAAAACTTGCGGAAGGCCATGCCGCGGCGGCGGCTGCGAGAAGGCTGAAGGCAAGACCCGCCAACGTGCGGACACGCTCTGACTTGAACGACATACTCTACCCCGGGGCATTGACAAGCCGGCAACCGCGATACGCAGCGGAAGCGACACCCGACAGAGCTAAACTGACAACAATTCATGAACGAAGTGCAAAAAGCGCTTCCGCAATTTCATCCGCATTCATTTCCAGGAGGGACAAACGAACTGCCCGATGATCTAGCTTGTCGAACCGAGGTCTCCCCAGTGAGGATCAATCATGGGGCGGCTCGGACGCGATCGCTGCATTCTTGGCGTGGCGCGCCATAGAGGAGCACGATCGAGTCTCTCATCGAACCCAAGATATGTGCATTTTATCGATTGTCTTAAGCCCGCGTTGACTCTGCGTCGGAACTGTCAAATTTGGCGCGATCTTTCTGCAATCGAATTAACTGCTGCGCAATTGTCGCACCCCTAGGTTCGCGTGCATGGTCACGGCGCTGAGAACGCCGGGGTGACCAAAACACTAAGTTCGACCAGCCACGTGCACACCAGGAGCAATCTATGAAGAACCTCGTTTCGCGTTTCATTAAGGACGAATCGGGCGCGACCGCCATCGAATACGGTCTGATCGCGGCCCTCATTGCCGTCGTGATCATTGGCACCCTTCGAGTCATCGGCACCGATCTCAACGCCAAGTTGGTCCAAGTGGACAACGGGCTGAAGTAATCGGCTCTTTTCGGCACAGAGGCCCCGGCGATCCGGGGCCTTTGTCTTATTTCGTCGAGTTGAACCGCGAAAATATGCGTAGATCAACCGTTCCACGACTTGCGGCGACAAAGGCCTCCTTTCGCGCCGGTCATCTGAACGACGCATCCGCACAGATCGTCTGCGTCGCCCTGGCACTGGCAGTTATCACGCTCGCCTGGCGCATTGCGGCAGTCTGGTGACGTGCCGGCCTTCGCCGATTATTCATCTCTCGCGGCTAGATTCGAGGCGCCACTCATCCTGACCGCTCGGGCTCGCGTAATCACATGATCCTCGACATTCTTCGCCTGCTGCTGTTTCCCGCACTGATGGCGTTCGCGGCTGCAAGCGACCTTGTCAGCATGACGATTTCAAACCGTGTGTCGCTGGCGCTCGTGGCGGGCTTCGTCGTGCTCGCGCTTGCGAGCGGCATGGGACTCTATGAGGTGCTTTCGCATGCCGGTGCCGGCGCCGCCGTGCTCGCGGCTGGATTTGCCTGCTTTGCGTTCGGCTGGATTGGCGGCGGGGACGCCAAGGTTGCAGCCGGCGCTGCGCTCTGGTTCGGCTTCGATCATCTCCTGCCCTATCTGCTCTATGCGTCCGTATTCGGCGGCGCGCTGACGCTGCTGCTGCTCCAGTTCCGACGATGGCCGCTGCCCTACCCGCTGCTGGGCCAGGCCTGGCTGCTGCGGCTGCACGCCAAGGAGACCGGCATTCCCTACGGCATCGCGCTCGCGCTTGGCGCGCTCGTGATCTATCCCGAGACCGGGTGGATGAAGGCGGTCGACTTCGCGCATTTCGTAATGCGTTGAAAGGGCGGAAGTAACTGCCCGTTAAGGCGATTTAGATACGCCTCATTAACCATGCTTTGACGAATAGCTGGTCAACTGCCGATCACGGCGGCGGAACCGTCGCGTCGTCCTGTGGAAAGTGAAGCGTAATGAACACCGCACGCATTGTGGTCTTGGCTATCGCCGGCGTTGCCGGCCTCGCGGCCCTGTATCTGGCGAGCGGAAGCAATAACCAGCCCGCTCCCAAATCCCAGCCCGCGGCGCAACTGCCAACCATCGACATCCTCGTCGCGAAGTCCGACATCGGCCTCGGCCAGTCGCTCAAGGCCGACGATTTGCAGTGGCAGACTTGGCCGGCCTCGAGCGCGAGCGGCTCGTACATGCGGCGCGACGGCAAGGCCGACGCCATGAAGGACGTCATCGGCTCGATTGCCCGCGCCCCCTTCATCGCCGGCGAGCCGATCCGCGAGCAGAAGCTGGTGAAGGCCGATGGCAGCGGCTTCATGGCCGCGATCCTGCCGTCCGGCATGCGCGCGATTTCGACCGAAATCTCGCCGGAGACCGCTGCCGGCGGCTTCATCCTGCCGAACGACCGGGTCGACGTCATTCTCTCCCGGCGCGAGAAGAACCCGGACGGCCAGGGCGCCGACATCGTCAATTCGGAGATCATCCTGAGCAATGTCCGCGTGCTCGCGATCGACCAGGCGCCGAAGGAGAAGGACGGTACCAGCGCGCTGATCGGCAAGACCGTGACGCTCGAGCTCAAGCCCGAACAGGCGGAAACGCTGGCGCGTGCGCGCCAGAGCGGCACGCTGACGCTGGCGCTGCGCAGCATCGCCGACGTCAATATCGTCGAGGCCAATGCCGACAATCAAACACGCCGGCGCGGCCAAAGCATCAACGTCATCCGGTACGGCATCGCCAGCCCGCAAACGGTACAGAAGTGAGCGAAAGGGCGCAGGGAATGAAGGGCTGGGGGAATCGATCGATGATGCGGGCTTTCGTCGTTCGCGCCCTGTCGTTTTCGGCCGCTGTCGCCTTCACACTGAACCCGGCCCTGACGCCGGTGGTGGCGAGCGATTACCGCGTCGCGGCGCCGCCCGCGGCCGACGGCCAAGCCAGTGCGCGCTTCCTGTCGCTCGGGGTCGGCAAATCGGTCGTGATCGACCTGCCGCGCGACATCAAGGACGTGCTGGTGGCCGATCCCAAGATCGCCAATGCCGTGATCCGCTCCTCGCAGCGCGCCTACATCATCGGCGCCGCGGTCGGCCAGACCAACATCGTGTTCTTCGATTCTGCCGGCGCGCAGATCGCCGCCTATGACATCGCCGTTAAACGCGACCTCAATGGGGTACGCGCGGCGCTCCGCCAGGCGCTGCCGCATGCCGACATCCAGATCGACGGCGTCGGCGACGGCGTGGTGCTGACCGGTACGGCCTCGAGCCCGATCGAGGCGCAGCAGGCCGGCGATCTCGCCGCGCGGCTTGCCGGCGGCGCTGAAAAGGTAGTCAATTCGATCGTGGTCCGCGGCCGCGACCAGGTGATGCTCAAGGTCACCGTCGCCGAGGTCGCGCGCAACATCATCAAGCAGCTCGGCATCGACCTCACCGCCAACCTGAACTACGGCACCGCGGTGGTGAGTTTCAGGAACGACAATCCCTTCACCGCCTTTGGTCGCCCGCTGCTGCCCAACAACACGGCGACAACCGCGTTCGGCGCCAGCCCCTCGGTATCGGCAACGCTGCGCGCAATGGAAAGCGCGGGCGTGGTGCGAACGCTGGCCGAGCCGAACCTGACGGCCATTTCCGGCGAGTCGGCCACCTTCATCGCCGGCGGCGAATTCCCGATCCCCGCAGGCTACTCCTGCGACCCCGTCACCCATGTCTGTATCACGCAGATCCAGTTCAAGAAATTCGGCATCTCCTTGAACTTCACTCCGGTCGTGCTGACCGAAGGCCGCATCAGCCTGCGGGTGATGACCGAAGTGTCCGAACTGTCGAACGACAATTCGATCACGCTCTCGCAATCCGTCACCGCCAATCAGGTGAACACGCTGACCATTCCTTCGATCAAGACCCGCCGCGCGGAAACGACCCTGGAAATCCCTTCCGGCGGCGCGATGGCGATGGCCGGCCTGATCCAGGAGCAAACCAAGCAGGCCATCAACGGCTTTCCGGGTCTTGCCCAACTGCCGATCCTCGGCACGCTGTTCCGCAGCCGCGACTTCGTCAACAACCAGACCGAGTTGATGGTGCTGGTGACCCCCTATGTCGTGCGCGCGGTGGCGCAGAAGGACCTGTCGCGGCCGGATGACGGCTTTGCCAACGCCTCGGACCCGCAGGCCGACTTCCTCGGCAGCATCAACCGCATCTATGGCGTGCCGGGCCGTACCGAGCCGGGGCGAAATTACCGCGGCACCTACGGCTTCATTACCGACTGAGGCGGGACGATGACACCCAAGCTGACATCCAAACGTTCCGCCGATCGCAGCCGCGCCCTCGCCCGTCTCGGGGCACTGATCGGCATTGCCGTGGCGCTCGGTGCCTGTCGGCACACGGATGATTCGCCGCTCGCGAGCTATCCCGACGATTATCGCCTGCGCCATCCGATCGCAGTCCAGGAAGCCGACCGCTCCATCGTGGTGTTCGCCGGCAGCGGCCGCGGCGGCCTCACCGCCGAACAGCGCGCCGACGTGATGGGGCTGGCGCAGACCTGGCTGCGCGAAGGCACGGGCGCGATCAGCATCGACACACCGGTCGGCACGCCGAATGCGCGCGCCGCCGCCGATTCCCTGCGTGAGATCCAGGCGACCTTCGCCGCCGCCGGCGTGCCGCCGCGCGCGGTCGCCGTGCGCCAGTATCACCCCGAGGATCCGCGCCATTTCGCGGCCATCAGGATCAACTATGCGCGGATCTCGGCGGTGGCCGGCCCCTGCGGCACCTGGCCAGAGGACCTCGGACCGTCGATCAACAACAAGAGCTATTTCGACAACAAGCCCTATTACAATTTCGGCTGTGCCTACCAGCGCAACCTCGCCGCCATGGTCGACAATCCGAGTGACCTCGTGCAACCGCGCGCGGAGACGCCGCCATACACCGAGCGGCGTGACATCGCCTTCGCGAAATACCGGAAGGGCACCTCGACGACGACGACCTATCCCGAGGCCGACAAGGCCAAGCTGAGCGATGTGGGCAAATGATCAGCTACGCGCGCCAGAATTCCGACGCCCAGCCTGACGTCCCGCCGCCGACGGAGGAGCATATCGCGCCGGCGCCGCGGGTGTCGGTGCAGGCATTCTGCGACACGGTGGAGACCGCCGCGGCGGTGCAGTCGGCCGGCGAGGACCGCAGGCTCGCCAAGGCGCATCTGAAGATCCAGATGGGCGGCATGGCCGCCGCCATCGAGGCCTATCGCTCGGCGCCGACGCCAAACGTCATCATCCTGGAAACTGGGGCCAACGGCGACATCCTCGGCGGTCTCGACCAACTTGCCGCGGTCTGCGACGCCGGCACGCGCGTGATCGTGATCGGACGCCTCAACGATGTCGCGCTCTATCGCGAATTGGTGCGCCGCGGCGTCAGCGACTACATGATCGCGCCTGTTGTCGCCATCGACGTGGTGCGCTCGGTCTGCAACCTGTTCTCGGCGCCGGAGGCCAAGGCGGTCGGGCGCATCCTTGCCGTGGTCGGCGCCAAAGGCGGCGTCGGCGCGTCCACGGTGGCGCATAACGTCGCCTGGGCGATCGCGCGCGACCTGGCGCTGGATTCCGTCGTCGCCGATCTCGATCTCGCCTTCGGCACCGCCGGCCTCGACTACAACCAGGATCCGCCGCAGGGAATCGCCGAGGCCGTGTTCTCGCCCGACCGCGTCGACACCGCCTTCATCGACCGGCTGCTGTCGAAATGCACCGATCACTTGAGCCTGCTGGCGGCGCCGGCCACGCTCGACCGCGTCTACGATTTCGGCGCCGAGGCGTTCGATGCGATCTTCGACACGCTTCGCACCACCATGCCCTGCACCGTGCTCGACGTCCCCCACCAATGGTCGGGCTGGACCAAGCGGGCACTGATCGCCGCCGACGACATCCTGGTGGTCGCAGTCCCCGACCTTGCCAACCTTCGCAACACCAAGAACCTGGTCGACCTGTTGAAGGCCTCGCGGCCGAACGACCGCGCGCCGCTCTACTGCCTCAACCAGGTCGGCGTGCCGAAGCGCCCCGAGATCAACGCCGCCGAATTCGCCAAGGCGATCGAGGCCGAGCCGATCGCGACGATTCCGTTCGATCCGCAGATCTTCGGCTCGGCCGCCAATAACGGCCAGATGATCGCGGAGATCTCCGCCAATCATCGCACCATCGAGATGTTTCTGCAGATCGCACAGCGGCTGACGGGCCGCGGCGAGACCAAGAAAACCAAAGGGTCGTTCCTGTCGCCCCTGCTGGGGAAGCTGCGGGCGAAATAGCCGCTCTGGAGTAGAGTCGTGTTTGGTAAGCGTAGCGCAAATGACAGTGAAGTGCGGGCACTGAGGCCCGCCGTTCACGCGCCGGAACCGTCGGCCGCAGCCACGCCGGCGCGCGAGATGGCGCCTCCGACCATGCCTTCGCCCCCGATCGCCCCGCCCAAGCCGCCGCCGGCGCCGACCGTCGACACGCGTCGGTCCGACACTTACTACCAGGTCAAGGCCACCATCTTCGGCGCGCTGATCGAGGCAATCGATCTCGCCCAGCTCGCCAAGCTCGACGGCGACTCCGCGCGCGAGGAAATCCGCGACATCGTCAACGAGATCATCGCGATCAAGAACATCGTGATGTCGATCGCCGAGCAGGAGGACCTGCTCGACGACATCTGCAACGACGTGCTCGGCTACGGCCCGCTCGAGCCGCTGTTGTCGCGCGACGACATCGCCGACATCATGGTCAACGGCGCCGGCACGGTTTACATCGAGGTCGGCGGCAAGATCCAGCGCACCGGCATCCGCTTCCGCGACAACCAGCAGCTTCTCAACATCTGCCAGCGCATCGTCAGCCAGGTCGGCCGCCGCGTCGACGAGTCTTCGCCGATCTGCGACGCGCGTCTCGCCGACGGCTCGCGCGTCAACGCCATCGTGCCGCCGCTCGCGATCGACGGGCCCGCGCTCACCATTCGTAAATTCAAGAAGGACAAGCTGACGCTGGAGCAGCTCGTCAAGTTCGGCGCAATCACGCCGGAAGGCGCAAGCATCCTACAGATCATCGGCCGCGTCCGCTGCAACGTCTTGATTTCCGGCGGTACCGGTTCGGGCAAGACCACCCTGCTGAACTGCCTGACCAACTATATCGAGCACGACGAGCGCATCATCACCTGCGAGGACGCCGCCGAGCTGCAACTGCAGCAGCCGCACGTGGTCCGGCTGGAGACCCGGCCGCCCAACATCGAAGGCGAAGGCCAGGTCACGATGCGCGAACTGGTCCGCAACTGCCTGCGTATGCGCCCCGAGCGCATCATCGTCGGCGAGGTCCGCGGACCGGAGGCGTTCGACCTGTTGCAGGCGATGAACACCGGCCACGACGGCTCGATGGGCACGCTGCACGCCAACAACCCGCGCGAGGCGCTGTCGCGCTGCGAATCCATGATCACGATGGGTGGCTTCGCGCTGCCCTCGCGCACCATCCGCGAGATGATCTGCGCTTCGATCGACGTCATCATCCAGGCGGCGCGCCTGCGCGACGGCTCCCGCCGCATCACCCACATCACCGAGGTGATGGGCATGGAAGGCGACACCATCATCACGCAGGACGTCTTCCTGTATGACATCGTCGGCGAAGACGCCAACGGCAAGATCATCGGCCGGCATCGTTCGACCGGCATCGGCCGGCCGAAATTCTGGGAGCGCGCCCGCTACTACAACGAGGAGAATCGCCTGGCCGCCGCGCTCGACGCCGCCGAAGCGCCGCCGCCGGCATAAGGAAGCCGATGATGAACCTGCAATCGCTTGCCCTCGCCTTCCTCGCGGCAACCGCCGTCGGCGGCCTCGGCTGGGTCTTCCTCTATCCTTTGCTGTCGGGGGAGAAGCAGGCGGAAGCGCGCCGCGCCTCGATCGGCCGCTCCGAACCCGCAACCGTTCGGCAGGCCGAACGAACCCAGCGTTCGCGCCGCGAGCAGGTCGAAGGAACCTTGCGCGAGCTCGACGCGCGACGGCAGAAGGAGGCGAAGCTTCCGCTGAGCAAGCGCCTGACCCAGGCCGGCCTCGACTGGACGCCTCAGAAGTACTGGATCATTTCCGCCGTCCTTGCAGCGATCGGCTTTGCGCTCTCCTACGTGATCGGCGGCGGACTGCTCGGCGCAGTAGGCATTGCCTTCGCCGCCGGCTTCGGACTGCCGCGCTGGCTGCTCGGCTACCTGAAAAAGCGCCGTGAGGCAGCGTTCCTCAAGGCGCTCCCCGACGCAGTCGACGTGATCGTGCGCGGCATCAAAGCCGGACTGCCGTTGTTTGAATCGCTCAAGGTGGTCGCCAGCGACTCGCCTGAACCGCTCAAGAGCGAGTTCAAGGCAATCATCGAGACACAGACCATCGGCATGCCGCTCGGCGATGCCTGCGCCCGCCTCTACGAGAGCATGCCGCTGCCAGAAGCGAACTTCTTCGGTATCGTGGTCTCGATCCAGCAAAAATCCGGCGGCAATCTCTCGGAAGCGCTTGGCAACCTCTCCCGCGTGCTGCGCGACCGCAAGAAGATGAAAGAGAAGATCAAGGCGATGTCGATGGAAGCCAAGGCTTCCGCAAGCATCATCGGCGCACTGCCCCCGACCGTCATGACGCTCGTCTATATCACAGCACCCGATTACATCTCCCTGCTGTGGACCCATCCGACCGGCCAACTGATGCTGGTCGCCTGCGTGCTCTGGATGAGCATCGGCGTCTTCGTGATGAAGAAGATGATTAATTTCGATTTCTGATGGGTGAAGCATGATTGATCTTCTGGCCAGCAAGCTCCACGACGTCAGGTTCATGACCATGCTGCTTGCGGCGATCGCCGTGAGCGCAACCTGCTACTCGCTGATCATGCCGTTGTTCGCCGGCGAGAACCTACAGAAGCGGATGAAGGCGGTGGCGAGCGAACGCGAGCGCATCCGCCAGCGCGAGCGCGAGCGGATGGCCAAATCGGAGAAAGCGTCGCTGCGGCAGGCGCCGAGGCAATTCGTCTCCAAGGTCGTGGAAGACCTCAACCTAAGCAAATGGGTGGCGCAGGAGAGCGCTCGCGACAAGCTCATCATGGCCGGCTATCGCGGCAACGCACCCTACATCACCTTTCTGTTCTTCCGTGCCCTGACGCCGATCGCCATGCTGGTCGGCGCCGTACTGTATGTTTTCGTGATTGCGAAACTGGAGGGCTCGATGCTGATGAATATCGGCATCTGCCTCGGCGCGGCGTATCTCGGATTGCAGGCGCCCATGCTGTTCCTGAAGAACGCCATCACCAAGCGTCAGCTTTCGATCAGGCGCGCTTTCCCCGATGCACTCGACCTGCTCTTGATCTGCGTCGAGTCCGGCATGTCGGTCGAGGTCGCTTTCAGGAGAGTCGCAACCGAGATCGTCGGGCAATCGGTCGCGCTGTCCGAAGAGTTCACGCTCACCACGGCGGAGCTCTCCTACCTGCAGGACCGCAAGACGGCCTATGAAAACCTCGCCGCCCGCACCGGGCTCGAGAGCGTGAAGTCGGTCTGCCTGGCGCTGCAGCAGTCCGAGCGATACGGCACGCCGCTCGGCCAGAGCCTGCGCGTGATGGCACAGGAAAATCGCGACATGCGCATGTCGGAGGCCGAGAAGAAAGCTGCCGCGCTGCCGCCGAAACTGACGGTACCGATGATCCTGTTCTTCCTGCCCTGCCTCTTCATCGTCATTCTCGGACCGAGCTACATCAGGATCACCGAGCTGCACTGAAGCGGTTGCGCGCGTCCCGCGAGAGCATTTTCGAGCGAAGTGGATACCGGTTCGCGTGAAGAAAACGCGTCAAAAAAAGAATCTAGAGCTTCGGTTCTGATTCAATCAGAACCGAAAATGCTCGAGGGATCTGGAGCTGGAACGCCTGAGACGGATCAGTCGTCGCGCGCGACGATCGGCACCGGTTTCGCCGCCGCGGTCCGCGGATTGTCCCGGCCCTTCAGCATGTCGCGGAGGTAGGCGACATTGGCGGCGGCTTCGTCCGCCGGCAGGTCGGCCTTGACGATATTCTCGGCTTCCGCGAACCGGCCCTGCAAGCCGACCACCAGGGCAAAGTTCTGCCGCACCCGGCTGTCGGCCCGGCTGCTGGCATAGGCACGGCGCAGATTCTCTTCCGCCTTGGGCAGGTCGCGGCTCAGCATGTATGACAGGCCGAGATTGGACAGCACAGACGGTTCGTCGGGCGCGAGGCGCAGCGCGCTCGCATAATAGCGGCGCGCCTCGTCATGCCGGCCAAGCCTGTCGAGCGCGGTTCCCTGCACCGACAGGATGCGCCAATCGGGATTGTCGGGTGAGTGCGCGCGGCTCAGCACGTCGAACGCCGCCTGCGCATTGCCGTTGTCGGCAAGCGCCCGGCCGTAGGCTGCGAGCAGTGGCCGGTTGCCGGGATTGGCGATGGTGGCCTGTTCCAGCATCGCGACCGCCTGCGCCCGCTGTCCGGTCGTACGCAGCGCCTGACCGTAACCGATCGCGGCGTCGACATCCTTCGGATTGGCGCGATAGCGCTCGCCATAGAATTCGACGGCGCGGCGCGGATCATCCGGCGCGGCTGCGGCAGTCCTCGTCCGTGTGGTCAAGGAGCCCGCGACGTCAGAGAGCGTCTGGCAGCCGCCAAGACTTGCCGCCAGCAGCGCCGAAAGGGCAGCCGACGCGAGCGCGCGGGCAAGACTGGACTGTCGACGCATGGCGCTTTAACTCACAATTTCGCGCGAAAAGAACGAGCCGAATGCACCAGCAATAGACTGTTAACCCTAACGTCTGGTTAATTAGGCAGCGCCCCTGCCATTGATGAGAGTCGCATGCCATCCATCTTCGAAACTGCGTCCGTGTCGAACGCCATTCCCATCACCTTCGTCACCAAATCGAACTGGGAGCAGATCCGCGAGACGCTTCCCGCGCATGCGCGGCAGTTCGCGCAGGCCAATGGCTTTGCGGCCAGGCCCGGCAAATATCTCGCCCTTCCGGCGCCCGACGGTTCGCTCGCACCGGTGCTGTTCGGACTTGAGGATGAGGCAAGCCGGTCGCGCGATCCGTTCCGGCCGGGCAGCCTGCCCGGATTGCTGCCATCAGGCGTTTACCGCTTCGCCAATGCGCCGCACGATACGCGGCTCGCCGCACTCGCCTTTGCGCTCGGCAGCTACCGTTTCGGCCGCTATCGCAAGGCGGAAGCGCCCGACGTGCAGCTGGTGCCGCCGGATGGCGTCGACGCGGCAGACCTGGCGCGCATGGTGGAGGCCGCATGCCTGGCGCGCGACCTCATCAACACGCCCTCGAACGACATGGGGCCGCAAGAGTTGGCGCAGGCGTCGGAGCAGGTCGCGGCGCGGTTCGGCGCCACTTTCAACTGCATCATCGGCGACGAGCTGGTGCGACAGAATTTTCCGCTGATCCACGCCGTCGGCATGGCGTCGAACCGCGCGCCGCGGCTGATCGATTTCACCTGGGGCAACCCCGATCACCCCAAGGTGACGCTGGTCGGCAAGGGCGTCTGCTTCGACACCGGCGGGCTCGATCTGAAACCATCGAGCGGCATGCTCATCATGAAGAAGGACATGGGCGGCGCCGCCAATGTGCTGGCGCTGGCACAGATGGTGATGGATGCGAAGCTCAAGATACGGCTGCGCGTGCTGATCCCCGCGGTCGAGAATGCGGTCGCGGGCAACGCTTTCCGCCCGCTCGACATCTTCACCTCGCGCAAGGGGCTGACCGTCGAGATCGGCAACACCGACGCCGAGGGACGGCTGGTGCTTGCCGACGCGCTGGCGCTCGCCGATGAGGAGAAGCCGGATCTCCTGATCGATTTGGGTACGCTGACCGGCGCCGCGCGCGTGGCGTTGGGGCCGGACCTGCCGCCATTCTATACGCAGGACGATACGCTGGCCGCGGAGGTGGCGGCGCATGCGAGAGCGGAGCATGATCCATTATGGCGCATGCCGCTATGGCCTGCCTACGATGCCTGGCTGGATTCGAAGACCGCCGACATCACCAACGCGCCGTCGGGCACCTTCGCCGGTTCGATCACGTGCGCGCTGTTCCTGCAACGCTTCGTCGAGCACGCCAAACGCTGGCTGCATGTCGATATCTACGGCTGGACTCCCAGCGCGAAACCGGCGCGGCCCGAGGGCGGCGAATGCCAGGCGGCGCGCGCGATCTACAAACTGTTGAGCCAGCGCTATGGATGATCCGCGCCTGACACCTTCCCGCGGCGACATCGCAGCCAAATATCTCGAAGGCAAGGTGCGCGCTGAGCGCTTCGTTGCGGGCGAGGAGTTCGAGATCGCGCACGCACTCGCACCGCTCCGCGACGGCCCCCGCTCCGACGCTACGCTGCTGACGCAGGCTCTGAAGGGCGAGCGCGTCACCATCTATGACCGCAACAGCGAGGGATTCGCCTGGGGCCAGCTTGGCAGCGACGGCTATGTCGGCTGGCTGCCCGACGCCGCACTGGCAAAACCTTCCGCCGCGCCGACCCACAAGGTGACGGCGCTGCGGACTTTTGCGTTCCCCGGTCCCTCGATCAAGCTACCGCCGGTCGAGACGCTGTCGCTCGGCGCCAGGCTGAACGTCGCGCGCGAGGACGGCACGTTCGCGGTGACGCGCGAGGGCAGGTATCTGCCGCGCCGCCATGTCGGCAGCATCGACGGGATCGAGGATGATTTCGTCACCGTGGCCGAACGTTTCGTCGGCACGCCCTATCTCTGGGGCGGCAAGAGCAGCCTCGGTATCGATTGCTCCGGCCTGGTGCAGGTCGCGCTGACCGCCGCCGGCACCGGCTGTCCGCGCGACAGCGACATGCAGCAGCAAGGCCTCGGGCGCGAGCTGAGCGCGGCGGAAGCAAAGAAACTGCAACGCGGCGACCTGATCTTCTGGAAGGGCCATGTCGCCATCGTGCGCGATGCGACCACGATCGTGCATGCCAATGCGCATCACATGGCAACCGTGATCGAGCACACCACGGAAGCCATCGCCCGCATCAAGGCCGCCGGCAGCGACGTGGTCGCGATCAAGCGGCTTTAACTCGTAGCCCGGGTGGAGCGCAGCGCAACCCGGGACAGCTGCGTCAAGGTCCCACCGGCGGACCCCGGGTTATGGACTAACGATGGCGCTCCTTCACCTCTCCCATTGGGAGAGGTCGGCGCGCAGCGCCGGGTGAGGGGCTCCGCTCTCTCGAGGGACCTGCCCCCCTCACCCGATTTGCTTGCGCAAATCGACCTCTCCCCGCTGGGGAGAGGTGAACCGAGCCCGCGGCTCCCTCAACGCGACTCGAGACAGGCCAGCATGGAGTTACGTCGCCACGGCACCATTGCCTGCCGTCTCCAGGCGGAAGGCGGCGGCGAAGAGGGCGCGGGTGTAGTTGCTCTTCGGGTTCTTGAACAGTTCGGAGGCCGGGCCCTCCTCCTCGACCTTGCCGGATTTCATCACGATCAGATGGCTGGCGAGCGACGCCACCACGCGCAGATCGTGCGAGATGAACATGTAGGTGAGGTCGCGCTTGCGCTGCAATTCGCGCAAGAGGTCGACCATCTGCGCCTGGAACAGCATGTCGAGCGCGCTGGTCGGCTCGTCGAGCACCACGAAATTCGGCTCCAGCACCACCGCGCGCGCGATCGAGATGCGCTGGCGCTGGCCGCCGGAAAATTCATGCGGATAGCGGAAGCGCCATTCCGGCTTGAGGCCGACATCCGTCAGTGCCTTGATCACCCGCGCCTCGCGCTCCTCGGCCGACAACTGGCGCTGATGAACGGTCAACCCTTCGGCCACGATGTCGCCGACCGACATGCGCGGGCTCAGCGCGCCGAACGGATCCTGGAACACGATCTGCATGTCGCGGCGGAACGGCCGCATCTGCTTGAAGCGCAGGCCCTGGATATTGCTACCCAAGAATACGATCGGCCCGTCGGAGGAGATCAATCGCAGCAGCGCGAGCCCGAGCGTGGTCTTGCCGGAGCCGGATTCGCCGACCACGCCGAGCGTCTCGCCCTTGCGCACGGCGATGCTGACGCCGTCGACCGCCTTGATATGACCGACAGTCGAGCGCAGCAATCCGCGCTTGATCGGGAACCAGACCTTCAGATTATCCGCCGACATCACCACCGGCTGGTCCGGGCGCGGCGGCGCCGGATCGGGCTTCGGCTCCGCGGCGAGGAGATCGCGGGTGTAAGGATGCTTGGGCGCGGTGAAGACCTGCTCGACCGGACCATGCTCGACGATCTTGCCGCCATTCATGACGCAGACGGTATCGGCGATCCGGCGGACGATGCCGAGATCATGGGTGATGAACAGCATGCTCATGCCGAGCCGGGTGCGGATTTCGGCCAGCAGCGCCAGGATCTGCGCCTGCACGGTGACGTCGAGCGCCGTCGTCGGCTCGTCTGCGATCAAAAGGTCGGGCTCGTTGGCGAGCGCCATCGCGATCATCACGCGCTGGCGCTGGCCGCCGGAAAGCTGATGCGGATAGCTCTGCAGCCGCGTTTCCGGCTCGGGAATGCCAACTTGCGTCAGGAGCTCGATGGTGCGCGCCCGCGCCGCCGCGCCGCGCACACCGCTGTGCAGCGACAGGATCTCGCCGATCTGCGACTCGATGGTGTGCAGCGGATTGAGCGAGGTCATCGGCTCCTGGAAGATGATCGAGATGTCGTTGCCCCGCACCTCGCGCATCTCGCGCTCCGAGGCGGTAAGAAGGTCGCGCCCTTTGAACCGGACGCTGCCGGAAGGATGGGACGCGGCCGGATAGGGTAACAGCCTCAGGACCGACAATGCGCTGACGGATTTGCCCGAGCCGGATTCGCCGACCAGCGCGACGCATTCGCCGCGCTTGATCGAGAACGAAACATGGTCGACCGCGATTGACGGGCCGAAGGCGACCGAGAGGTCGCGGACATCGAGCAGCGGCTGGTTGATGGCGTCCATGATGCGGCCCTCTACCTGAACGTCTTGCGCGGGTCGAAGGCGTCACGCGCGGCCTCGCCGATGAAGATCAGCAGCGAGAGCATGATCGCGACCGAGAAGAAGCCGGTGAAGCCGAGCCACGGCGCCTGCACATTGGCCTTGCCCTGCGCCAGCAGTTCACCGAGCGAAGGCGAGCCCGGCGGCAAGCCAAACCCTAAGAAGTCCAGCGCGGTCAGCGTCATCACCGAGGACGAGACGATGAACGGCAGGAAGGTCATGGTCGCCACCATCGCGTTCGGCAACAGGTGGCGGAACATGATCACCGCATTGGAGACGCCGAGCGCGCGCGCCGCCTGGATGTACTCGAAATTGCGCCCGCGCAAAAATTCCGCGCGCACCAGGCCGACCAGCGACACCCAGGAGAACAACAGGAGGATGCCGAGCAGGATGAAGAAGCCCGGTGGCAGCACCGCCGAGATGATCAGCAGCAGATAGAGCGAGGGGATCGCGGTCCAGACCTCGATCAGGCGCTGGAACGTCAGATCGATCCAGCCGCCGAAATAGCCCTGCACGCCGCCGGCGGCGACGCCGATGATCGAGGACAGGATGGTCAGCGTCAGGCCGAACAGCACCGAAATCCGGAAACCATAGATCAGGCGTGCCACCACGTCGCGGCCCTGGTCGTCGGTGCCAAGCCAGTTGTATTCGAGGTCGCGGCAGCCGCTGAGCTGCTTCCTCTCGACCACCTCCTTGCACTGCGCTTCGGTCAGGAGCCAGGTCGGCTTCGACGGCGCCGGCGTCGGCAGATCGAGATTGTGGGTGTCGTAGGAATAGCGGATTGGCGGCCAGATGATGGTGCCGCCCTTGGCCGCGATCTGCTTCTGCAAATAGGGATCGCGGTAATCCGCCGTGGTCTCGAAATCGCCGCCGAACGTCGTCTCCGCATAATTGAAGAGCACCGGCCAATAGAGCCGACCGTCATAGCGGACCATCAGCGGACGATCATTGGCGATGAAGTTGGCGAACAGCGAGATCACGAACAGCGCGAGGAAGATCCAGAACGACCAGTAGCCCCGGCGGTTGGCCTTGAAGTTCTGCCAGCGGCGCTTGTTGAGCGGCGACGGCTCGAAGGGATGGCGGCTCGGCGGCACCGCTTCGCCGAGTGGCGATTGCGTGGTGGTCTCGACCGGCTGGGGCGCAAGCATCGTCATCAGACTTCCCTCGCCTCGAAATCGATCCTTGGATCGATCCACATGTAAGCGAGATCGGAGATCAGGTTCACGACCAGACCGACCAGCGAAAAGATGAACAGCGTGCCGAACACGACAGGATAGTCGCGGTTCAGCACGCTCTCGAAGCCGAGCAGGCCGAGCCCGTCGAGCGAGAAGATGGTCTCGATCAAAAGCGAGCCGGAGAAGAAGGCGTGGATGAACGCGCTCGGAAAGCCCGCGATCACGATCAGCATCGCATTACGGAAGATGTGGCCGTACAGCACCTGCCGCTCACTGCAGCCCTTGGCGCGCGCGGTCATGACATACTGCTTGCGGATCTCATCCAGGAACGAGTTCTTGGTCAGCAGCGTCATGGTGGCAAACGCCCCCAGCGCCATCGAGATCAAGGGCAGCGTGATGTGCCAGAAATAGTCGATGATTTTCCAGTACCAGGGGAACTGCGACCAGCCGTCCGAGGTCAGCCCGCGCAGCGGGAACAGGTTGAAGAACGAGCCGCCGGCGAACAGGATGATCAGCAGGATCGCGAACAGGAAGCCGGGAATCGCAAAACCGATGATGACCACCGCCGAGGTCCAGGTGTCGAACCGCGAGCCGTCATGCACGGCCTTACGGATCCCGAGCGGGATCGAGATCAGGTAGGTCAGCAGCGTCATCCAGATGCCGAGCGACATCGACACCGGCAGCTTCTCCTTGATCAGCTGGATCACGCTGACGTCGCGAAAATAGCTCTTGCCGAAATCGAAGCGAGCGAAGTTCCACACCATCAGCAGGAAGCGCTCGGGCGCCGGCTTGTCGAAGCCGAACTGCTTTTCGAGGTTCTTGATGAAGGCCGGATCGAGGCCCTGCGCACCGCGGTACTTCGAACTCACCGCATCCGCCGAGGCGCCGCCCGGCGCACGCGCGGCAAAATCACCGCCGGAAGACCCCGAGACTCGCGAGGAGCCGCCGGTATCGGCGCCGGAGAGCTGGGCCAGCACACGCTCGACCGGTCCGCCCGGCGCGAACTGCACGACCACGAAAGACACGAAGAGGATGCCGAGCAGCGTCGGCACCATCAGGAGAATGCGGCGGGCGATATAGGCGCTCATGTCTTACTTCGCCTGTTCGGCGTTACCGGCCTTGGCCGGGTCGGCCCACCAGTTATCCGGCGCTCCCACGCCTTGTGCATAGCGCGCCGGCTTCGGCGGATGGGCGAACAGATCCCAATAGGCCACCTTGTGCGTGTTGGCGTACCACTGCGGCACCCAATAGCGCCCGGCACGGAACACGCGGTCGAAGGCGCGGCAGGCGGTGGTCAGTTCCGCCCTGGTCTCGGCGGCGATGATCTTCTCGACCAGCGCATCGATCACAGGGCTGGAAATGCCTGCGAGGTTATAGGAGCCTTTGGTGCTGGCAGCCTGCGACGAAAAGAACGCCCGCATGACATCGCCCGGGGTCGCCGACATCGAGAAGCGCTGGATGGTCATGTCGAAATCGAAATCCTCCAGCCGCGCGCGATACTGCACGGCATCGATCAGCCGGAAGGTGGCGTCGATGCCGAGCACGCCAAGGTTCTTGATGTACGGCCCGTGATGGGGCTGGATCGAGGCTTCGTCGTTGAGGAATTCGATGGTGAAGGGCTCACCGTTCGGTAGCAACCTCTTGCCATCCTTCACGACGCAGCCGGCCTCGTTGAGCAATTGCGCCGCCTTGCGCAGCAGCGCCCGGTCCTGCCCCGAACCGTCCGACACCGGCGGCACGAAGGGCATGCCGAACACCTCGTCCGGCACCTGCCCGCGGAACGGCTCCAGCAGCGCCAGCTCTTCCGGCGACGGCGGGCCGGAGACCATCATGTCCGAATTCTGGAACGGCGAATGGGTGCGCGCATAGGCGCCGTACATGATGGTCTTGTTGGTCCACTCGAAATCGAAGGCATAGATCAGCGCCTCGCGCACGCGCGGATCTTTGAACTTGTCGCGGCGCATGTTGATGAACCAGCCCTGCGCGCCCGACGGTGTCTCGTCCGGCAACAGCTCGCGCTTGACGCGGCCATCCTTGATCGCAGGAAAATCATAGCGCGTTGCCCAGATGCGCGCGGTGAGTTCCTCGCGGTAGAGATAGTTCTTGCCCGTGAAGCCTTCGAAGGCGACGTCGCGGTCGCGATAGAACTCGTAGCGGACGGTATCGAAATTGAAGCTGCCGCGGCAGACCGGAAGATCGGCAGCCCACCAGTGCTTGACGCGGTCATATTCGATGAAGCGGTTGACCTCGAAGCGGCCAACCTTGTACGGCCCCGAGCCGAGGGGCGTATCGAGCGTCGATTCCTCGAACGGCCGGTTGGCATAGTAGGCCTTCGAGAAGATCGGCAGGCTCGCGACATAGAGCGGCACGTCGCGCGCGCGCTTCGGCGCGAAGCTGACGACGACGGTGGCATCGTCGAGCGCCTCGGCCTTGATGAAGTCGCGGAGCTGAACCAGGATCATCGGGTGACCCTTCTCCTTCAGCGTGTTCAGCGAGAAGGCGACGTCCTGCGCCGTCAGCTTCGAGCCGTCGTGAAACCGCGCCTCGGGCCGCATCGTGAAAGTATAGGTGAGCTTGTCGGGCGAAATCCGCACCGACTTCGCCGCGAACCCATACATCGCATCGGGCTCGTCGTTGGCGCGCCCCATCAACGTCGCGAACGTCATGTCCATGCCCTGCGCGCCCTCCCCCTTGAGGATGTAGGCGTTGAGCGAATTGAACGTGAAATAGGACTGATTGTAGGCGCGGACCGACGGGATCAGCGAGAACGTGCCGCCCTTGGAGGCATTCACGTTGACATAGTCGAAATGGTGGAAGTCGGCGGGATATTTCAAGTCGCCGAACGCCGACATGCCGTGCATGTCGACGCCGTTATCGGCGGATGCCGGACGAAGCCGCGTCGCGCATAGCGCACCGATACCGAAGCCGAGCGCGTGCCGACGGGTGAATAGCGCCATGCGCGAAAAATCCCTCAAGACCGTTTGCCGATCCGGTTCGCCCTCTCCGCGTCGTACCACCACAGCGAGGGCAGGCCGGAGCGCGCGTATTTCGGCAGTTCCGCATGGCCGAAGCGATCCCAGAGCGCATAGCGCGCGTAGGGATAGCCGAACTGCGGCACCACGTAGAAATTCCAGAGCAGCACCCGGTCCAGCGCCTTGGTCGCGGCGACGAGGCTGGCCCGGTCCTTGGCGAAGATGACCTTCTCGATCAACGCATCCACTGCCGGGTTCTTGATGCCGATGGTATTCTTGGATCCCTGCTGATCCGCGGCCTGCGACCCCCAGAATTCGCGCTGCTCATTGCCGGGCGAGAGCGACTGGCCCCAGAGGTCGGTGATGATGTCGAAATCGAAACTGCGGATGCGGTTCTCGTACTGCACGTCGTCGACGACGCGGATCGAGGTCGTGACGCCGATGCGTTCCAGCGACGGCTTGAAGAACAGCGCGATCCGCTCCGAGGAAGGATCCTGCACCAGGATCTCCACGGTCACCGGCTTGCCCGACGGATCGACCAGCTTGCGCTCGCGCACCTCGAAACCGGCTTCCTTCAACAGCCTGGTCGCCTCGCGCAAATTGGCGCGCACCGCTTCGGGATTGCCACCGACAGGGTTCGTGTACGGCGTCGTGAAGACTTCCGGCGGCACCTTGTCACGCACGGTCTCGAGGAGTTCGAGCTCCTGCCCCTGCGGCAAGCCGGACGAAGCCAATTCCGTACCCTCGAAATAGCTGTTGATGCGCTTGTACTGACCATAGAAGAGCTGCTTGTTCATCTCCTCGAAATCGAACGCAAAGTTGAATGCGCGCCGGAGGCGGGCGTCCTTGAATTGATCGCGGCGCAGGTTGAGCACGAAGCCCTGCATGCGACCGGAATCGTTGATCGGAAATTCCTGCTTGACGACGCGCTTCTCGGTTACGGCCGGGAAGTCGTACGCGGTCGCCCACTGCTTCGCCGAGTTCTCGGTGATCCAGTCCGCCTGGTCGGCCTTGAAAGCTTCGAGCGCGACGACGTTGTCGCGGAAGAATTCGAAACGCAGCTCGTCGAAATTGTTCTGGCCGACCTGGACCGGCAACTTGGCGCCCCAATAGTCCTTCACGCGCTCGAGCCGGACGGAACGGCCGGCGACGAAATCGGCGATCCGGTAAGCGCCCGAACCGAGCGGCTTCTCCAACGTGGTCGCGGAAATATCGCGCTTGCGGCCCTGGCTGTCCGTGCCTTCCCAGTAATGCTTCGGCAGCACCAGCAGTTCGCCGACAATGTGCGGCAGTTCGCGATTGCCGGGAGTGTCGAAGGTGAATTTGATGTCGCGCTCGCCGCTCTTTTCGGCCTTTACCACGTGCCGGTAGTAGGACGAATAGAACGGGCTTTGCTTCTTCAACGTCTCGAGCGAGAAGATGACGTCTTCCGGCGTCACCGGCTTGCCGTCGTGCCAGCGTGCCTCCTTGCGCAGCCGGTAGATCACCCAGCTGTAGTCGTCGGGATGGGCCGCGCTTTCGGCGAGCAGGCCGTATTCGGTCGCGATCTCGTCCTGCGAGCGCGACATCAGCGTCTCATAGATCATGATCGCGGCCGGTGCGATCGAACCTTTCACGCCCATCACCGCGACGTTGAAGTTGTCGAATGTGCCGAGCGAGATAATCCGCGCGACGCCGCCTTTCGGTGCATCCGGATTGACGTAGTCGAAACGCTGGAAGCCGGCCGGATATTTGATATCGCCGAACAGCGACAGCGCGTGGCGCCACGCTGGCTCGCTGCCTCCCGGGTCCGCCTGCGCGCTCGACATCACCGGGATGCCGGCTGCCACGCCCATGATGGGGGTCAGCGCGGCCACCGCGCCGGTCTGCAGAAGGTGTCGTCGGGTAATGGCCAAAGGGAGCTTCCTGTCGTGAACCGGGGTTACGCACTAAGTGCGTAATATAGGGCAAGGTTTCGGCGGATTATGTTGCTTTTTCCTCATCTTGGAAGCCTGGGGGCCATCACGTCTGCGGCGAAACGTCCCGCTGACAAAGATGCGACCCATACGGAAACGGCCAGGCAATGCCTGGCCGTTCCGATTGAATCCATGAGGGAAATGCTATTTCTGCGCGGTCGGCAGCGGCTGGGGATGATCCGACAGCGAGTTCAGGTAGGCGATCACGTCTGCGCGCTCGCTGTCCTTCGGAATACCGGCGAAACCCATCGCGGTGCCCGGGATGAAACCCTTCGGGTTGGTGAGGAACTTGTTGAGGTCGTCGAAGGTCCAGGTGCCGCCCTTGGCCTTCATCGCGGCCGAGAAGTTGAACCCGCGTCCCTCGCCCCTCGGCTCGCCGACGATGCCAAAGAGATTCGGGCCGACCCGGTTCGGGCCGCCCTTCTCGAAGGTGTGGCAGGCCGCGCACTTCTTGGCGGCCGCGGCGCCCTTTTCCACAGAAGCGGTCTGCAGCAGTTTCTCGATCGGCTCGGACGGTGCGGCGGCTTCCGCCGGTCCGCCCTTGCTCTCCTCTTTCACCGCGATCTCGAAACCGGGCTTCTCCAGCGGCTTGGGCGTGAACACCGCCTGCGCGGCAAAGCTCGTCACCAGGATAATGAGGCAGGTGCCGAGGATCGCACCCAGAATCTTGTTGAGTTCGAAGGAGTCCATTTCGGATCAGGCTCCAGGCCGAAAATGTCGACTTCAGGCGGGCCGAACGGCCGCGGGGGTGAGCCTCGGAATCAGCCCTCGTCGCGCCTCCCCCGAGCAGAGTGGAGATATCGGTTTGCCTGCGCTCTGGCAACCCGTATAAACGCGCCGACTTTCGTCCCGTCCCCACCCTGTTTCCTGCCTCCGGCAGGGTTTTGAATAGATGTCCGACCCGCGGAATTTGGTGCTGATTCCCGCCCGCATGGCGGCCACGAGGCTGCCGGGCAAGCCGCTCCTCGACATTGCCGGCCAGCCGATGATCGTGCACGTACTGCGGCGCGCAATCGAAGCCGATATCGGCCGCGTCGCGGTCGCAACCGACACGCCGGAGATTGCCGCGGCGGTCAGGAGCGCCGGTGGGGAGGTGGTGATGACCCGCGCCGATCACCCCTCCGGCTCCGACCGCATCTTTGAGGCCGCGACCACGCTCGATCCTGCCGGCAACGCCGAGATCGTGGTCAACCTGCAGGGCGATTTTCCGACCATCGCGCCGGACACGATCCGCGGCGTGCTGCCACCGCTGGACGACCCCGCAGTCGATATCGCCACCCTCGCCTCCGAGATCCACACTGAGGAGGAGAGCCTCAACCCGAACGTGGTGAAGGCGGTCGGCTCGCCGATCACGGCAGGGCGGCTGCGCGCGCTCTATTTCACCCGCGCCACCGCGCCGTACGGCGACGGCCCGCGCTACCATCATATCGGCCTCTACGCCTATCGCCGCGCCGCGCTGGAGCGCTTCGTGCGGCTGCCGCCCTCGCCCCTGGAACAGCAGGAGAAACTCGAGCAGCTCCGCGCGCTGGAGGCCGGGATGCGGATCGACGTCACCATTGTCGACACCGTGCCGCGCGGCGTCGACACCCCGGCCGACCTCGAAACCGCCCGGCGCATACTGGCGAAAACCTGAACCGCTGCTAAAACCCCCGCCATGACCAAGAAGCTGAAAATCGCCTTTCAGGGCGAGCCCGGAGCCAATTCCCACATCGCGATCGTCGAGGCCTATCCCGACGCAGAGCCGATGCCGTGCGCGACCTTCGAGGACGCGCTGTCGGCGATTTCCTCAGGCGAGGCCGATCTCGGCATGATCCCGATCGAGAACTCGGTCGCCGGCCGCGTCGCCGACATCCACCATCTGTTGCCGGCCTCAGGCCTCTTCATCGTCGGCGAATGGTTCCTGCCGGTCCGGCATCAGTTGATGGCTGTGAAGGGGACGAAGCTCGGCGACATCAGGAGCGTGGAGAGCCATGTGCACGCCCTTGGCCAGTGCCGGCGCATCATCCGCAAGCTCGGCGTCAGGCCGATCGTCGCCGGCGATACCGCAGGCAGCGCGCGCGACATCTCCGAACGCGGCGACAAGAGCGTCGCCGCCATCGCCTCGCGCCTTGCCGCCGACATCTATGGCCTTGATATCCTCGCCGAGGACATCGAGGACGAAGCCCACAACACCACCCGCTTCGTGGTGCTGGCACGCGAAGCCAAATGGGCCGAGCAGGATTCAGGCCCCCTGGTCACCACATTTGTTTTCCGGGTGCGCAATTTACCCGCCGCGCTCTACAAGGCGCTCGGCGGCTTTGCCACCAACGGCGTCAACATGACCAAGCTCGAAAGCTACATGGTCGACGGCAATTTCTTCGCGACGCAATTTTATGCCGACGTCGACGGCCATCCGTATGATCGCGGACTGGCCTTTGCGCTGGAAGAGCTGAAATTCTTCTCCCGCGAATTCCGCATCGTGGGCGTCTATCCCGCCCACCCTTTCCGCGCGACGTTCAGCGAAAAAGCGGATTAAGGGGCCTGTCATTCCGGGGCGATGCGCCAGCATCGAGCCCGGAATCCATTTCTCCGCTTGCGTGAGCCTCCCGATGGATTCCGGGTTCACGCTTCGCGTGCCCCGGAATGACGGCGTGTAAGGTCAGGCGGCCTCCTTCTTCCCACGCCCGAACGCGTCCGCCAGCAGGCTGTATGACTTCTTCCGCGCCTCGTGATCGAACACCGCGGTGATGATCATCAGCTCATCCGCCTCGGTGGCCGCGATCAGCGGCTGCAATTTTGCCATCACCGTCGCCGGGCTGCCGACGAAGAAACGCGCGCGGTTCCGCGTGATGGAAGCGCGCTCGGCGTCCGTATAGGGATAGGCCAGCGCCTCCTCGACGCTCGGCAGCGGCAGATACTGGCCGCGGTCCCGGCGCAGGCGGTTGAGGTCCATCGACAGCGCCAGCTTTTCCGCCTCTTCATCGGTCTCGGCCGCCACCGCCGCCACTGCGAGGATCGCATATGGCGTCTGGCGCCAGGGCGACGGCTTGAAATGCGCGCGGTAGTTTGTCATCGGATCAACCGCGTCATGGGTCGCGAAATGATGCGCGAAGCCGAAGCCCATGCCGACCTGCGCGGCGAGCTCGGACGAATAGCCGCTGGAACCGAGCAGCCAGATCGGCGGCAGCGGCGAATCGTCGGGCATCGCCACCACATTGTTGAAGGGATGGCCGGGCGGGAAATCCCGCGTCTCCCACAGCGTCAGTTCATGCAGCCGCTCCAGGAAATCATCGCCCTCGCGGCGGTCGAGCCGGCTCCGCAGCGCATAGGCGGTGGCGCCGTCGGTGCCGGGCGCCCGCCCGAGGCCCAGATCGATGCGACCGGGGAACAGCGCCTCCAGCATCTTGAAGCGCTCGGCAACCACCAGCGGCGCATGGTTGGGCAGCATTACGCCGCCGGAGCCGACGCGGATGTTCTTGGTCACGGCAGCGATCTGCCCAATCATCAGATCCGGCGCGGGGCTCGCGACGGAGGCAAGGTTGTGGTGCTCGGCGAGCCAGTACCTGATATAGCCGAGCCCATCGACGTGGCGCGCCAGATCGATGCTGTTGCGCAGCGCCGCGGCGGGCTTTGTGGCTGTGGTGACGACCGAAAGGTCCAGGACGGAAAGCGGGATCATCGCAGCAAGCTAGGGCGACACATTGAAACCACAAAGCCCCTCCGCGTGCAGATCAGCTCCGCGACACTTTGAACCTGAAGCCGCTCGAGAGTGGGACAAAATATCGTTAATCCGCAATAATTCACCCCTGCCCACACCGGAGGAGAGAACTGACTTCCCCATGAACTACAGAATACGGCTATAATTTCCGGATTTTCGCGATAAGCCGCGAAACTCATACTCTTGCCCATTACGAATTTAGGTTGCCATCGAGAGCCAGCAGATTCATTAAAAGTGGGCAAAATCCCATTATCGATGGGCTGTTTGGGCGACCCGCTTTGCCTTATCTTACCTGCTCGACCGCCCAGCCTGTCGCCGATTGTTCCGTGGAGCTTGTGAGAGCCATGACCGAGGTTGCTGCCCCGCCGTTCAGGACTCCCGCCATTTCCTTCGAGTTCTTCCCGCCGAAGACCGAGGAGATGGAGCGGAACCTGTGGGACACGATCAACCGGCTTGCGCCGCTGTCGCCCACCTTCGTCTCGGTGACCTATGGCGCCGGCGGATCGACCCGCGAGCGCACCCACTCGACTATCGCGCGCATCCTGAATGAAACCAGGCTGTTGCCGGCCGCGCATCTGACCTGCGTAAGCGCCTCCCGCGGCGAGATCGACGAGATTGTCGACCGCTATCACGAGGTCGGCGTCCGCCACATCGTGGCGCTGCGCGGCGACCCGCCGGGCGGCATCGGCACGCCCTATTACACCCATCCGGACGGCTACCAGAGCTCGCCGGAGCTGGTCGCCGGCATCAAGAAGCGTCATCCCGATATCGAGGTGTCGGTCTCGGCCTATCCAGAAAAACATCCGGAGAGCGCGAACTTCGATGCCGATATCGATACGCTGAAGGCCAAGGTCGATGCCGGCGCGACGCGCGCGATCACCCAGGTGTTCTTCGACAACGATCTCTACTTCCGCTACCTCGACCGGGTGCGGGCGCGCGGCATCGAGATCCCGATCGTGCCGGGCATTATGCCGATGCATAATTTCAAGCAGGCCCGCAATTTCGTCACCCGCGCCGGCACCACGGTGCCGGACTGGTTTGCCGCGAAATTCGAAGGCCTCGATGACGATGCCGAGACCCGCAAACTGGTGGCAGCTACGGTTGCCGCCGGCCAGGTGCAGAAGCTCGCAAAACACGGCGTCGACACCTTCCATTTCTACACCATGAACCGCGCCGATCTCGTGTTCGCGATCAGCCATCTGCTCGGCATCCGTCCGAACGGCGCCAAGAAAGCCGCTTGAAAAAAGCTGCTTGAAGAAAGCTGCCTGATCAAATGACCGTACCCGTCTCTCCCAAGCGTACCGCCCTCATCGCCGCCGCGCGCGAGCGCATCCTCGTGCTTGACGGCGCCATGGGCACCATGATCCAGGGCCTGCAATTCGACGAGGCCGCCTTCCGTGGCGAGCGCTTCAAGGATTTCCACCGCGACATCAGGGGCAACAACGACGTCCTGATCCTGACGCAAGCGCAGGCGATCGAGGACATCCACGCCGCCTATCTGCGCGCCGGCGCCGACATAGTTGCGACCAACACCTTCTCCTCGACCTCGATCGCGCAGGCCGACTACGACATGTCGGACCTCGCCTATGAGCTCAACCGCGAGGGCGCCAGGCTCGCGCGCGCCGCGGCCGAGAAGGTCAGTGCGGAGGATGGCAGGCCGCGTTTCGTGGCAGGCGCCCTGGGGCCCACCAACCGCACCGCCTCGATCTCGCCCGACGTCTCCAATCCCGGCTACCGCGCGGTGACGTTCGACGATCTGCGCAAGGCCTATGGCGAGCAGATCAACGGCCTGCTCGACGGCGGCGCCGACCTGCTGCTGGTCGAAACCATCTTCGACACGCTGAATGCCAAGGCGGCGCTCTATGCGATCTCCGAGATTACGGAAGAGCGCGGCATCGACGTGCCCGTGATGATCTCGGGCACCATCACCGACAAATCCGGCCGCCTGCTTTCGGGGCAGTTGCCGGAAGCGTTCTGGAATTCGGTGCGGCACGCCAAGCCGATCACCATCGGCTTCAACTGCGCGCTCGGCGCGGAGGACCTGCGCAGCCACATCGCAGACATCGGCCGCGTCGCCGATACGCTCATCTGCGCCTATCCGAATGCCGGCCTGCCCAACGAATTCGGGCAGTACGACGAGACGCCGGACTATATGGCGCGGCTGATCGGCGAGTTCGCAGCAGCAGGCCTCGTCAACATCGTCGGCGGCTGCTGCGGCACCACGCCGGACCATATCGCCGCTATTGCCGCGGCGGTTGCGCCGCACAAGCCGCGCATTGTTCCTGAGATCGCGCCGCGCCTCCGGCTATCGGGCCTCGAGCCGTTCGCGCTGACCGACGCCATTCCTTTCGTGAACATCGGCGAACGCACCAACGTGACGGGATCGGCGCGCTTCCGCAAGCTGATCACCGCGGGCGACTACACGGCCGCGCTGCAGGTGGCGCGTGACCAGGTCGAGAATGGCGCGCAGATCATCGACGTCAACATGGACGAGGGCCTTCTGGATTCCGAGAAGGCGATGGTGACGTTCCTCAACCTGGTCGCCGCCGAGCCCGATATCGCCCGCGTGCCTGTCATGGTCGATTCCTCGAAATTCGCCGTGATCGAGGCCGGGCTGAAATGCATCCAGGGCAAGCCTGTGGTGAACTCGATCTCGATGAAGGAGGGCGAGGAGAAGTTCATCCACGAGGCCACGATCGCCAAGCGTCATGGCGCAGCCGTCGTGGTGATGGCGTTCGACGAGACGGGACAAGCCGACACGTTCGCCCGCAAGACCGAGATCTGCAAGCGGGCCTACGACATCCTGGTGAACCGGCTCGATTTCCCGGCCGAGGACATCATCTTCGATCCGAACATCTTCGCGATCGCGACCGGGATCGAGGAGCACAACAATTACGGCGTCGATTTCATCGAGGCCACGCGCTGGATCCGCCAGAACCTGCCCGGCGCGCATATTTCCGGCGGCGTCTCCAATCTCTCGTTCTCGTTCCGCGGCAACGAGCCGGTACGCGAGGCGATGCATTCGGTGTTCCTGTATCACGCCATCAAGGCCGGCATGGACATGGGCATCGTCAATGCCGGGCAGATGATCGTCTATGACGACATCGATCCCGAACTGCGGCAGGTGTGCGAGGACGTCATCCTCAACCGCGATCCCGGCGCTTCCGAGCGACTGCTGGCGCTCGCCGAAAAATTCCGCGGCAAGGAGAAGCAGAGCAAGGAAGCCGATCTCGCCTGGCGCGAATGGCCGGTCGAGAAGCGGCTCAGCCACGCACTGGTGCACGGCATCACCGAATTCATCGAGCAAGATACCGAGGAGGCGCGACAGGCATCCTCCCGTCCGCTCGACGTCATCGAGGGTCCCTTGATGGCCGGCATGAACGTGGTCGGCGACCTCTTCGGCGACGGCAAGATGTTCCTGCCGCAGGTGGTGAAGTCCGCGCGCGTGATGAAGCAGGCGGTCGCTTATCTGATGCCATTCATGGAGGAGGAAAAGGCCCGCAACCTCGCCAATGGCGTGGCCGGCGACGGCCGCAATGCCGCTGGCAAGATCGTGCTCGCCACCGTGAAGGGCGACGTCCACGACATCGGCAAGAACATCGTCGGCATCGTGCTGCAATGTAACAATTTCGAGGTCATCGACCTCGGCGTGATGGTGCCGGCGGCAAAGATCATCGAGACCGCGAAGGCCGAAGGCGCTGATATCATCGGCCTCTCCGGCCTGATCACGCCCTCGCTCGACGAGATGAGCTTTCTCGCCGGCGAGCTGGAGCGCGAGGGCCTGAACCTGCCGCTCCTGATCGGCGGCGCCACCACCAGCCGCGTCCATACCGCCGTGAAGATCGATCCGAACTATCCGGGCGGACCAGTCGTCCACGTCAATGACGCCAGCCGCGCGGTCGGCGTCGCCTCCTCGCTGCTCTCGCCCGAGAAGCGCGAGGCCTATGCCGCCGATATCCGCGCCGAATACGCAAAGATCTCCGCGGCACATTTCCGAGCGCAGCAGGACAAGAAACGGCTGAAGCTTGCGGATGCCCGCGCCAATGGCGTCAAGATCGATTTCGCCAAGACGCCGCCGAAGCAGCCGGCCTTCTTCGGCATCAAGAGCTTCGATGCCTACGATCTGGCGGAACTGGCAAAATACATCGACTGGACGCCGTTCTTCCAGACATGGGAATTGACCGGGCGCTTCCCGGCCATCCTCGACGATCCGAAGGTCGGCGAGGTCGCGCGCTCGCTCTATGATGATGCGCAGAAGATGCTTGAGCGCATCATCGCGGAGAAATGGTTCACGGCGCGCGCCACCATCGGCTTCTGGCCCGCCAATGCCGAAGGCGACGACATCGCCGTCTATGCCGACGAGACGCGCAAGAAGAAGATCGCGACCTTCCACACGCTGCGCCAGCAGCTCGAGAAGCGCGAAGGCCGCTTCAACGCCGCGCTTTCGGACTTCATCGCGCCAGTATCGTCGGGCGTACCTGACTATATCGGCGGGTTCGTCGTCACCGCGGGCATCGGCGAGGACGCGGTCGCCGACCGCTTCAAGAACGCCAATGACGATTATTCCTCGATCCTGTGCAAGGCGCTGGCCGATCGCCTCGCCGAAGCTTTCGCCGAGCGCATGCACCAGCGCGTGCGCAAGGAGTTCTGGGGTTATGCGCCCGACGAGACGTTCTCGTCGGACGAGTTGATCCTGGAGAAATATCAGGGCATCCGCCCGGCGCCCGGCTATCCCGCGCAGCCCGACCACACCGAGAAGGCGACGCTGTTCGCGCTGCTTGACGCCGAGAACACGGCCGGCGTGAAGCTGACGGAGAGCTTTGCGATGTGGCCGGGCTCCTCGGTTTCCGGCCTCTATTTCAGCCATCCCGAAAGCTTCTATTTCGGCGTCGGCAAGATCGAGCGCGACCAAGTCGAGGACTATGCCGCGCGCAAGGACATGGCGGTCGGTGAGATCGAACGCTGGCTCGCGCCCGTGCTGAACTACATCCCCTCGCAGAACGCGAAGCAGCCAACGCCCGCGCCCGCACCGGTCGCCACGCCCGCCAACGACGTCACCTCACACCCACCCGGTTGCACCTGCGCCGTCCATCTCGCCTGGCGCAAGAAAGCCGTCGGCGCGGGTTAGCGCGTTTTCGAGCGAAGTGGACACCGGTTCGCGTGAAGAAAACGCGTCAAAATTAGAATCTAGAGCTCCGGTTCTGATTCCATCAGAACCGAAAATGCTCTAGACGGCCAGCTGCTCGCAATGACGCGGGATGGGTTCTGATTCAAATTTCAAACAGCTCTCCGCTGTCATCGTCCGGCTTGACCTGACGATCCAGTATTCCAGAGGCGGTTGTGCTTGAGCCGAGAGGCCGCCGGATACTGTATGCCCCGTCATCGCGGGGCATACAGGTACGCGCCGAACCAAAGCGCCCTACTCCGCGGTCCAGCCGCCATCGATGGAGTAGTTGGAGCCGGTGATCTGCGCGGCGTCGTCGCTGCAGAGGAACAGTGCGAGCGCGCCGACCTGGTCGGCGGTTACGAATTCCTTGGTCGGCTGGGCCTCGAGCAGCACGTCCTTGATGACCTGCTCCTTGGTCATATTGCGCGCCTTCATGGTCTCCGGAATCTGGTGCTCGACCAGCGGCGTCCAGACATAGCCGGGGCTGATGCAGTTGCAGGTGATCTTGAAGGTCGCAAGCTCGAGTGCCACCGTCTTGGTGAGGCCCGCGATGCCGTGCTTGGCCGAGACATAGGCCGACTTGAAGGGCGAGGCGACCAGCGAATGCGCGGAGGCGGTGTTGATGATGCGGCCCCAGCCGCGCTTCTTCATCCCCGGCACCGCGGCGCGGATGCCATGAAACGCCGACGACAGGTTGATCGCGATGATCGCATCCCACTTCTCGATCGGAAATTCCTCGATCGGAGAGACGAACTGGATGCCGGCATTGTTGACGAGGATGTCGACCGAGCCGAAGGTTTTTTCGCCGAGCGCGATCATTTCGGCGATCTCGGCGGGCTTGGTCATGTCGGCCGGCGAATAGGCGGCCTTGACCTTGAAATCGGTCTCGATGCCGGAGCGCTCGCGCTCGATATCGGCCGGCACGCCCATGCCGTTGATGACGACATTGGCCCCCGCGCTGGCGAATTTACGCGCAATCGCCAATCCGATGCCGCTGGTCGAGCCGGTCACGACAGCGGTCTTGCCTGTCAACGTAGCCATATCTGCTTCACTCCTTCTTTGCGGGGAACGGATCGACGTCCCCCGTGAGATCGTAGGTCACCATGGTTTCCCCGGACTGCGGCCGTTCTAGCCATTCTTTGTGACGCATCGACAAATGAACGTCGCGGACGCCCGCCTCCCAATGCTCGACCATGGCGACATGGGAGAAGTCGTAATCCTTCGACGAGGTCTCGTAGTTCTTGCTGCGGTAGATCAGGTGCACCACCGTGACGGTGTTCTCCTTGGAGGCCTGCCGCAGCAATTCAACGGAGGGATCGTTCTTCAGATAATCCGGCAGCTTGCCGATGAGATCACGCACCGCCATGCGCGCATTGTGGATCTGCCTGTTCTTGTCGGTGTTCATCCGCGTGCGGCTGGAAAAGCGGATGTCCTTTTCACGCTCGGCCGCCTCCAATAGCGAATTCGGCAACGGTCCGCGGGCGCTGAACAGATCGACCTGGAAGATCAGGAGATCGCGGCGGGTCTCCTCATCAAGCACGAAGTCGAGCGGGGTGTTGGAGGCGATTCCGCCATCCCAATAATGCTCGCCTTCGATCAGGACCGCCGGAAAGCCCGGCGGCAGCGCGCCGGAGGCCATGATGTGCTCGGGGCCGATCTTCTTGCCGAGCTTCTTGAACTCGTAATTGTCGAAATACCTGAAATTGCCGGAGGTCACGCCGACGGCGCCGACCGAAAGCCGGGTCTTCAGGTCGTTGATGCGGTCGAAATCGACCAGCCGCTCCAGCGTCTTCTTCAGGGGCGCGGTGTCGTAATAGCTTTGCGACTGCGCGCTGCCCATGGGCCAGAACGGCGCAGGCGGAATCCGCGGCGCAAAGAAGCCCGGCACGCCGAATGTCGCGATGATGGCGGCGCTGGTCTCGTTGAACAAAGTGCGGGCGCGGTCGCCGGGCGCTATCGGATTCCAGGATACCGGACGCGACACCATCTCCCAGAATTCCTTTAAGCGCGGCACCTGCTTGTCGGGCTCGTTGCCGGCGATGATCGCGGCATTGACGGCGCCGATCGAGATTCCGGCAACCCAGTCAGGCTCGAAGCCGGCGCGACAGAGCGCCTGAAATGCTCCGGCCTGATATGAGCCAAGGGCGCCGCCGCCCTGCAGGACCAATACGCGCTGCGCCTGCGCGGGCGTCGTGGCGGGCGGAGGATCTGAAGTATCCATCGCGACCGTCAATCAGTGGTGTATAATGGCGCCCACCGTGGCCGCAGTTCGCGACCGCGTCAATCGGCCTGATCCGGCGTGACGATCACGCGGAGTTAGGTTGACGCGAGAATGAGCGTCCAGAACACCTTGTACTTGGTGTTCGGCGCATAGCTCGCGGCAATGCCCAATTTTGTGACACCGCCCTTGAGCATATTGGCCTTGTGTGGAGGCGAATCGCGCCAGCCGGAAAACGCTTCCGCCAGCGTATGATAGCCGGCGGACACGTTTTCGACCGCCACCGTCGCCGGATAGCCGGAGCCTTCCAGCCGTTTGCCGAGCGGGGCCTTCACGTCATGGTCCATCTTGTTGCGCGCCGCCATGGCCTGCGACTGCTGCTCGGCGAGCTTGACGAGCGCAGGGTCCACCACCACGGCGCCGAGGCCGTTGTTCTGGCGATATTGCGAGATCATGGTCGCGGCGGCCTGGGTGTCCAGGACGGCGCCGGGTGCAGCCATGTTGACATACATGGCCGGCTGTTCCGGAAGTGGAGTGTCTGCCGCGCAGCCGCCCAGCACCAGAAGCCCAAAGAGGGCGACGGTCGTCCGTTTCACTGAAAGGATTCCCCCAAGGTTGGTCCGCCGTTGTTGCATACCAACCGTGGCTGAATGGTGAACGGGGGGCGTTTTTTTGCCGCGGCGATGGCGGTCCGCGAGATCCTGTAGCCCGGATGGAGCGAAGCGTAATCCTGGGCCTTTTCGCGCGTGGATGCGAATCCCGGGTTGCGCTCCGCTTCACCCGGGCTACGGCAGCTATTCGTGAGCCGCGAAAATACGGTAGCGGCGGGGTTCCAGCGAGATGATTTCGCCGGCCTGCAGTTCCCGGTCGCGCGGCGCATCGATCTCGATCACGGTCTTGCCTTCGCTGTCGGCAAGCGCGACCTCGGCACGCTGGATCGGGCCGAAGGAGCGGACGTGGCGCACCGCCCCTTCCAGCGATCCGCCTCCCGCCGGGCCGATCTGCATGTCATGGCGGCGCACGAACAATTTGGACGCGCCGGGCGCCGCACCATTGGCGGCGATGTTGAGCGGCCTGCCGCCGAGCCGGACCGCGCCGTCGCTGACATCGACCGGCAGCACGATGGATTCGCCGATGAAGCCGTGGACGAAGGCCGTCGCCGGATTGTCATAAACCTCGCCAGGGGTGCCGATCTGCTCGATGCGGCCTTTGTCCATGACGACCACGCGGTTGGCGACCTCGAGCGCCTCTTCCTGGTCATGGGTGACGAAGATCGAGGTGACGTGGATCTCCTGATGCAGCGAGCGCAGCCATTGCCTGAGCTCCTTGCGCACCTTGGCATCGAGCGCGCCGAAGGGCTCGTCGAGCAACAGGATGCGCGGCTCGATCGCGAGCGCACGGGCGAGCGCGATGCGCTGGCGCTGGCCACCGGATAGCTGGCTCGGATAGCGATCCGACAGCCAGTCGAGCTGCACCAGATCGAGCAGCTCCTTGACGCGGGCGCGGATCGCCTTCTCGTCCTTGCGGATCGCGCGCGGCTGCACGCGGAGGCCAAAGGCGACGTTCTCGAACACCGTCATGTGACGGAACAGCGCATAGTGCTGGAACACGAAGCCGACATGGCGCTCGCTGGCGCCGCGGCCCAGCGCGTCCTCGCCGTCGATCGTGACTTCGCCCGCCTCGGGCCAGTCGAGGCCGGCAATGATCCGCAGCAGCGTGGTCTTGCCGGAGCCGGATGGCCCGAGCAGCGCCAACAGCTCGCCGTCGCCGACCTTCAGGCTGACAGTGTCGAGCGCTGCGAAATCGCCGAACTTCTTTACGATATTCTTGACTTCAATCGTCACTGACAATCTGCCCTTCGTCCAGACGCCGTTCGAGGATCGTCTTCACGACCAGCGTGATCAACGCCAGCATCGCAAGCAGCGACGCGATCGCGAACGACGCCACGAACTGATATTCATTATAAAGGATTTCGACCAGCAGCGGCATGGTATTGGTCTCGCCCCGGATATGACCCGAGACCACCGACACCGCGCCGAACTCGCCCATCGCGCGCGCGTTACACAACAGGACGCCGTAGAGCAGGCCCCATTTGATATTGGGCAAGGTGACGCGGAAGAAGGTCTGCAATCCTGACGCGCCCAGCGAGATCGCGGCTTCCTCCTCCTGCGTGCCCTGCTCCTGCATCAATGGAATCAGCGCGCGTGCGACGAAGGGGAAGGTCACGAAGATGGTGGCGAGCGCAATGCCGGGCACCGCGAACAGGATGTGGATATTGTGCGCCTGCAGCCAGGTCCCGAAGAAGCCCTGTGCGCCGAACAAGAGCACGAAGACCAGGCCCGAGATCACGGGACTGACCGAGAACGGCAGGTCGATCAGCGTGATCAGAAAAGTCTTGCCGGCGAAATCGAATTTCGAGATCGCCCAGGCCGCGATCACGCCGAAGATCAGGTTGAGGCTGACGGAGATCGCCGCGATCAGAAGCGTCAACTGGATCGCCGAGAGCGCCTCCGGCTCGCTGAGCGCCGCGAAATAGGCCGAGATGCCGCGCGAAAACGCCGACGCGAACACCACGACCAACGGCAGCACCACGAATACGGTGAGGAAGAGCAGCGCCAGCGCGACGATCAGGAAGCGGATCGGCCGGGGCTCGGTGCGCAGATCCCGCTTCGAGGCCGCCGTGTGCGGGCGCACCTTCTCCCGCTGCGAGGGCGGCGAGGCGACATTGAGGTCGGTCTTCGGGGCATAGGCTCGCAACTGCGTGGTGGAGGAAGCCAGGTTCGATTGCAGCGACATCGATCCGGCCCTCTAGTGGGTGGGAATGCGGGTCTGCGCCCAGCGCTGCAGGCGATTGACCGCGAAGATGATGATGAATGAAGCCAGCAGCATGACCACCGCGATCGCGGTGGCATCCGCATAGCGAAATTCGGAGAGCCGGATCACGATCAACAATGGCGCGATCTCGGAGACATTCGGCAGATTGCCGGCGATGAAGATGACCGAGCCATATTCGCCGACGGCGCGGGCAAAGGCGAGCGCAAAGCCGGTCAAGAGCGCCGGGATCAGGCTCGGCAGGATCACGCGAAACACCGTGTGCCAGCGGTTGGCGCCGAGGCTTGCCGCGGCCTCCTCGATCTCCGGATCGAGATCGATCAGCACCGGCTGCACCGTCCGCACCACGAAGGGAATGCCGATGAAGACCATGGCAACGAAAATGCCGATCGGCGTGAACGCGACCTTGATGCCCAGTTCGGCAAGCGGCGCCCCCAACCAGCCCTTCTGTGCAAAGAGCTGGGTCAGCGCGACGCCGGCAACCGCGGTCGGCAGCGCGAAGGGGATATCGACGATCGCATCGAACAGCCGCCGTCCCGGAAAGCGGTAGCGCACCAGCGCCCAGACGATGACCGTGCCCATCACCAGATTGACGCAAGCCGCGGCAAACGAAAGCCCAAACGAAATCTTCAGCGCGCTCAGGGTGCGGCGGCTGGTGACGATGCCCCAGAACTGATCGAAACTCAGCTCAAACGTCTTGAGAAAGAGACCGGCGAGCGGAATCAGGACGATAACGGAGAGCCATGTCAGGGTCAGTCCCATGGTGAGACCGAACCCCGGCAAAGTGCTGCGCCGTGCAACCGCTGTGCTCACCTATCCCCCTGCTTCCGCCCCCACGGGCCCGGCCAGATCAATTCTTGTAGATCTGGTCGAAGATGCCGCCCTCGGCGAAGTGCTCCTTCTGCGCCTTGGTCCAACCACCGAAAACGTCGTCAATGGTGAAAAGTTCAACCTTGGCGAAGGATTTCTCGTACTCCTTGGCAATCTCCGGATCGCGCGGACGGTAAGAATTACGCGCGGCGATTTCCTGGCCTTCCCTGGTATACCAATACTTCAGATAGGCCTCGGCAACCGTCCTGGTGCCCTTCTTGTCCGCGATCGCATCGACGACCGCGAGTGGCGGCTCGGCGAGGATCGACAGCGGCGGCGAGACGATCTCGAACTTGTCCTTGCCGAACTCGCGCTGCGCCAGAAACGCCTCGTTTTCCCAGGCAAGCAGCACGTCGCCGACGCCGCGCTCGACAAAGGTAACGGTCGAGCCACGCGCGCCGGTGTCGAGCACCGGTACGTTCTGGTAGAGATCGGCGACGAACTTCTTGGCCTTGTCGGCCGAGCCGAACTTCTTCTGTGCATAGCCCCAGGCGGCGAGATAATTCCAGCGAGCGCCGCCCGAGGTCTTCGGGTTCGGCGTGATGACGGCAACGCCTGGCTTGATCAGATCGTCCCAATCCTTGATGCCTTTGGGATTGCCCTTGCGCACCAGGAACACGATGGTCGAGGTGTAGGGTGCGGCATTCTGCGGCAGACGCTTCTGCCAGTCCGGCGCGATCAGGCCTTTGGCCGCGACCGCGTCGACGTCGTAGGCGAGCGCGAGCGTGACCACGTCGGCCTGCAGGCCGTCGATCACGGCGCGCGCCTGCGAGCCGGAGCCGCCATGCGACTGCTTGATCTCGACGCTCTTGCCGGTCTCCTTCTGATAGGCCGCGGCAAACGCCTTGTTGAAATCAGCATAGAGCTCACGCGTCGGATCGTAGGACACGTTGAGCAGCGAGTAATCGGCGGCGAAAGCCGAACCCGCCCACAGCAAACCCGCGACGAGCGGCAGGATACGACGGACCATCTCTATCTCCATTCAAAGCGGATGAAGCAACACCGGAGCACGTGGAACATAACTCACGGCGAAGAGCGCTTTAGTCAACGGAACCGCATTTCATTGTTCGCGGCGTGGCAGCGTCATTGTCCTAAGAAGTCTTCATCGTATGAATGCCGCATTCTGTCTTGGCACGACCACGCCAGCGGCCGGCGCGCGCATCCTCATCGGGCGCGGTGCGGCTGGTGCAGGGCATGCAGCCGACCGACATATATCCGGAGGCAATCAGCGGATGCGGCGGCAGCTTGCCGTCGCGGTAGATCGCCTCGATCTCTTCGCGTGTCGCGTTGGCGAAGGGATTGAATTTCAGGCGCACGCCGTCTTCCTCGACCACGGGGATGTCGGCGCGGGCGCCGCCCTGAAAGCGTTTGCGCCCGTTGAGCCAGGCGGCGAACGGCGCCAGCGCGCGCGTCAGCGGCTCGACCTTGCGGATGCGGCAGCAGGCGTCGGGATCGGAGAACCAGAGATCGCGCTCGGGATCGTCGCGGTGAAGCGTCTCCTCGAGCGGCTTGATCGAGCGAACATCGGTCAGACCAAGCGTGTCGATCAGCGTGTCGCGATAAGCAAGCGTTTCCGCAAACAGCCAACCGGTATCGAGGAAGATCACGGGGATGGCCGGATCGACGTCGGCCATCACCTTGAGCAGCGCCGCCGATTCCGTGCCGAAGGACGAGACCAGCGCAAGGCGCTCGCGGCCGACCGTCTTCAGCGCGGACTCGATGACCTCGAACGGCGTCGCCGCGCGCAGGACGCGATTGAGCTCCTGTACCGACGGCAGCGCCGACAGCGCCTCGATCGACATCTCTGGCGCCAGCGCGTTCATGGGCTGGCGCTTTCGGAATGACGCAATTGCGTGCGGCGGCTCAGCGCGGTGGTGCGGCCGTCGCCGGTCGGCTGGTAGAATACGGTGTAGCGTTTCACCGTCTCCGCGAAGGCGTCCGCATCCTTTTCCTTCTTCACGTCGAGTGCGTCGAAGCCGGCGCGCAGCATGAACACGAACTGGTCGCGCAGCACCTGGCCGGTGGCGCGCAATTCGCCCTGGAAGCGATAGCGCTCACGAAGCAGCCGCGCCTGGCTATAGGCGCGGCCGTCGCGGAACGACGGAAACACCAGCGCGACCGCGGCGAGCCGGTCGAGATAGGGCACGAGCTCGTCGAGATCGCGGTTGTTCGGCCAGACCACGCCGACCTTGCCGGGCCGGCGCAGCAGCGCCTCGGGATCGTCAAGGAAGCGCGCCGCCGGCACCAGGATTGCGCCATCAGCCGGGATCTCGGCGCCATCGGCGACATGGGCGTAGATGTCGGTTGCGATTTTTCCGTTCTTAACGAGTGGCATAGACCCGCTCCTTGAAAGGTTCGACGCCGAGCCGCTTGACCGTGTCGATGAAGAGTTCATCGGGGGAATAGCGCAGCGCCAGATAGGCCTCGACGATGTCCTCGACCACGTCGGCGACCTCGGCGTAAGGCACCGAAGGGCCGATCAGCGTACCGAGCGCGGCGCCCTCGTCGGCGCGGCCGCCGATCGTAATCTGATAAAATTCCTCGCCGTTCTTCTCGACACCGAGGATGCCGATATGGCCGACATGGTGATGGCCGCAGGCGTTGATGCAGCCGGAGATATTGATGTGCAGCCGGCCGATCAGGCCTGCGGTGTCGTGATTGGCAAAACGCCGCGTCAATTCCTGCGCGATCGGGATCGAGCGCGCATTCGCCAGAGAGCAGTAGTCGAGCCCTGGGCAGGCGATGATGTCGGAGACCAGGTTCACGTTCGGGGTCGCGAGCCCGGCCTTGTCGAGCGCCTTCCACAGCGCCGGCAGATCCCGCTTGGCGACATGCGGCAGCGCCAGGTTCTGCTCATGGCCGACGCGGATCTCGCCGAAGGAATAGCGGTCGGCGAGATCGGCGATCACATCCATCTGTTCGGCGGTGGCATCGCCGGGCGGACCGCCGACCGGCTTCAGCGACAGCGTCACGATCGAATAGCCCTGCACCTTGTGCGGAAACACCGAATTCTTGCGCCAGCGCTCGAACAGCGGATCATGCGCCGCCTGCTTCAGCTCGTCGGGCATGTGCGGCAGCTTCTCGTAGGCCGGATAGGAAAAGCGCGAGCGCACTTCCTCGATCGCACCATCATCGAGCGTCAGCGCGCTGTCGCGCAATTGCTGCCACTCTTCCTCGACTTCCTTGCCGAACTTCTCGATGCCTAGCTCGTGCACGAGGATCTTGATGCGCGCCTTGTAGATGTTGTCGCGGCGGCCGTACTGGTTGTAGACGCGCAGGATCGCCTCGACATAGCTCAGGATGTCGCGGCCGTGCACGAACGGCTTGATGGTCTTGGCGATGAACGGCGTGCGGCCGAGCCCGCCGCCCACCAGCACCTCGAAGCCGGTCTCGCCATCGGCGTTCTTGTGCAGCCGCAGGCCGATATCGTGGATCTTGATCGCGGCGCGATCGTGCTCGGAGGCGGTGATCGCGATCTTGAACTTGCGCGGCAGGAACGAGAATTCCGGATGCAGCGTGGTGTGCTGCCGCAGCAGCTCCGACCAGATACGGGGATCCTCGACCTCGCCGGGCGCAACCCCCGCCCACTGGTCGGAGGTGACGTTGCGCATGTTGTTGCCGGAGGTCTGCATGGCGTGGATGCCGACCTCGGCAAGATCGGCGAGCGCGTCCGGCAGCTCAGCGAGCTTGATCCAGTTGAACTGGATGTTCTGCCGCGTCGTGAAATGTCCATAGCCGCGGTCGTAGCGGCGCGCGACATGGGCAAGGGCGCGCAATTGCTTTGTTGACAGCGTGCCATAGGGGATCGCGACGCGGAACATATAGGCGTGAAGCTGCAGGTACACGCCGTTCTGCAATCGCAGAATCTTGAATTCGTCCTCGGTGAGTTCGCCGGAAAGCCGGCGCTTCACCTGGTCGCGGAATTCTTCGACACGTTCGTGAAGGAGCGTGCGATCGAGTTCGTCATATGCGTACATGAGGGAGCACCTTAAGCCGGAACCGGAAGCTCGATGGTGAGGCCTTCCGACCGGATATGTTCGCGGAGATTGCCGGGCGCAATCTCTCCATTGTCCTTGATTGCGACCGGCGCGATGTAGGCACCGATCGCGCCGACATCATCGGCCACCGCTTCGGCAAGCAGCGCCCGCGCATCGTCGGAGGTGCGCACGATGGCGGCGTCCGCAAGCCGCGATGACCAGCCATGCTGCGGGGTGCGATAGATCACCACGCCGTCATGAGTGCGGTTGGCGGTCACTACCGAAGGCCCGGTAATTCTGATTTTCTTCTGTTCAAGCGGAGAGGTCATTCGGCAGCTTCCAAAAGGTCCGAGATCACTTGGTTGAGATTGGCATGGCGCCAGGGCGCAGAGTGGGAGACGACGTCGCCGATGACCAGGATGGCGGGGCCGCCATCGATCTTCTCGACCAGCGACGGCAGATGTTCGAGCGTTCCGACCGCGGCCTTGGCATCCGGCCGCGTCACCCGCGCGAACACGCCGACCGGCGTTTGTGGCGAGCGGCCAGCGGCCAACAGGCCGGCGCGGATCGTCGGCGCGGCGGTCATGCCCATATAGACCACGACAGTCATCTTCTTGTCTGTTAGCGCCGACCAGTCGATAGTCTCGGCGTCACGCGCCTTGTGCGCGGTGAGGAAGGTGATGCGCAGCGCCTCGTGGCGGAAGGTCAGCGGCGCCTCGAATTGCGCGGCGGCACCTAAGCCCGCCGTGATGCCGGGGATCACCGAATAGGCGACGCCTGCCTGGCGCAGCGCTTCGATCTCTTCGCCGCCCCGACCGAAGATGAAGGGATCGCCGCCCTTCAGCCGCACCGCGCGCTGTCCTGATTTCGCGGCCTCGATCATCAGTTTGTTGATCGCGTCCTGGCCGATGCCGGGTTTGCCGACGCGGCGGCCGACCGGAATGCGCGAGGCGTCGCGGCGCACGCGGTCAAGAATCTCTGATGACACCAATTCGTCGTAGAACACGACGTCGGCGTCCTGCAGCGCGCGCAGCGCCTTGATGGTGAGAAGATCCGGATCGCCAGGTCCGGCACCGACCAGCGTCACATGGCCCTTGGCCTTGCCGAGCGCTGTCGCGCCGGCAAAGGCGGAGGGATCGGAAATCTGCTGCAACGCCTTCTCGGCTTCGTCTCTCCGACCGGCCAGCACCAGCGCGCCGATCGGACCGTCGACAATGCGCTCCCAGAAGCGGCGACGCAGCGCGAATTCGCCGATGCGCGCGTGTATGGATTTGCGGAATTGGCCGATGAAGGATGCGAGATCGCCGATGCGGGCCGGCAGCACCGCCTCGATCCGCTCGCGCACGCGGCGCGCCACCACCGGCGAGGCGCCGCCGGTGCCGACGGCGACCACGACATCGCCGCGATCGACGATCGCCGGGAAGATGAAGGTGGAATGCTCGAGATCGTCCATCACATTGACGGGCAGGCCGACAGCCCTCGCGCGCGCCGCCAGCGCAACACCGACATCGCCGGCGCCCGCGCAGAGCACCGCGATGACGCCGCTGAGATCAGCGGCGAGTGGATCGCCCGTTGCGAGTTCGATGCGCGTCGCATCGATCCCGCTCACATCATGATTGCCGTCAGTCGCAAACCAGCGGACGCGCGCGCCGGCGGCCGCGAGCAGACGCAGCTTCGCGCGCACGAGATCGCCGGCGCCGACCAGCAGCACCACGCCCGTTTGCAGATCCAGGAACACCGGCAAGAACCGCATGCGCCACTCGCTTCTCCAACTTATGGGTTGACTGGAATTTTATTCTATATATGTGTCGGCAAGCGCCCGCAAAGAGAAATTTATTTCTTCTCTATTGCATCGCAACTATAGAATTTTCGCCTCCAAAGGCCAAGGCACAGAGATGCATCTTCTCGACAATGAATCCGGCAAAGCACGCTTGCGCGCTTCCGAGCCCAAAGAGGGAATAAAGGTGCCGCGGAAAATCCTCGTCGAAGAACCCGCGACAGCGCCTTCCATGGATCATCTCGACGAGCTCGAGGCGCAAAGCATCTACATTCTGCGCGAGGCGTTCGCGCGGCTGAAGAAGCTCGCGCTGCTCTGGTCGCTGGGCAAGGACTCCAACGTGATGATCTGGCTCGCGCGCAAGGCCTTCTTCGGCCGCGTGCCCTTTCCTGCCATGCATGTCGATACCGGCAAGAAATTTCCGGAGATGTATGCCTTCCGCGATCGCTACGCGAAGGAATGGGATCTCGACCTCCGCGTCGAACCCTGCCCGCCGATCGATAGTGTCGATCCCACGCTGCCGCCCGCGGCGCGCTCCGCTGCACGCAAGACTGAGGGCCTGAAGCTCGCGCTGGTCAAACACGGCTTTGACGGATTGATCGCCGGCATCCGCCGCGACGAAGAGGCGACGCGCGCCAAGGAGCGCGTGTTCTCGCCGCGTGGCCTGGAGGGCGAATGGGACGTGCGCGACCAGCCGCCGGAGTTCTGGGATCATTTCAACGCCTCCCCGCCGCAGGGCGCGCATTTGCGCATCCACCCGATCCTGCATTGGACCGAGGCCGACATCTGGGCCTACACAAGGCGCGAGAACATCCCGATCATCCCGCTTTATCTGGCGAAGGACGGCAAACGCTATCGTTCGCTTGGTGATGCCGACATCACCTTCCCCGTTGCGTCGACCGCGTCAAACATCGATGAGATCCTGGCCGAGCTCGAAGACACCAAGGTGCCGGAACGCGCGGGCCGCGCACTCGATCACGAGACCGAGGATGCGTTCGAGCGGCTGCGTGTCGCCGGTTATCTCTGAGAAGCGAGCTTAAGGCGTTTTCGATGAACATGGTTCTTCCCAGCGCGATCTCCGCGACACCGAACGGCACCACGCGTCCGCAAGTCCGTATCGTCATCGTCGGCCATGTCGATCATGGCAAATCCACCCTGGTCGGCCGCCTCCTGCACGAGACCGGCAGCCTGCCCGACGGCAAGCTCGAAATGCTGAAAGCCGTCAGCGCGCGGCGCGGCATGCCGTTCGAATGGTCGTTCCTGTTGGATGCGCTGCAGACCGAGCGCGACCAGGGCATCACCATCGACACCACGCAGATCCGCTTCCGTACCCGCTCGCGCGACGTCGTGCTGATCGACGCGCCCGGCCACGCCGAATTCCTCCGCAACATGATCACCGGCGCCTCGCAGGCCGACGGCGCCGTGCTGATCATCGACGCGCTCGAAGGCGTGCGCGACCAGACTCGGCGGCACGGCTATCTGCTGCATCTGCTCGGCATCAAGCAGGTCGCGGTCGTCGTCAACAAGATGGATCGGGTCGATTTCAGTGCCGAGCGCTTCGGCGAAATCAGCGACGAGATATCGGCGCACCTGACCGGTCTTGGCGTGAAGCCATCGGCGGTGATCCCGATCTCCGCGCGCGACGGCGATGGCGTCGCCGAGCACACGGCGCGGATCGCCTGGTACAAGGGGCCGAGTGTCGTCGAGGCGCTGGACGAACTGGAGCCGGCACGGCCGGCGGAAACCTTGCCGCTGCGGCTGCCGGTGCAGGCGATCTACAAATTCGACGACCGCCGCATCGTCGCCGGCCGCATCGAATCCGGCAGCCTGAAGGCCGGCGACGAGATCGTGATCATGCCGGCCGGCAAGATCGCCAGGATCAAGACGGTCGAGAGCTGGCCGGTCACGCCGCTTCAAGGGCCGCAAACGGCCGGCCGCTCGGTCGGCATCACGCTCGACCGCGAGCTGTTCATCGAGCGCGGCGACGTCATCGGCCATGTCGGCCAGAGCCCGCGCGACACCCGCCGTATCCATGCCCGGATCTTCTGGCTGCACGACAAGCCATTGTCGAAGGGCGACCAGATCCTGATCCGGCTCGGCACCCGCGAGACCCGCGCGAGCGTGGTCGCGATCGACAAGGCGGTCGATCCCGGCGCGCTCTCCAACGAGGAAACCAACTCGATCGCACGCAACCATGTCGGCGAGATCGACATCTCATTGGCGCAGCCGATTGCCGCCGATCCCTATCATGAAAGCCCGCGGACCGGGCGCCTGGTGATCGAGGTGAACGGGCGCATCGCCGGCGGCGGCTTGGTGCTGTCGGTCGACGCCGGCCAGCGCGCGGTGCCGGTCGACATCGTGCCGGTGGAGTCGGCGTTGCGCGCCGACGAGCGTTCGGCCCGCTATCGTCACGGCGGCGCCGTGCTCTGGTTCACGGGGCTGCCCGGCTCCGGCAAATCGACATTGGCGCTTGCGCTTGAGCGGCGGTTGTTCACCAATGGCGGCTCGCCGATCCTGCTCGATGGCGACACCTTGCGGGCCGGCCTCAACAGCGACCTCGGCTTCTCGCACGCCGATCGCAGCGAAAACATCCGCCGTCTCGCGGAGATCGCGACGCATCTTGCGCGTAACGGCCATATCGCGATCGTCGCCGCGGTCTCACCCGCAGCCTCCGACCGAGCTGCGGCGCGCCGCATCGCCGACAGCGCGTTCCGCGAGATCTATGTCGCGACGCCTGCGGAAATCTGCGAAAGTCGCGATCCCAAGGGCCATTACGCCAAGGCCCGCGCCGGCGGCCTGCCCTCCTTCACCGGCATCACCAATGATTACGAGCCGCCGGCGGGCAACGAACTGACGATCGATACCTCGCGCCGGACAGTCGCCGACGCCGTCGACGAGATCGAAAGGATGCTGGCCCAGACCGGCATCCTGTTCGAGGAAGTCGCCGACCTCGCCGCGAATATTTAGAGCGGGATGCTTTATTGCTTGTATTCGGTGGTGACCACAAACTCCCACCTCTCCCAACGGGAGAGGTCGGCGCGAAGCGCCGGGTGAGGGGTTACGGTCCCTCGTTAGAGCTGCGGCCCCTCACCCGATTTGCTGCGCAAATCCACCTCTCCCCGTCGGGGAGAGGTGGGCACCTGCGACGCGACGCCTACCCATCCCATCGCATCATGTTTTAGGCGGCCTGGCCCGCTCCTTTGGTAGGACACCAAGCCCCGCAGGGGGCCTTCTCATGGCCGCGGCTTTAGCGTTAAAAGGGCGTTGAACCGCCCGCCTTTTGGCGTGTTTTTTGCTGTTTTCGTTCCGAAAACAGTCCGCAGCCGCCATTTCTCTTGGAAAGCCCAACATGACGCGTGTCGAAGCCCACGGATTGAAGATCGCCCCTGTCCTGTTCGATTTCATCGCCAAGGAGGCGACCCCCAATACCGGGATCGCGCCCGACGCCTTCTGGGCCGGGCTTGCCGCCATCATCGCAAAACTGGGGCCGAAAAACCGCGAATTGCTTGCCTTCCGCGACACGCTGCAGGCCAAGATCGACGATTGGCACCGCGCGCACAAGGGCAAGGCGTTCGACATCGACGCCTATACCGCTTTCCTGAAGGAAATCGGCTATCTGCTCCCGGAGCCGCCGACCAGGCAGGTCGAGACCGCCAATGTCGACGAAGAGATCGGCAAGATCTGCGGTCCGCAGCTCGTGGTGCCCCTGACCAATGCGCGCTATGCGCTGAATGCGGCGAATGCGCGCTGGGGCAGCCTCTATGACGCCTTCTACGGCACCGACGCGATCCCGCACGACCCGAGCGAAGCTGGCCGGGGCTACAACAAGGCGCGCGGCGACAAGGTGATCGCGAAGGCCAAAGCGTTCCTGGATTCGGCCGCGCCGCTCGCGACCGGAAGCCACACTGACGTCACCTCCTACAGCGTCAGCGGCGGCAAGCTCGCGGTGAAGCTGAAGAACGGCAGCACCACCGCACTGAAGTCAGCCGCGCAGTTCGCGGGCTATCAGGGCGATGCGGCCGCGCCGAGCGCCGTGCTGCTCGTCAACAACGGCCTGCACATCGACGTCACGATCGACCGCAATCATCCGATCGGCAAGGACGATCCGGCAGGGGTCGCCGACATGATCCTGGAGGCGGCGGTCTCCACCATCCTCGACATGGAAGACAGCGTCGCGGCTGTCGATGCCGAGGACAAGGTGCTGGTCTATCGCAACACGCTTGGTCTGATGACCGGCACGCTATCGGCCGATTTCGAGAAGGGCGGCAAGACGTTGACGCGCTCGCTCAATGCCGACCGCGTCTACAAGACGCCCGACGGCAAGGATCTCACGCTACACGGCCGCAGCCTGCTGCTGATGCGCAATGTCGGCCATCACATGTTCACCGACGCCGTGCTCGATGCAAAGGGCGAGGAAATTCCGGAAGGGATCCTCGATGCCGCTGTCTCCGGCCTGCTCGCTATCCATGATCTCAAGGGCAAGTCGAAGATCAAGAACAGCCGCACCGGCTCAGTCTATATCGTCAAGCCGAAGATGCACGGCCCCGACGAAATCGCGCTGACCTGCGAATTGTTCGGCGAGGTCGAGAAACTGCTTTCGCTGCCGGAGAACACGCTCAAGGTCGGCATCATGGACGAGGAGCGCCGCACCACCGTCAACCTCAAGGCCTGCATCCAGAATGCGGCCAAGCGCGTGATGTTCATCAACACCGGCTTCCTCGACCGCACCGGCGACGAGATCCACACCTCGATGGAAGCGGGTCCGATGATCCGCAAAAACGACATGAAGGCGCAGCCCTGGATCAAGGCCTATGAGGATTGGAATGTCGACACCGGCCTCGTCGACGGCCTGCCCGGCCATGCGCAGATCGGCAAGGGCATGTGGGCGGCGCCCGACAAGATGGCCGACATGCTGGCGCAGAAGATCGGCCATCCGCAGGCCGGCGCCACCACCGCCTGGGTGCCCTCGCCGACCGCCGCGACGCTGCACGCGCTGCACTATCACCAGGTCAACGTGATCGCGCGCCAGCAGGAGCTGGCCAAGGGCGGCCCGCGCGCAAAGCTCTCCGATATCCTCACCATTCCGGTGTCGCAGTCGAACTGGGCGCCCGATGACGTGAAGCAGGAGATCGACAACAACTGCCAGGGCATCCTGGGCTATGTCGTGCGCTGGATCGACCAAGGCGTCGGCTGCTCCAAGGTGCCCGACATTCACGACGTAGGCCTGATGGAAGACCGCGCCACCTTGCGCATCTCGAGCCAGCATCTGGCGAACTGGCTGCACCAGGGCGTCATCACCAGGGATCAGGTGATGGAGTCGCTGAAGCGCATGGCTGTGGTCGTCGACGGCCAGAACAAGGGCGATCCGCTCTACAGGCCGATGGCGCCCTCCTTCGACGGCGTCGCCTTCAAGGCCGCCTGCGACCTGATCTTCAAGGGCCGTGAGCAGCCGAACGGCTACACCGAATTCATCCTCACTGCCCGCCGCCGCGAAGCGAAGGCCGCCGGCTGATCTGACTCACAAGGTTGCACGTCACGATGCCGCACGATTTCAGGGAACCCGTGCGGCATCAAATCCGTTTCAACGCCATCTCAACTGAAGCATCGGAGAGATGGCAATGGATTGGAACCGGATCGAGGGCAACTGGAAGCAGTTCAAGGGCGCCGCCAAGGAGAAATGGGGCAAGCTCACCGATGACGATCTCAACGTGATCGAAGGCCGCCGCGAGCAGCTCGAAGGCAAGCTGCAGCAGCGCTACGGCTTCGCCAAGGACCAGATCCACAAGGATGTGGACGACTGGTTCCGGAGCCTGCGATAGGGCGTTTCGAGCGAAGTGGAGACCGGTTCGCGTGAAGAAAACGGGTCAAAACAAGAATCTAGAGCTTCGACTCTGATTCAATCAGAACCGAAGCTCCAGGCTCTCGCCGCAAAAGCCCCGGCCAACGCCGGGGCTTTTTGCTTGGGGCATTCTCAGAACACCGCGATGTATTTCAACAGCGAGATCACACCCAGGATGATGACGACGACGCGCGCGATCTGCTTGGCGCGCGCATCAAGCGGCAGCAGGTTGATCAGGTAAAGGACGAGGATAACGACCAGAAACGTGACGAGTATGCTGACGAGCATGCGGCCCCCCGGGGACGTCGTGAATGGCGTGTTAGTCTTCTCTTAACTGCCAGATGCCCGCGAGGTTCCAGGTGGGGAACCCTCAGTCATTTCAGCAAGCTCCGTAGATATACGGCAATAGCGCTTCCGGAAATTTTTACCCTTCTTGTTCCAGATGGCGACAGCTTTGGGGGAGCCACATGCTGAATCGCCTTTCTGTATCCGCGTTGCTGAAGATCGTTATCCTGAGCACTGCATTTTGCATCATCGTCGGTTTCTCGCTGAATGCGTGGGATAGCTGGGGCCGGCTGCAGGTAGCGGGCCGAATTTCGACGATCGCCGATGTCTCAGCCAATCTTTTCAAGGCGATGCACAGTCTGCGGACCGATCGTTCTTCCACCAACCGCGTTCTGACCGGCGCGTCTCCGCTGGACAGCGGAATAGAGAAGTACCTCCGCGATCTCCGCGATGCCGAAATGCTGGCGATGGCGAACGGGCTCGCCCGGCTCAAGACCATGGACTTCCCCGAGCAGACCACCCTGGTGGCGGAGTTCGAACGGGTGTTCTCGCTGCTGACGGCCGAGCAGAAGGAATTCTGGCAGGAGATGGCCAAGCCGAAGGAAGCGCGCCGCGCCGAACTGGCGAAGGAGTATCAGGCGACGACGCTGGCGCTGCTCGATGTGCTCGACAAATTGTCGGGAACGCTTGCCGCCGATGTCAATCATCAGGACGCCGTGATCGACCAATTGCTCAACATCAAGCAGACCGCCTGGCTGTTGCGCAACACCGCCGGCGAAGCCTCCGCGCTGGTATCGGACGCACTTGGTGCAGGCCGTATCGCGCCGGAAACCCGCCTCCGTTACACCAAATTCGTCGGCGGCATCGATGCCGCCTGGAAGGCGCTCGAGGTGTCGACCTCAGGCATGCAATTGCCTCCGAAGCTTGCGGCCGCGATCCCCGCCTCCAAGACCGCTTATTTCGAGCCGGAGTATCAAAGTCTGCGCGACCGGCTGGTGGCGACGCTGGCCAATGGCGAGAAGCCCGAGATGACCGCGAACCAGTGGAGCCCGGTCACCGTCGGCCGGATGGGGACGGCGGTGGCGGTCGCTGAAGCAGCGCTCGATGCGGCAAAGGATCACGCCGCAGCCCAATACGCCCTGGCGCAGCGCTCGCTGATTACACAGCTTGCGCTGCTCGCCGGTGCGATCGCGCTCACCGTCGGTGCCATGATCGCGATCGGCCGCCGCGTCATCAGGCCGCTGCACAACATCCGCGATGCCATGCTGAAAGTCGCCTCCGGCGACCTCGACGTCGATAGCGGCTATGGCGGGCGCAAGGACGAGATCGGCGCGCTTGCCGGTGCGCTCGAAACCTTCAAGCAGCAGGCCAAGGACAAGCTTCGCATCGAAGCGCAGGAGCGCGAGCGCAATGCCGGCGCGGCCGCCCGCCAGCAGGCGATCGAGAACCATGTCGGCGAGTTCGAGCATCTGGTGCGCCAGACGCTCGAACAGCTCGGCGATGCCTCCGGCAAGATGCGGGCGACGTCCGCCAACCTTTCCGCCGTGTCGCGCCAGACCAATGCACGGGTCGAGGTCGCCGAAAAGGCGTCCGGCGAGGCGTCGATGAGCGTGGAGACGGTCGCGGCGGCTTCCGAGGAATTGAGCGCCTCGATCAACGACATCAGCCAGCAGGCGGCGCATGCAGCCGGTATCGCCAGCCGCGCGGTCAGCCAGGCCCGCAACACCGACGGGACCGTGCAGGGACTGGCGAAATCCGCCGGCCGCATCGGCGAGGTGATCGGCCTCATCAACACCATCGCGGCGCAGACCAACCTGCTGGCGCTGAACGCCACCATCGAGGCCGCCCGCGCCGGCGAGGCCGGACGCGGCTTCGCCGTGGTCGCCTCCGAGGTCAAGTCGCTGGCGAGCCAGACCGCGAAGGCGACGGAGGAGATTTCCGAGCAGATCGCCGACATCCAGAAGGTCGCGGGCGAGGCCATCGACGCCATCAAGGGCATCGGCAGCATCATCGGCGAGGTCAACGAGGTCGCGACCGCGATTGCCGCCGCGGTGCAGGAACAGGGCGCCGCGACCCAGGAGATCACGCGCAGCACGCAATTCGCCGCCCAGGGCACCAAGAACGTGTCCGAGAACATCACCGGCGTGAAGGCCGATGCGGACTCCGCGGCCGGCGCCGCCGAGGACGTTCGCCTCGCCTCGGAGACGCTCGAGACGCAAAGCCGCGGGCTCGGCAACCAGGTCACCGATTTCCTCGGCAAGATCCGCGCCGCTTAGTTCTGCTTACTCCCGCGCCATGACCGGCACGCGCCCATATTTGGCGCGGATGCGGTCGGGCGCGGGCGAGAACTGCAGCGAGGCGCCGCGCTTATCGGGACGGCCCGCGACCATCAGGCCGTTCTCGCCGGCGACGATGTCACCCTTGCGCAAGGTGGGATCATCCTCGATCTTGATCTGCGCCAGCCCGCCGGGATCCTTGCCATTGCAGGTGCACCCCGCCACGAGCTCGTTTCGGTAACGGAACGCGTTCGGCAGTTCCGAATAGGCCTTTCCGTCCTCCGTCTCGGCGCTGTCGATGCTGCTGCCATAGACCAGCTTGGTCTCGCTCGCCGGGCAGAAACTATTGCAGCTCTGCGCGCGGCTGGCATTGTCGGAGTCCGGCAGCGGGAAGTAACGTCCGTCACAGGTACGCACGCAGAACGCCCGCCCCCCGACGCTATCGGCGTGGTCGTAGCTGCGGTCATACGAGCGCGGCCGCCAAACCCGCTGCTGCGCAACGGGCGGGCCGTCGTCGAAGGGCGGTCGGATCATCGGAGGCCGGCCGAAGCCGCCGAACAGGAGCGAGAAGAAATCCTGGGCCTGCGCCGCCGGCGCGGCGACGGCAAGCGAGAGCGCCGTCGCGCCGAATATCCATCGCCAATGCGGGATTGGGGCCATCCTCACCTCAATTCACCGACGACACGTTCAGTCGTATCGCCTGTTGGCCCGATGGCAGCGTGGTCGCCGCGGCTTGCGGACGCGGCGGCGCCGGGCGCACGCTGATCGTGGTCCTGGTATCCGAACCGCGGGCCAGCACCGGCGCGTTCTTGGGCAGCACCACGACCTTGGTGCCGACATTGACGCGGCCAAACAGATCGGTGACGTCCTCATTGGTCATCCGGATGCAGCCGGAAGAGACGAACTTGCCGATGGTCGAGGGATCGTTGGTGCCGTGGATGCGGTATTCGCTCGAGCCGAGATACATCGCGCGCGCGCCGAGCGGATTGCCGGGACCGCCGGCGATGAACCGCGGCAGATAGGGCTGGCGCTTGATCATCTCGGCCGGCGGATACCAGTCCGGCCATTCCGCTTTGCGGCTGATGCTCTGCACGCCCGACCAGGTGAAGCCTTCGCGGCCGACGCCGACGCCATAGCGGATCGCGCGGCCCTGCCCGAGCACGTAGTAGAGCGCGGTGTTGCCGGTATCGATGATGACCGTGCCTGCCGCCTCGCTGGTCGCGAACGGCACCACCGCGCGGCGCAGCCGCTCCGGCAGCACGCCGGCTTCCGCATCCCTTGCCTCGGGCGTCAACGCCGCATCGGACGGAAACGCGCTCTGCCGGATGGGGGCATAGCCCAGCGACTGGGCACCTGCCGAGGCTGAGAGCGCGATTGGCGTCCCCAGCAGGCTGGCGGCGAAGACAAGCGCGTTAGCCGCGCGCGACGATCGGCGGAATAGAGCGGATGACGGTGTCATGTGCTGCCCCATTGGATACGCATCACGCTGATGCTCTGCCCCAACCAAACGCGCGCCATCGCTTCGCGGTTCCGGCGCGGCCGTGGCAGAGGCGCACCAGTCAAGGACACGAGCGCTCACGATCGCGCGATGGAACCTGACGGCCGGCCCGGAGTTTGCGTCACAATTGATACGCGCCCCTCGCGGGAGAGAACCAGCGTGCATGTCCTTCCCAGTGAGCGTCTCCTGTCCAATGGCGCCGAAGGTACGCCCGCACCCAATGGCCACGCCGAGCTGCCGCCGGTCATCCGCCGCACCGAACTCGTCGCCCTGTCGCTGGTCGGGCTCCTGATCATCGCCATCGTCGCGGTACTCTATCTGGCCAAGGCGTTCTTCCTGCCGATCACGATGGCCTTCATCGTCGGCACCATGCTGTCGCCGGCGGCAAGCTTCCTCGAGCGCTACCGCGTGCCCCGCGCGATCGGCGCAGTGCTGATCGTCGCCGCCGTCAGCGCTGCCGCTACTTTCACTATCGGGCTCATCTCCGCTCCGGCGATCGAGTGGAGCGCGCGGCTGCCGGAGCTCGCAACGGCGCTGAAGGAGAAGATGCACATCTTCGACCGGCCGCTCGGGCTGTGGCAGGAATTGCAGAGCATGATCGGCGGCTCCGAGACGCTTGCTCCGTTGCAATTGCCGAAGTTCGAATGGGTGCAGCCGACGCTGGAATTCCTGTCGCCGACCTTTGCCGAATTCCTGCTGTTCATCGCCACCCTGATCCTGTTCATCGCAAGCTGGAAGGATCTGCGGCGGGCGCTCGTCATGGCCTTCGGCGACCGCGATTGGCGGCTCCGCACCCTGCGGATCCTCAACGAGATCGAGCAGCATCTCGGCAATTACCTGCTCATGGTGACCATGATCAATGTCGGCGTCGGGATCGCGACCGGGCTGATCTGTACCGTCACCGGCATGCCGAACCCGGCCGGACTTGGCGCGCTCGCCGCCACGCTGAACTTCATCCCGATCATCGGGCCGGTCGCGATGTTCGTTGTATTGGTGCTGGTCGGCCTCGTCAGCTTCCCGACCATCAGCGCCGGATTGATCGCGCCGGCCTGCTTTGCGGTGCTGACCTTTCTCGAGGGACATTTCATCACCCCGACCATCGTCGGCCGAAGACTCGCCTTGAATGCGCTCGCGATTTTCATCGCGCTGGCGTTCTGGACCTGGCTGTGGGGCCCGATGGGCGCTTTCCTGGCCTCGCCGCTCCTGATCGTCGCGCTGATCCTCAAGGAGCATCTGATGCCGGTCAATTCGCCGCATCTGCCGGAGGAATGAGCCTGAATTCGAGTCGGGAACTTAGTTCCCGGCGCGGCGTTTTGCCAAGAAGCAACATTGGTTCGGGAGCTGTTCGATGTCGGCGACAAGCGATTTCGGATTGAAGAACATGACAGACAAAGCAACCTATGAACGCCTGCAGAAGGATGTCGCCAACGTGAAGGACGACATCGCCGCGCTGACCGACCAAATCACCGAGGCGCTCAACTCGTTCGCCGGCAGCGCCAGAAAACAGGCACGCCGCGGCTACGACCAGGCACGCGACCGCGCCGAATCCGCTGTCGGCGATGTGTCGGAGCGCGGCAGCGCGATGATGGACGCCGCACAGGACGCGTACTCCTCGATCGAGGAGACGCTGGAGGACGCCATCACCCAGCGCCCGCTGGCGACCGTCGGCCTGGCGCTCGGCCTCGGCTTCCTGATCGGCATCGCCTGGCGAAGGTAGCGGCGGACGCGTCCCCATGCTGCAGCGACTGGTCAGTGATGTCAGGGAGCAGGCCGGCAACGCCATGCGGCTGACGTCGCTTGCGGTCGTGATCGCCGCAACTGCGCTCATTGCGCTCGGCTTCATCTGTGCAGCATTCTTCGTCTGGGTGCAGCAGACCTATGGGCCGATCTGGGCCTGCCTTGCCTGCGCCGCGCTCTTCGTGGTGGTCGCGCTGATCGCCGCCGCTCTCTACGTCGCACGCAAGCGGCAGATGCGGCTGCGCGCCGAGGAGATGGCCCGCGCGGCACGCCAATCCCTCCTCACCAACCCCGCGACGATCGCAACCGGCCTGCAACTCGTCCGCACCATCGGCGTGAAACGGCTGGTCCCGATTGTGGCAATCGGCGGGCTGGCGCTGGGGCTGATGGCCAGCCGCGGCGCGGCGAGCGATCCACCGCCAGCGGACAAGTGACAGGCGTGCCGTCGTCCCGGCGCACGCCGGGACAACGCGGGGTGAGGTCCGGATTCAAATGTCAAACAGCGGAGAGGATGTGAGTCTGCATTCTCGCGGCACGAACTGCCCGAGCTTTGCGTTCGTTTCGCCCTCTCATTGAACAGAGGGCGCAGGGAAAGCCGGGTGCTGGTTGCACCCATGGGTCCCGTGCAACAAAAAGCACGGGGGTAGGACCACAGGTTCAACCGAAGCATTCCGGCTTTCCCTGCGCGATGGTGTTACGGTTTCCTTCGCGCTCTCCCCGGTGACCGGGCTTTCTTGCCACCGTCATCTCTCGCACGAACTGTTCGTGCAAAAAACTTAGCGCCAGCGTCGGGGCGCCAGGACCACACGACTTCGCCGTCCGCTGATGTCACGCTCGTCAGTCGTGATATCAGCGTCCACCGCATCTCACTGCAACGTTCGTGACGATCGCGACCCGCCCCTCATCCGCCGTGAGACGCGCGGAGTTAAATCACTGATTTGCCCGACGGCGAAAGCGGAATATTTTTCACGCGAGGGGTGGACAGACTTTCGGCTGATTTGCCCGTCGAGTTAATTTGTCGCACCGAAATCAACCACATCGTCATTGCGAGCGAAGCGAAGCAATCCATAGCGCCGCTTGTGGAGACCATGGATTGCTTCGCTCCGCTCGCAATGACGGCGTGAGCAGTCGGCCGATCTCCCGATCGATCACAAACAAATCATCGCAAGCCTTCTGGATAGCGTCACAGTGCTGCGTTAGTCCGAGGCCGCCTGACATTCCAATCCGCAGGATTGCCCGATGATCCGTTTCGCCGCTCTGTTCAGTCTCGCATTGACCACCGCCGTGAGCCTCAGTTCACCGGCTTCCGCCGCCGACGAGGGACCGGCCTATGGGCCTGAGCTGCAGGGGTTCGAATACCCCTTCCCGGTTGAGCGCTATCGCTTCTCGTCGCAGGGCCAGGACCTGGAGATGGCCTATCTCGACGTCAAACCGTCGAACCCGAACGGCCGCACCGTCGTGATGCTGCATGGAAAGAATTTCTGTGCCGCCACCTGGGAAGGCTCGATCAGGGCGCTGACGGCGGCCGGCTATCGGGTGATCGCGCCCGACCAGATCGGGTTCTGCAAATCCAGCAAGCCCGAGCGCTATCAGTTCACATTCCAGCAGCTCGCGGGCAACACCCGCGCGCTCTTGGCGTCACTCGGCATCGAGCGTTCGGTGATCATGGGCCATTCGACAGGCGGCATGCTGGCGATGCGCTACGCGCTGATGTATCCGGCGGCCGTCGATCAGCTCGTGCTGGTCGATCCGATCGGGCTGGAGGACTGGGCGGCCAAGGGCGTGCCGTGGCTCAGCCTCGACGGCTGGCACGAGCGCGAGAAGCGCGTGACCGCCGACACCGTTCGCGCCTACGAGCGCGCGACTTATTATGCCAACACCTGGGACGCGTCATACGAACCCTGGGTGCAGATGCTGGCCGGCATGTATCGCGGTCCCGGACGCGAGGCGGTGGCATCGAGTTCGGCGCGGCTCTACGACATGATCGCGACCCAGCCGGTGTTCTACGAATTCGAGCGCATCACCGCGCCAGTGCTGCTCCTGATCGGCGACAAGGACACCACCGCAATCGGCAAAGACCTCGCACCGCCGGACATTCGCCCAACGCTCGGCAATTATCCCGTGCTCGGCAAGGAAGCGGCCAAGCGTTTCCCGCACGCACAACTGATCGAATTCCCCGATCTCGGCCACGCCCCGCAAATCCAGGCGCCCGCACGCTTCCACGACGCGGTGCTGGGATGGCTGCAGCATCCGGAGACGGGAGGGATGGTGACGAAATAGGGGCGGCCTAGCAGCGTAGTCGCAGGGTGGGTTAGCCGAACTCACACTCCACTGCTTCAACACGCAAAGCCGCAAGGCGCAACCCACCATCCTTGGTGCAGCGCCAGTGAACGGCGGATTATGCTTTCCACCTTCGCTCTTCGAGCTGCGGCGCAAAGCTAATCCGCCCCACGGCCCTGTCAGGTCATTATCTTGTTTGGAAGAACGAAGATCACGAAGCAGATAATCGCAAGCAGGATACCTACGCCCAGACTCTGAATACTGACCACGGACCAAAAGAGCATGGGGTTATCGCGCTTTGCGAGCACCACGCCAACGCCCATTCGGACTTCCATCTGTCGCAAACTGCTCAACAGCTTCCCTGCCATCCAGGCAAAGCCAATGACCACGATGATGAAAAGGGCATATGCGTACATTTGCGGCCGTTAACGCTTCCTATCAGGAAGTCGTAGGGTGGGTTAGCCGAACTCGCACTCCGCTGCTTCAACACGCGAAGCCGCAAGGCGTAACCCACCATCCTTGAAGTAGCGCCAGCGAACGGCGCTTTGCCTAGGTGCCTTCCGCTCGGGTCCGGTTATCCCGATCGTCATGGCTTGATGATAGCGGAAATGAAGGACGCTTGCCGCTTCTTTCGTGATCGGGATTGAGCGTTAAAAATGGGGACGACTACCGCGTTTTTCGCGACTTCTGCACCGGGCCAGAGCGATCGAGAATTGGGCCAAGAACGCTGCCTTATCGGTGATACGTACGCCGCGACGATCGCCTGTTGGTGGCAAAGACAGAGAGCATACCAACGCCAATCTGGAAGCGTTGCATCGCACCCCGGTCACTGACGAAGAATTGCGGCTGGCGGATGGAAGGAATATGTTGGCCTTATAATGACGCAGCCGCCCATCGTAAGGCGAGGCTCTGCAGGAAAACCTTACGGCGGATGGTTTGCCTACCCGCACCGGAGGTCACGTCATGTCCATCGCTCCCACACTGCAAAAATACCTCGCCGCTGAAAACATCCAATACGAGGAGATCCAGCACGAGCCGAGCATGTCGTCCACTCGCACGGCCGAAGCATGCCATATCTCGGGCGACCGTCTTGCCAAAGGCATCGTGCTGCGACGCGACGGCGAATATATCCTCGCCGTCGTGCCGGCATCGCACCACCTCCGCCTGTCGGAGCTGCGGGCGACACTCGGTGATCATGTCGATATGGCGAATGAAGCCGAAATCAATCGACTGTTCCGCGACTGCGCACTCGGCGCCGTTCCGGCCATCGGCAAGTGCTATGGGCTCGATATCATCGTCGACGATAGCATCGAGACACAGCCGGAAATCTATATGGAAGCCGGCGATCACGAGACCCTGCTTCATCTCACGCATGAGCAGTTTGCGCGCCTGACGGCGAACGCACCGCATGGGCGCTTTAGCGCGCACGACTGAGGATTGGTCGCGCGCATCAAGTGCACCTGAAATCCAGCAATGGAGGTCCGCCATGAAAGTCAAAGACGTGATGCACAAGGGCGTCGACTGGGTCAGCCCCGACACCCCCGTCACCGAACTCGCGAAATTGATGCGGGGGCATGACATCGGCTGCATTCCGATCGGAGAGGACGATCGGCTGATCGGGATGGTGACCGACCGCGATATCGTCTGCAAAGGGCTTGCGAGCAACGACTTCGATGCGCGTCGCGCGACGGCGCGCGATGTCATGACCGAAGGCATCCATTGCTGCCGCGAGGACGATGACCTCGCAAAGGCGATGCATCACATGGAGAAGCTGCAGGTCCGCAGGCTGCCGGTGATCAACAAGAGCAAGCGGATGGTCGGCATCCTCAGTCTCGGCGATGTCAGCCATTCCACGTCTGGCGACAATCTCCTGTCCGAATGCGTCAGGAGCGTCTCGGCTCATCACTGAGGCGTGGCCAGCGTGACAACCGCCAAGCCGCCGCCAAAGGCTGGAGGTGCGGCAGCGTCTTGCTTTGACCGGGAAGTGGTGCCCAGGGAGGGAATCATACGCAACCACGGACACGACGAACCGCTGTTTGTCCTTAGTATGGTGGCGTGAGTGCGGTGCAGCCTCGCTGCATCGCGAAATTTACAATCGGGGCAGTTATTGGCGGGAACCCTAGCTCGGGGTCCGCGCGAACTCCGGTCCACAATCGCGGATTGGGCGGACAAGTTGTGGACCTGTAGCCCAGGGATTTAGCTCCGATTTCTATCGCCCCCCGCAGTGGCGAAGTGGCACCATATCGTTGCTTTGACACGTGCAGCGTAGTTGCGGGCCGCCCTGCTCAATGACCGTATGGTACGCCAAGCCTCCGTGGCTTCTAACCAAGCTTTCGCTTGCTGGAACCTGACATAGACCCAAGCAAATGCGGGGATCTTCATTAATTTGTCTCGGGTGAGACTGAATAGACGCTCTACCAGCACGAGCTTTAACAGCTCGCCCGTGATCAATGTTAAAGCGCTGCTCAGAAACTGCCCCGTCGCGGCTAGATATGCGGCGAGAGGCTTAACAGGTTCCAGAAGAATCACAGGAACTGAAAAGAGTGCAAGCGATGGGTAAGGCGGTAACGATCTGATCCAAGCCCGTAGTCGTCTCAACGGAACGTGGTCAGCGATCCAGTCTGAGATCGGCTTGGCAAGCGCCAAAAACGCCGCATCCACCAGGAAATACACGGCGGCGAAGACGTAAGTAACCGGCCTAAGGATTCTGTTCACAGTCGACCTCTGCGAATCAGACGATCTTTGCAAAGCAAAGTCGGGAACCCTAAAATAGTTTCTTACCAGCAACCGGTTATCCTACCCAGGCCAGGAGCTTTTCACGTGTCCTTTCCAATGGAGGTCGGCTGGGTTGCTATTATTGCTGCGGGGGCAATGCGCGCAGGGGGCTCCCGCAGTTCTCGTTATGGAAGAAGTCGGCCGGTAAATCAGCGGAACGCGCAGCCGGCGAACCTGACCGCCTTGGTCTCGGGATAGCGCTCCGCCCAATTGCCGGTATCGACGTTGCCTCGGATCGCAGTTACAGGCGCAATCCGACAAAGGCCGGCGATCATCTCTGGGCGCCCGACACTGGCGCTGATCCGCGGACGGTTCATCCAAAGAAGCCAGCGGTTGCTCCGGCCGCAAAGACCTGACCAGCGCCCTCTTCTGCTCGCTCGCGTTCGGATCTTCGTCCTATTGTTTGTTCGACGGGCAGTTCCTTTACCTGCGCGATCGGTCGCCGAAACTGGACCGAGGAAAATCACTGGCCGCTCTCAGGACTCCCCTTGCCGCTCAGGCTCGGCCTAGCCGTGCTCGGCGGGTCAATGGATGACGGCCGAGACAGTCATCACGATCCGGCAGCGTTTCTAGGCGGTGGCGACTACACGTAGTTCGGTGGCAGTGTATTGTGGATGTGGCATGCCGCTACCGCAGCATGACCCAGTGCGACCGATATCTGGTGCAGGTCACTGACGACGTCACCAATTCCGTACAGTCCCTGGACCGTGCTCTGCTGTTTTTGGTCCACGATCAGAAACCCTTCCGCCGTATGATCCGCGCCCACCGCAAGTGACAGGGCGGATCGGACCTCGCTGCCCATCGCAGGATAGATAACATCGAACCCGACTGAGGTGCCATCGATCAGCCGAGCCGCTAATCGACCATCGACTTTTTTAAGCTGAGCGAGTGGCGCAGTGGTGGCAATTGTTGCCTCCTTCAGCTTCATCTCCAGCCCGTCCTCACGCGCGTCATCGGTCGGAACGAGGACTACATCAGCGGTGAAAGTACGAAGGAAAAGCGCCTTGCTCGCTGCATGCGCAAGCGGGCCGATCACCCCTATCCTTTTCCCGCGCGCCTCGAACGCGTCGCATATCGGACAATAGCGCAGCAGACCTTCCTCTACCGCGCTGGCCCAATCCTTCATCGGAGGTTGCCGATCGACGATACCGGTCGCAAGAACGACTTTCGACACCAGGATATTCGTGCGACCGACCGTGGCAGTAAAGCCGCTGCCGGCTCGCGCAAGTGCCTCGACCTTGCCGTCGATCAGCCGAACACCGAGCGCGGCCACCTGCTCTCTCATGCGCGCAAGCAATTCGGCACCGGAAATTCCGCGTGCGAATCCCGGAAAATTGTGGCTTTTCGGAATCAGTGCCGCCCGAGACTCACCGGAATCGACAACCAGAACCTTTCGCTCGAATCGCGCAAGGTAGATCGCGGACACGAGACCCGCTGGCCCGGCACCGATAACCAAGACCTCAACATCTTCAGGCATCTGCGATTAACCCGTTCGCACCGATGAGGTTCTTACACGCTGGAGAATTGGTTTTCAGGAACGGCCTCAAGCCTGGGCCGTTTACCAACTGCCTGAAGCAGACAGTTGAAGAGGCCTTACCGGCGAACCCCGGCCCGTTCGAGGAGGAGCGTGCCGAGGGCTCGCATGACATCGCCGAGGGATGGCTCAAGAAACAATAGCGCCACAAACAGCCGCCAGTTGTCGCCAACTGACGCTTTCGGTCGCCGAATACACAAACATTTGCGGCGCCTGGATCCAGAGCTGCAGTTCACGAGCGCGACCACAATATCCGGTCTGCCCTGGACAGCCGATATGATGACGGATTCAAACGTTATTCGGCTCAGGGCCAATTGGCGACCACGCCCGACCCGTCAATCCACGACAAGAGCGAGCGCCGACGTCGGATTAACGCGGCACCAGTCCGGCGGCCTTCAGGGCCGCCGTGATGATCGGGCCAGGTGCAACGCGCGGCGGCGTGCCGGGCAGCGCGATGGGAAACTCCGGAACCGGGAGACCTGCGGCTTTAAAGGCCGCCGCGATGATGGTGTTGGGGTCGAGCGGCGGACGCATCTGCTGGGCTCGATCATTAGCAGTTGAGGCGCCGCCTGAACCGTGCGTGCCCTCGGCACTTGCTGCAGCAATGAGCAGGGCGTGGTCATCAGTTGGCATCTGAATGGTGGCTGACGTCGGCGCGGCACGGGGCATTTCAACCGGAGATTCATGCAAACCCCAGAAGCGAGAGATGTGATGCGTAGAGGAAATTCCCACATCCAGGAAAAATGCACCGGCAAAGCTGCAACTCTCTTCCATCTTCGTCGCGATCGGCACACCGTGGCCCATGCCGCGGATGGAAAACGCCTCGATCAGTGGCTCACCATTTGCGTCGCTCCATACGCGCCGATTGTGGCTCTCGAAGAATTCTTGATGCGAGGGGCTGTCCGAAAGCCCATGCACGCTGGTCCATTGCCGAATAATGTCTTCACCGTTGGACGGCTTCACGATCGGATCGCGGGAGCCATGCCATACCGAGATCTTCGGCCACGGCCCGGAATGTCTGGATGCTGCCCGCACGCGATCGCCAAGCGCCTGCGTGGCATGTCCGTGCTCGGTAAACATGGCCTCAAATGCTTGTTGAACGTTGCTGGCGCATCCATAGGGCAACCCGGCGATGATGGCGCCGCCGGCAACAACCTCTGGATAGGTCGCGAGCATAACGGAAGCCATAGCGCCACCGGCGGAGAGGCCGGTCACGAATACTTTGCCCCGATCGCCCGCAAATCTCGTCAGGGCATGCTCGATCATTTCCCTGATCGAAAGCGCCTCGCCATGGCCGCGCGCGATGTCGCCCGGCAAGAACCACGAGAAACAATTCTTCGGATTGTTGGTGGGCTGCTGCTGCGGATAGACGACCGCGAAGCCGAGCCTATCGGCGAGCGATGACCAGCCGGTACCGTGGTCATACTCGGCGGAGGTTTGGGTGCAGCCATGTAGCGCGATGACCACGGGCCTATTGGGCGGAAGGTCCTCAGGCGCGTAGGCAAACATACGGAGATTGCCGGGATTTGCTCCAAACCCGGTCAGTTCTCGCAGCCGTGTCGGGCGGCGGGCGGGCGCCCCGCGAATGGACGCCGCGTTCTTTCGCGCCGCCGCAAGAAGACCTTCGAATTTACTGCGAAACTCCTCGCGCATCGGTGCACACCTATACCAATCACAGGAGATTTATTGTGTGCACCGCAACATTGCAGGCGTCGGAAGCAGAGTCAAGACCGCGGCCGCCAGCTCGCCATCCCGAGCAGACTACGAAAGCCTCAGATCGCCGCTTGCGACACGCGGTCGAAGAAATACAGCCGCTCGGGATTCAGCGCGAGGCGAAGCCGGTCGTGGACTTTCGCTTTGACGATCGGCTCCGAGGCAGAACCACGAACAATCCTCTCCGCTGTTGGTGCGACTAGCCGCTTTGATAGCTTTGACGAAGCCTTCCGGTGTTGGTCGTGCGGTCCACGCCGGCGTAAGCAGGCCAGCCCTGCACGCCCATATTGATCTTGGCACTGATCTTGGCCCAACGGGTCGCGCCAGCAACGGGATGCTTCGCTATGCGCCTATCACCACCACCCGCTGTTCCAGCCCACCCCTACGCTCGGGCCAAATCCCACGCTCACGCCCCATCCTGGGCGCGCGCCCCATCCCCACCCCGGGCTCGCGCCCCAGCCCCATCCCGGGCCCGCGCCCCAGCCCCATCCTGGGCTCGCGCCCCACGCCGGGCCCGCAGACCACGCCGGTCGTGGGCTCCAGGCATAGGCGCCGCGCCATCCCGGACCCCACGCCCGGCGCGGAGCCCAAGCGTTGGCGCTGCGCCATCCCGGACGCGACACGCGGCGCGGATTCCAAGCGTGGGCGGCACGCCATCGCGGACCCGAGTGCCGGGCGCTGTGGCGCGGGCCGCTGGTCCAGCGCGCCTGCTGGATCCTTGAAGTTTGCAAGACGATCTCGTTCGCCTTTGTGATCCGATTTGGCATTGCGGAAGCCGCCGTCGAGGTGAGAGCAACACCACCAAGCGCGGCGAAGGCAACAGCAGCAATTTTCAGTCTCATGGATGATCTCCTTCCTTGAGACTACCGAAACGTGTTGCTCGTTCGGTTGTTGCTAAAAGCGCGAGCAGAAGTTTCGATTTGAGCTGCGAAGTTCCCTCCGGCAGCCGCCTAGCGCCTCGAAACGGTGTCCCAGCTCTCGCCGAATGTCGGTTGAGGGTCCAGATGCTGACGTTAAGTGCCGCCGGATCCTTGCCTTCGATCTGCATCTGAAAAGCGGGCGGTGGCGGCTCCAGCGGCCGGGTTCAAGAGCTGTCGATCGGCCCGCTGCAGCGCAACAAGGCGATGAAGCTTCAGACGCAACCTTTCGAGATGAAAGACGTGGATTTCGCAGACTTGGATTTTCGCAGAGTGGATCGATGCGTTTCCTTCTAGTGCGATAAGAGTACGGGAATTTCGATCCTCGCGTTGAAGATATCTCGCGTTGCGCTGCCGAGCATCAGCTCGCGCTCGAATCCATGTGCGAACGCGCCCATCACCAGCAGATCCGCGCCTGCTTGCTGCGCATAGGCCAGAAGGGTCGCGCCGACGTTCAGAGTCTCACGACGGATCGTGCTGAATTTGGCATCAACCTGCCACCGCGCCAGATAGCGGCAGAGTGCGTGTCCGGAATGAGGTGTCGGAAACAGCTTGTCGTCCATGACCGATACGACGAGCACCTCACGCGCCTGAGCGAGAAGGGGCAAGGCGTCGTGCACTGCACGAACTGCCGAGCGTGTTCCGTCCCATGCAACGACAATCCGGTCTTTTGCGAGCACAGGGGTGTTTGGTGGCACGAAGACAATTGGACGACCGCTCGCAAACAGGGCGGCCTCGACCAGTTCTTTGCGCGGCGCATCAAGTGATCCGCGCACATCGATCACCAGGACGTCGTGCACCTGGGTGCAATGGATCATTCGTTCGCGAAGCGAGACGGACTGGTTTTCGGCCTGCAGAATGTCACATGATACGTTTGCAGCCGTCGCAGCGGACTGAACGAGCTCCGCCGTTCGTGCCACCCGTTCACTTGACGTTGCTGGCCTGGCGGCAGGACTCCCGACCTGCCGAATGTCCGGTTCAGGCGGCAAGTCGCGGAGATCGGTCTCCACATCAGCAATCAATGCAGATAGATGCGCGCCATACATGCGAGCCAGGGCGATCGCATAATGCGCTCCGCGCGAGAGGTCATCTCTGCGCGACGGAGACAGGAAAACGAGTATGTCCTTCATGTTCCACCACCATACAGCTCAAGAGATCCGCATTCATTGGCGCACGTGATCAATTGTCCTCAGGCTGCCGGCTCCCAATTGTCCACCTGCAATGCGACGGGATCGTGTTGAGTGTCCCGTCCCGCCGGCCGGTTCCGCAAGCTCTTCTCGTGAAGCGGGATGACGATCGCCGGTGGCAACGTTGACGCAAATGTCGCAGGCCGTGCAGCGCTCGGCGTCGATGACCTCGATCATTCGGCGGCCTCCGCATAGGTACGATCGGCACGCGGACGCACCGAGCTCCAGACCTCGTCGAGACCGCCGGCCGTGATGTAATGGCGCTCACGCTCGTCCCGATCCGGAAAATCGTCGCGCGGTGCATGCCGCGGCTTTCCGCGCTGCGATACATCCAGCGCGCCGCCGTCGCCAGCATCGCTGCGCTTTCCCGCGCACGGAGCACGTCTTCCTGTGCCGCGGCACCCGCTTGCGATACATTGATCCAGAGCGCATCGAGCCGCTCCAGCGAGGCACTGAGACGCTCGGCCTCACGGAAATAGTTCAGCTCATAGGGAAGGACCTCGTCTTGAACCGCTCTTGCGAGCTCCGCGGGCTTGTACGCGCTTCCGTTGCGTGTCCGAAGCGCCACTGTTCCCACCGATGACAGTTCACGTCGCGGCGCGGGCAAGGCTGCTTTCAAGGCGCGAGGAGAGATCAAGCGGAGGCGCTGAAAGATATTCTTTGCGGTCTTGCACGCGCAAAGAAATCAGAAAACTCCCGGACAGCGGACAATTGGAAAACCGCTCTATTTCTGTCCGGCCAAATTCGTGGGACATTTTTCCACGCGTGGAAGGCTTGCACTCATCAGAGGCACGCCGCTGCCCGCGAAAGGCTGCTTCCAGCGGGAGCATAATTCCGCGAGGTTCGACGAGAGGAGCAACCGATGGCCAAAGCGGATATCCATCTCGTCGATGAAACCGACGAGATCGAGCGCCAGTTTCGCTCCGTCATGCGCCGCCTCGCCGGCGGAGTCAGCATCATCACCGCCGGACGCGACGACGACATCACCGGAATGACGGTCACCTCGCTGACCTCGCTCAGCGCCGCCCCGCCGCGATTGCTGGTGAGCATCAACAGGCAGGCATCTTCCTTCGCCTTGATCGAGCGCCACCGGTTGTTTGGCGTCAACATCCTGGGTTCGGACCAGCAGGTGCTGGCCGCCCGCTTCAGCAATCGCCGGCTGAAGGGCAGCCAGCGCTTCGACGGCACGACATGGTTCACCGGCTCCTCCGGCGTGCCGCTGCTGGGCAAAGCGCTGGCGACCGTCGAGTGCCAGGCCGAGGAGATCATCGAGCGTTATTCGCACGGGATTATCGTCGGCCGCCTGCTCAGCATGGAGCTGTCGCATCGGCTGTCCGGCCTGATCTACTGGAACCGTCAATACATCCAGATCGACCACGACACGGACCTGGACCGTCTTGCGGAGGTAAGTATCCCCTTGGCGCACGTCCGCTGAGGGCAACGGGGGTCGAGACAGCATGAAGCGCGAAACTCCACCGCAATCGCAATTCGCTGCAGCGGGCGACAGTGCGCCGTCGACCGCGCGCTGGCAACTCGACCGGATCGTCGCCGAATTGCGCGTCTCGCGCGAGGAGACCCACAGCATCCGCCGCGACGGCGAAGCGCGACGAGCGCCGTCTCGCGAGGCGCTGGAGGCCGTTCTCGACGGACTGACGGAGGCGCTGTTTCCAAGGCACTATGGGCGGTTCGATCTCGACGGCGAGAACATCGACTATTTCGTCGGCAACACGCTGAGCGTTGCCCTGGATTCGCTGTGCGAGCAGATCCATCGCGGCGCGCTGTTCGTCGGTGACGAGTTGTTGCCGGGTTTTCGCCGAGAGGATGCGATCGAGCTGACGCGCAGCCTGGCTTCCCAACTGCCTTCGGTGCGCGGCGTGTTGATCAACGACCTGCGAGCGGCGTTCGTCGGCGACCCGGCCGCGCGCAACTTTCCGGAAATCCTGATCGGCTATCCCGGCATGACCGCGATCATCCACCACCGCCTCGCCCATATCCTGCATCGCCAGGGCGCGCGGCTCGTCGCGCGGCTGATAGCCGAGATCGCCCACGCCCGGACCGGCATCGATATCCATCCGGGCGCCAGCATCGGCTCGGGCTTCTTCATCGATCACGGCACCGGGGTCGTGATCGGAGAGACCGCCGTGATCGGCGACAATGTGCGCATCTACCAGGCCGTCACGCTCGGCGCGCGGCATTTCCCGACTGACGACGAAGGCAACCTGATCAAGGGCGATGCGCGCCATCCGATCGTGGAGGATGACGTCGTCATTTACGCGGGCGCGACCATCCTCGGCCGAATCACCATCGGCCGCGGCTCCACCATCGGCGGCAATGTCTGGCTGACGCGCGACGTGCCTGCAAACAGCGTGGTGACGCAGGCCACGGCCCGGAACAAAGTCGGTACAGGTGTCGACCCGAGCTAGCTAGGCTGCCGAAGCCGTTAGATATGTGAGGGGTACTGTCGTCCGTACTTCGACAGAGCTGCAGAATTACTTTCTACTTTGATGGATAAATTTAGAAGATTCTAGCTGATAAAGCCCGAATAACGCAATGGACCAAACGTCCTCGAAAAGAGACGTTGCGGCCACATTTCCCCTTGATCTCTCGGAAGGATGACGATGCGCCTCGTGACAAGCATGTTTGCTGCCCTTGTGGCGGTCGGGATCGCGTTGGGCCAGCCGGTTTCGGCGCGGGCGCAGCAGCCGTTGCGCCTCGGCTTCATCCCGGTGATGGGCGCGGCACAGGTCTTCGTCGCGGACGGCGAAGGCTGGATCAAGCAGGCGGGACTGACGCTGACCACGAGCACGTTCGAGTCGGGCCCGAACATGATCCAGGCACTGCAGTCCGGCACCCTCGACGTCTACGTCGCTGGACTTGCGCCGCTCCTGGTCGCCCGTGCGAAAGGCATCGACGTGCGCATCGTCGCCGCGACGGTGGTCGAGGAAATGGGATTTGCGACCAGCGCCGCGTTCTCTCCGCAGATCGAAGGCAAGGATCCGGCGGCTGCGTTCAAGGCGTTTCGTGAAAAGAACGGCCGCCCGGTCAAGCTCGCGACCCAGCCGATCGGCTCGGGCCCGAACACCGCCTTGCAGCACTGGCTGTGGGAAGTCGTGAAGGCCGACAAGGCAGATGTCCAGATCGTCGAGATGGGCATCGACGCGACCCAGCGCGCGATCGCGACCGGGGCGGTCGAGGGTGGCTCGGTACGAGAGCCCGCGCTTTCCATCATCCGCAAGCAGAATCCGGCGATCAAGCTGATCGCGACCGGCAAGGACATGTTTCCGAATTTCCCGGGCGTCGTGGTCGCGGTCATGGGCTCCTTTGCGGACAAGAATCCCAAGGCAGTCGACGGCCTCGTGCGTTCGATCATCCGCGCCACCGCACTGCTGAAAGAGCATCCGGAGCAGGCCGTGAAGCATGTCGGCGCCGCTTTCGGCAAGGGCCTTGTGCCCGATGACATCCTGTTGGAGTCGCTGAAGTCGCCGCAGACCCAGTTCACCTCCGATCCGCGACGCATCGAGGAATCGACTCGGCAGCTGCAGGAGTATCAGGTGAAGATCGGCGCGCTGCAGAAGGCGGAACCCCTCGAAGGCTTGTTCGCCTTCGATGTCTATAACCGCGCCACGGCCAACTAGCGACGCCTGCAATTCACGGAACGGACGCGGCCGGTGACACGCACACGATCGTTGACGCTGGGCGCGTTGGGCTTTGTCGCCTTCCTCGCATTGTGGGAGGCAATGCCCGCCTTCCAAATCGTGCCGGCATCGGTGCTGCCGCCGCCGAGCGCGTTGCCGCGGGCTTTCTGGCGCGAGCTCTCGAGCGGCATCTGGTCCGCGGCGTTGACGACGAGCCTGCGCAATTATCTCGCGGGGCTTGCGATCGGCAGCCTGCTCGGTATCGCGCTCGGCGTTGCGACCGGCATGTCGGCAACGCTGGAATCGTTCCTCGCCTGGATCGTGCGCATCTTGCGGCCGATCCCGGGACTCGCATGGGTGCCGTTCGCGATCCTGTGGTTTGGCATCGATCCGGCCGCCGCCATCTTCATCATCTCAACCGGCGTGTTCTGGATCTGCTATTTCGCGGCCCTTGGCTCGGTCCACTCGGTGGAGCGCGACCTGATCGAGCTGGCCGATGCGTTCGGATTCCGTCGCGCGGATCAGAAGCTGGTCAAGGTGATCTTGCCTGCCGCCGCGCCCGGGATCCTGGTCGGCCTGCGGACCGCGCTCGGGCAGGCCTGGATGGCCGTCGTCGCCTCCGAGATCTTCGGCGTGCCCGGTCTCGGCCAACGCATGATGCAGGCCTCCAACCTGCTCGCGAGCGACGTCGTGGTGATCTACATGGCGACGATGGCCGCGCTGTACGGGCTGATCGACACCTCTTTCGTCGCGCTGCAATCACGGGTGCTGCGATGGAAGCGATAATTTCGCTGCGCAGCGTCGGCCTGTCGTTCGTACGCGATGGCGAGCGGACGGAAGTGCTGCGCGACCTCGACCTCGACGTCGCGCCCGGCCGTTTTGTCGCCGTGCTCGGTCCCTCCGGCGTGGGCAAGTCGACGCTCTTGCGCGTGATCGCCGGGCTGCTCCAGCCGAATGCCGGAGAGGTCCGCGTCAATGCGCGCGCGGAAGAATACAGGCTCCCGGTCGCGCTGGTGTTCCAGGACGCGCGCATGCTGCCTTGGCGTACCGTGCTATCCAATGTCGGTTTCGGCCTCGAGCACGGCAAAGTCGGCACGCACGAGCGCCACAAGATGGCGCGCGCCGCGCTCGCGCTGGTCGGCTTGTCCGGTTTCGAGAAGCGCTATCCGCACGAGATGTCCGGCGGACAGCGTCAGCGGGTGGCGCTGGCGCGCGCGCTCGCCGTCGATCCCGACATCCTGCTGATGGACGAGCCCTTCGCCGCCGTCGATGCCCTCACCCGGGAAGCGCTGCAGGACGAATTGGCGCGCATCCATGCCGCCACCCACAAGACCGTCATCTTCGTGACCCATTCGATCACGGAAGCAGTCTATCTTGCCGATGAGGTGATCGCGATCACGGGCAAGCCGGGGCGCCTCGCCGCCTCCATTCCCATCGACGTTGCCCGGCCTCGTCGCCGCGACGATCCGGCGAACCGGGAGTTGATTGCGCGGCTGCGCGCGATCCTTGGGGACGAGGATCCGGCCTGAGCCACCGCACGTCAGGCCGTCACCGTCGTCTTCCACCGCATGAAGCGCCGCTCGAGCGCTTCGAGGATCGCATTGAACGTCAGGCCGATCACGGTGATGCCCAAAATCCCGAAATACATCTGCGGGATCAGGAAGCTGTATTGGCTGTAGATGATGAGATAGCCGAGGCCGGCCTTCGCACCGACCATTTCGGAAGCGACCAACACCAGCATCGCGGCCGCGCTCGCCAGGCGGATACCGACGAAGATCGTCGGAAGCGCTGCCGGCAGAATCACCTTGCGGAACAACTGCTGCGGTGTCGCGCCCATGGTGCGCGCAGACTTGATCAGGAGCGGATCGACCTGTTTCACCGCCGCAATGGTGTTGAGGAGCAGCGGCCAGGCGCAGCTATAGATCACCATCGTGACCTTCGAGACCTCACCGATCCCGAGCAGCAGGATGAACACCGGTAATAGCGCGAGCGGCGCCGTATTGCGGCAGATCTCGATGGTTTGATTGAGCAGATCGCCAAGCCGGGCATACCAGCCGACGGCGAGGCCCAGCGGAACAATCAGCACGACCGAGATCAGGAAACCGCTCAATGCACGCAACAGGCTGGCGGCCACGTCATCGTAAAGCTCCCCGCTCTGCGCAAGCTGCCAGCCGGCCGCGATGACTTCCGAAAACGGCGGCAGGAATGCGCGATCGATCAGCCCGAACCGGGGCGCCGCCTCCCATGCCGCAAGCAGAACCAGCAGCAGCAGCGACCTGCGGCCGAACGCGACCAGCCAACGCAGGAAACGATGCAGCGCACGCGCCACCGCCGACGGTTCCTCTTCTATCTTGCCAAGCGACGCCGGCCGTCCGTGCGCGAGTTCGAGCAGCGTCAGCATCTCAAGGCTAGACATGCGCAACATCCTCCACAGAACGATCAGCGCGCGACGCGACATGAGCACCGGCAAGCTGTCCTTGCTGGGCCTTCAACACTTCCTCGCGCAGCAAGCTCCAGACCTCGTGCCGGACCCGCCCGAATTCGGGCAGCGACCGCACGTCATCCACCTCGCTTCGCAACAGTTCGGGAATGTCGACGACATGCTTGATGCGGCCGGGCCGCGACGTCATCACCGCGACACGCTGGCCGAGCACGACCGCCTCGTCGATCCCGTGCGTGATGAAGACGATGGTCTTGCCGGTGGTCCGCCAGATGCGCAGGAGCTCGCCCTGCAGCGTCTCGCGCGTCTGCGCGTCGAGCGCCGCGAACGGCTCATCCATCAGCAACACTTCCGGATCGTAGGCAAGGCTGCGCGCGATCGCCACGCGCTGCTTCATGCCGCCGGACAGCTCGTGCGGGTACCGGTCAGCAAAACCCGCGAGCCCGACCAGATCGAGATAGTGCAGCGCGATCGAACGGCGCTCCTTCGCTTTCAACCCCGCAATGTCGAGCCCGAACTCGACATTCTGCGCCGCCGTCCGCCAGGGAAACAGCGCGTATTGCTGGAAGACGATGCCGCGGTCGCGCGCCGGGCCCGAGATCGGTCGTCCATCGAGCAGAATCTGGCCGCTGGTCGGTGCGGTCAGCCCACCCAGGAGATCGAGCAAGGTCGACTTCCCGCAGCCGCTCGGGCCGACCAGGGCCAGGAATTCGCCCGGCCGGACGTCGAGCGTGACATCCTCCAGCGCGATGAACCGCCGCGCCGGTCCACCGCTTTCGCCGCGGACGAGGAACTCCTTGCGAACCTGTTCGAAGCGGATCTTTGCGGTGCTCATCTGGCTTCCGCTGCCTTGCCCGAACGATAATAGTTGAACTGGTTGATGTAGGTGTCGGAGGCCTTGATCTGGTCGGGCTTCAGCAGACCATCCTTCACCAGCCAATCGATCCACACCTGCAATTGCTGGTCGGTGATCAGCCCGCCCTTTGATGCGACGCCGGTGCTCTTCCAGTATTTGATCGACGAGGCGTCTTCGTTTCGCTTGCGCTCCGCAACGATCTTGTTGAAGCGAGCCCGCACTTCCTCCGGCGGGGTTTCGCGTGCCCATTCGATGGCGCGAGAGATGCCCTCGACCAGTTTGCGCGCTGTATTCGGATTCTCCTTGATGAACTTGTCGCGCAGCACATAAGCGCCACCGGTGAAGTTGCCGAACAGGTCGGTGTCGGCGAACAGTTTTCGCAGGCCGCCGCGTTCCAGCGCCTTGTCGCGCAGCACGCCGTTGAGCGCGGCCACCTCGACCTGGTCCTGCCGCAGCGCCTGCTCGCCGGTGACCGGTGGGACCGCCACCAGCGTCACCTGCTTCGCCTCGCTCGCGCTCAGCCCGTTCCGCGCCAGATATTCGCGGAGCACGAATTCAAGGTGGGCGCCGAGCGTATTGACTGCGACCTTCTTTCCGATCAGGTCGCGCGCCCCCTTGATCGGACTGTCCTCCTTCACATAGTAGCCGTAATACGTATCGGCGTCGGAGCCGTAATAGCCCACCACCGCCTTGATCGGCGCTCTCGCCGCAGTCAGCTTGATGATCGCCCCATAGAAGGCGCCGCCGATGTCGATGTCACCGGTGACGACGGTCTGAATGTCCTGCGGCCCGCTGATGGTGTTGCCGACCCATTTGAGCTTGAGCGGCGCGAGGTAACCGAGATCCTCGGCCAGTTCGGGGAACGTCACCTGGCCAGCCCAGCCCTGATAGCGGATCTCGGTCTTTTCCAATGGCTCGGCCAACGCCTGGCCGAGGAAGCCAAGCATCAGCGCGAATGCCCACAGAATATACCGGATTTTCGTTGCAGCACTGCTCCCGGACCAGAAGCCAGCCGATCGATGCGTCATGCTCATCTGCCGAACTCCCCGCTACGCGGCCTTGGCTGCCTGCGGCTTGGTCGCCTTGATGCGTGTCACGCTGTGGCGACCGTCGATGCTGACCGGCACCTCGCCATCGACCGTGGCGCGGCGGACGACGCGATGCTGGTCGCCGTAGTCATTGACGGCATAATGCTGCGTCGCGCGATTGTCCCAGATCGCGACGTCGCCTGCCTTCCAGCTCCAGCGCACGGTGTTTTCCGGCGCGGTGATATGCGACTGGAACAGGTCGAAGAGTTTCTGGCCGTCATATTTCGGCAAGCCGACGAACCGCTGCACGAAGTTGCCGAGCACCAGCGTCCGCTCGCCGGTTTCAGGATGGACGCGAACCACCGGATGTTCGGTCTCGTAGACCGTACCCGTGAACACTTCGTCGAAGTGTTTCCTGTCAGCGTCGGTGGCGCGCGACTTCACCGCATAATCATAGGCGTTGCTGTGGACCGCCCAGAGTTCGTCGGCGAGCCGCCGGAGCGGCGGCGGCAAATCGAGATAGGCCGCCGCGGTGTTCGACCAGATCGTGTCGCCGCCATAGGGCGGGATCACCACGCCACGGAGTACCGAGATCTTCGGATAGGCGTCGACAAAGGTGACGTCAGTGTGCCATTGGTCGGCGCGGCCTCCGCCCCTTCCCGAGTCCAGTTCGAGGATCGACGACGTGCCCTTGGCCGGGCCGATGGTTGGATGCGGCACCAGTCTGCCAAGCCGCACCGCAAAGCGTTCCTGCTCGGCATCGTCGAGATGATCTTGATTGCGGAAGAAGATCACCTTGTGCTCAAGCAGCACCTTGTTGATCGCGGCGATCGTCTCGTCAGGCAGATCGCCCGCCAGATTGATGTTCCTGATCTCCGCACCGAGGCGGGCCGCACGCTCGACGATATCAGCGCGCGGGATGACGTTATCGATGCCATCAGTTTGAGCCATGGTTGTGTCCCCTATTCGGCCGCAACAATCTGCGGCGATCGCCAGAGTGCTGATGCGTAGAGATCGGCGGCATGTTTCGACCTCGCGATTGGGCGTAAATCGTAAGAGCGATCGACCGTCAGTCAATGAAATGAAACCAGCTTTGTTTTCGACGACAGACAATGATCGCGTTTCCGTCGATGCGGGTGCTGGAATATTTGCGATGACGATCGTCTTGCGGGCACCGACTGCATGCATGGCCAGTCGAAATCGAAGCTCTTTAAGCCGAAAACTCTCGTACTGACGTCGCACAGGATGCCCGATGCGTCGTCATTCCTATCGCAGCATGCGGTCTCGTCTCCTATCGACGAATAACCCAAAATGTTCATGCTGGCTTCCGACGCAACTATGTAAATTCATTTCATCGACATTCTCGCGATCGCAGACGTAGACTCTTTCGCACTGCAGCTTGAGTGCGAGCAGGAAACGCAGTGACGACGGATGCCCGGAAATGTCGCAGCCCGACGGCGTCATCAGCCTTCAAACATGCGCGGGTCCTAAGACATGAGCGATCGACGGCAGCTAACCCTCAATCTCTTCATCTATCCCGGCGGCCATCACGAGGCCGCGTGGCGCTACAAGGGCTCCGCGACGGACCGGATCCTCGATATCACCTACTACCAGGAGCTGGCGCAGCGCGCCGAGGCGCACAAATTCGATGCGATCTTCTTCGCCGACGGTCCCGCGCTTGGCGACAATGTCCGCTATGCGCAGCGCTTCCGACTGGAGCCGATCACCTGGCTCGCCGCGATTCGCATGACCGCCTGATCTTTCCGGATCATGCCCCGCGTCTTCCGCGGGCATTTTCGTGCACGCCAAGCATCACAACCTCTCCGAGACCGCAATGAATACGCCTCGTTTCCTTCTACTTTCGGCCTTTCTCATCATCGGCGCGCTGGCAGGCGTCCCGTCCCGTGCCGAACCCGCCAAGGCTGAGCTCAAGCTCGGCTTCGTGCCCGGCCCCTATATCGACGAGTTCAAGGCCGGCGTTCAGCCGGAACTCGAGAAGAAGGGCTACCGCATCAAATATTTCGAATTCTCGACCGGGCTCGAGGCCAACAACGCCGTGTTCAAGAGCGAGATCGATGCCAACGTCATGCAGCACACGATCTTCCTGAATTCCTACAATGAGCGCCAGAACACCGACCTTGTCGGCATTGTCCACGTGCCGACGCCGCCGATGGGTCTCTATTCGAAGAAGCATGCGCTCGGCACGCCCATCAAGCCCGGCTCCACCGTGGCCGTCCCCAATGATCCCGTCAACCTGCAGCGCGCGCTGTGGATCCTGCGCGACCTCGGCCTCGTGGAAATCCGCGACAGCAAGCCGGTCGACGTCACCGAGCTCGACGTCATCAAGAATCCGGGCGGCATCAAGATCGTGCCGCTGGAGGCCGCGCAGGCGCCGCGCGCGCTTGACGACGTCGACTTCGCCGCCATCCAGGGCAATTTCGCGATCTATAGCGGGTTGAAGCTGACGAACGCCTTCGCGCTGGAAAAGATGACGACCCCTTATATCAACGTCGTTGCGGTGAAGCGCAGCAACGCGGAGAGCGCATGGGCACAGGACATCGTCGCCGGCTATAAGTCGGAAACCTTCAAGGCCGCGATCCGAAGCGACCGCTTCTATGACGGATTCACGCTGCCGGATTATTTGAAATGACCGGCTCGCCGCGAGCGAACCGCCGCGTAGCGCGCCGTCCGGCCAAACGGCGCGGCGGCCGGATCTCAGCTCAGTTCGTACGGGTCACCGGAAGCCGCAGTCCAGCCTGCTCCATCAGCGGCAGCACGCGGCGACCGAAGAACTCGAGATCAGGCTTGAAATCGAAGAAGCTGAGCTGAAGCCCGTCGATGCCGGCCTTCTCGAGCTGGATGAACTGATCGACCACCTGCTCCGGCGTGCCGATCACCTCGATATTGCCACCGATCGCAGGCCGTTTTGGCGCGTCACGACCTATCCTTCCCTTCCAGGCGTGCGCATCGCTGGCGAAATTCTGGAAGCCAGCGACGGGGTCGATGTGATCGACGATGGCGTCATGGTACTGCCACGTCTCCCGCTCGGTCTCGCGGCAGATCACCATCGGATTGAGCAGCGTCCGCACCTCGCGTCCGACCTCGATCGCGGCCCGCTTGACACGTTGCGCATGCGCTGGAAGCGCCTCGATCGCGCTCTCAAAGGACGAGCCGGCGGGGCTCGTGATGAACACGATGTCGGAATAACGGCCGGCAAACGCGATGCCGGCGTCCGATCCAGTGGCATTGACGAGGATGGGCCGTCCGAACCGCGGCTTCGGCGTCACGAACGCTTTGTTCAGCCGCCACGGCGATTTGCCCGAGAAGGAAAAATTCTCGTCATCGCTCCACAGCCGCTGCAGCACCTCGATGAACTCCGCCGCCAGTTCGTAACGGCGATCATGCTCGATCTGGTTCCATCCGAAGGCCTCGTGCTCGATCGCGCGATGCCCGGTCACGACGTTGATGCCCCAGCGTCCGCCCGAGATGTGATCCAGCGTTGCGCCGTATTTGGCGAGATGCAGCGGATGGATCGGACCGTAAAGCACATGGATGGTCGAGATCAGCATGATCTTTGACGTGAGTGCCGCCAGCGACGCTGTCGTCATGAACGAATCGAGCGCCTCGCCGGTGAATACCCCGCCATAACCGCCTTTCGGCAACCATTGCGACAGCGCAAAGACCAGATCGAAGCCAAAAGCTTCGGCAGTGAGCGTCAGATCCCGGTTGTAGTCGAACGTCCACGTCGTCGTTCGCGGCAAGGTCGAGGCACTCCAGCCGCCCGCCTGGATCGGCAAGAACAAGCCGAGCAGCAAAGGCTGGCTCAGCGACTTCGATAGCGGACTGTCCGGAAATTGCGTCGGACTCGGAAAGATCGGCGATCCAACAATCTCGCCCGGCTCGTGGACTATCGTCATGCTAACCCCTAGAAGGCCGGAATCTGGCCTGGCAATGTGTCCTTGATGAGCTGCCGGATCGTATCGTTCTGATAGGCGCGCACCAGCTTCGACACCCAAGGGGCATCCTTGTCCCGCTCGCGCACGGCGATGAAATTGTTATAGGGATTGCTGACGGCGGATTCGGCGGCGATGGAATCCTTGCCCGGAAGCAGCCCGGCCGGGACCGCGTAGTTGGTGTTGATCACGGCGGCGTCGAGGTCATCGAGACTGCGTGGAAGCTGCGCCGCATCGATCTCGCGAAGCTGCAGCTTCTTGGGGTTGTCAGTCACGTCGAGCACAGTCGGCGATATCCCGACACCGTCCTTGAGCTTGATCAGCTTCTCGGCCTGCAGCAGCAGGAGCGCACGCCCTCCATTGGAGGGATCGTTCGGGATGCCGATCGACGCGCCGTCCTTGATCTCGCCGATGGACTTCACCTTCCTGGAATAGAGGCCGATGGGGGCGACGATCGTCTCGCCGACCGGCGTGATCTTGTAGCCTCTCGTCTTGATCTGGTTCTCGAGGAAGGGCCTGTGCTGGAACGCGTTTGCATCCAGATCGCCTGCGTCGAGCGCGGCGTTTGGCAAGAGATAGTCGTTGAACACCACCACAGTGAGGTCGAGTCCGTCCTTGGCGGCGATCTCCCTGACCTTCGCCCAGACGATATCGCCGTCGCCGGCCGCAATGCCGACCTTGATCTTCTGCTCCGCCCAGGCGGGCGTGGCGAGGAGCGCGACCCCAACGACAACAGAGAGCAACCAGCGTTTCATCTATAGATCTCCATCCAGGCAGTGTGAGCGCAAGAATCTAGGATTTGGACTTATGTCCGGCGCGAGCGAGAGCATCTTTCAGCTTGTCGTATTCCTCGCATCCGCCGGGGTGACACAATAGCCGCAGCAGCTCGAGGTTCTTCTCTGCGCGCGCGACATCGCCGATATCGATGAACAGCTCGCCCTGGTATTCCAGCGCCGGCCGGTGGGTCGGATCGTAGAAGATGGCCTCCTTGTACCACCGCGCCGCCTCGTCGTAGCGCCTGAGCTTGCGCAGCGAGAAGCCGAGCAGATTGTACACGTCGGCATGATGGATGGTTTCTGCAAGCGTCAGCAGCTTGGCGGCCGCTTTCTCGTATTCGCCGGAATAGATCTCGACCCGCACCGCCGACAAATCAGGAAGATCGCTTGACGGGGCGGTGTCCATGGCTATGGCCGCCCCGCTCGCGGCGAGCCCGATCGCAACGATCACGTTGCGAAGCAAGCTGAGACCGTGGAGCCGTGCCGTCGTCTGCGACCTCAGCATGATTGGACCTCGCAGGACAGGCACGTCGGCCATCAGGCCGCCTGCGGCTTGCCGCCATATTCGCCCATGGCGGACAGGATTCGTCGCTTGTAGCTGGCGAACTCAAGGTCCGCACGGTCGCGGTCGCGTGGAAGGTCGATCTTGATGTCGTCGACGATCCGGCCGGGACCGCCGGCCATTACCACGACCCTGTCGCTGAGGTAGATCGCTTCATCCACGTCATGCGTCACCAGAATCATGGTGATCTGTTCGACGCGCCAGATGCGCTGCAATTCGGCCTGGAGATGGACCCGGGTCAGAGCGTCCAGCGCGCCGAGCGGTTCGTCGAGTAGCAGGATCTCCGGGCGGTTCACCAGGCCACGGGCGATCGCCGCACGCTGCGCCATGCCGCCGGACAGCTGATGCGGATAGGCCTTCTCGAAACCTTTCAAGCCGACAAGGGCGATATGCTCGGCGATCGTGGCAGCCTTGTCCGCGGCGCTCCTGCCCGAATTCTCCAGGCTCAGACCGATATTGTCCTCGAGCGTCAGCCACGGCAGCAAACGGTGATCCTGGAACACGATGCCCCGCGAGAGCGCGGCACCGGTGACCTGCCGGCCGTCGATAAGGATATCGCCGCGATAGTCGCGGTCGAGACCGATGATCAGCCGCAGCAGCGTCGACTTTCCGCATCCGCTCGGCCCGACCAGCGAAACGAACGCGCCCGGCTTCACATCGAGATTCACATGGGACAGGACGTGCACCGGCGGGCGGCCGGCGACAGCATAGGTCTTGGATACGTTCCTCACCTCGAGCTGGCCGGATGCGGCCATGGCATACTCCTGTTGATGTGATGCGGCCGCCGTCGCGTGCTTCAACCTTCGTAGCCCTGCTTCCAGCGGAGCACGCGACGTTGCAACAGATACATGCTGCGGTCGATTGCGAAGCCGACGAGACCGATGATGACCATGCAGACGACAAGCTGATCCGTGAGCAGCAGGCCCTGCGCGCGGAAGATCAGGAAGCCCAGCCCCTCCAGTCCGCTCAATCCTTCCGCAACGACCACAAGCGCCCAAGCGAGCCCAGCCGAATAGCGCAGCGCGACCATGATTGAGGGCGTGGCGGCCGGCAGGATCACCTTGCGCACGAGCTGCCTGCGCGTCAGCGTGAGGACTTCCGCCAGTTCGACGTAAGTTTTGTCGACGTTGCGAATGCCCTGGAGCGTGTTGAGGAATACCGGGAAGAACACGGATTTGGCGATGACGAGCACTTTCGCGGGCGCGCCGATGCCGAGCCAGAGAACGATCAGCGGCAGCCAGGCAATGCCGGGAATGTGCCGGATCGTATCGAAGGTCGGGCCGAAGAACTGCTCGACCTTGCGCGACAATCCCGCCGCGATCCCCAGCGCGACGCCGACGAGCGAGCCGTAGATGAACGCCTGTCCGACGATCTTGACGCTGGCGAGAAAATCCAGCGCCAGGTTCTGCTTGGTCAGCATCTTCCAGAACGCCGTGGCGACGGTGATCGGCTCCGGCAGGAACACCGGATCGATCCAACCGCGGGTGGACGCCGTTTGCCATAGGGTCAGGATGATCGCGGGCAGCACAATGCCGATCAGCGCAGGTCCCTTGTACGCGCGCCCTTGCCGCGCCGCGACTGCCGAGCCGCCGGTTCGGATTCCGGAGCCGTCGATCGCCTCTACGCTATCGGTCATGCTGACAACATTCTTTCACAGATCATTACGACGCCCCGGCACTCGCCGCGTGCCGAGGCGTACGCGTCGGTTACGTCCGCGCGTCAGTTGTAGATCGAGTGGGTGCCGCCTGCGAAGAAGCGCCCATCGACGAAAGCATCGATCTGCGCGTCGGTCAGCTTGCGCTCGGAGAGGATGTCATCGCCGTTGGCAATGTACCAGGCCTGGAACTTCTTGATCGCATCGCGCGCACGGTCGGCATTCGGCTCGCCCGCCATGAACTCCCATTCGCCGGCGTGGGTGATCTGGAACTTCGCGACCTCGATCGGAACGCGCGTCTCCTTGGCGACGATCTCGGCCGCTTCGTCGACGTGATCGGCGGCCCACTCGCGCGTACGCTCGCGCGCGGCAAGGAACGCCTTCACAAGGTCTGGATATTTGTCCACGAAGTCGCGGCGAGCGAAATAGGTCACGCGGCCCGCATTGTTCACATAGATGCCGTCGTCCGGCGACCGGCCGACCACCTTGAGCTTACCCGACAGCCATGCGCCGGTGGCGGCGGCGCCCGCCGCAAGATGGAAGGTCGTGGCGTCGGCGGCGCCCGAGAGCACCGCGCTGATCGCAACGGCGGTGTTGTCGATCGAGGTGTAGCGTATCCGGCCCTGCTTCTCGCGCGAGTCGAACGGCAGCCCCGCCTTCTGCGTGATCTCGAACGGCGACGACCAATAGCAGCTTATGCGGCTCGAGCCGAACTTCTTTCCGTCAAGGTCGGCGACGGACTTGATGTTGTCGTTGTCGGCGCGGGCGAGAATGGGCGCGCGATAACGATTGGACGCCTCCGAAACCCAGATGATCTCGCCATCGAGACCGTTCGCACGGTGGACCGTGGCCGGATAGATCATGCGCTGCGCGATCGCGATCGCGCCGCCCTTGACCGCGGCGGATTCTGCACCGATCAATTCAGCGGCGCCAGAGGCGATGAGGTTGATCTTCCTGGTGCCGATCTTGTCGAACTCCTCCTTGAAGAAGCCTTTCTCGCGCGCGATCACCGTCCAGGGCGTGAGCTGCAGATTGATTTCCGGCAGCGGCTCGGCGGCGCGTACTGGAGCGATGTGTGCGACGGCGAGGAGCGCGCCCGCCACTGCTAGATAACCGAATGGGCGCCTGCTGCTTGCCGCGCGCGTGGTTCGCATGTGAATTCCCCGTTCAGTGATGACAAATGAACGTTTTCACGATACTTCATCATCGCGATAAGTCTATATGTTCTATAGACAACTTTATTCTGTAATCATCTCAGTTCAAGGACGATTATTCGCAGCACACGTGCCAGCTCGCTTCATGAAATCAGCGCAGAAGATCACGCGATGAACGCCAACAACGCACGCTTGCCGATCTGGCAAATCCTCGCTGCCGTTGTGTCCGGCTTGCTGCTGCCTGTCCTGATCGGCGGAGCGATCGTGACCGTACGAGGCGAGCTGGGCTTTGCCTCGTCTGATTTCGCATCTGCCGAGAGGCCTCGTGATAAAACCGATAACGCGCATCAGTTGAGGCTTGGCATCGCCTATGTGCCGCCGGCCAAGGCACCTGACATGCGCCTCTACATCGAGGAGGGATTCGAAACCGATCTCGCGAACGAGATCGGGGAACGGCTTGGTGCCGACGTGAAGCTCGTGCTCGTGCCGCCCGCGGACCGGCTCGCGGCGTTGAATGAAAATCGAGTGGACGCGGTGCTGGCGCGCGTCGCCGATGATGATCCGCTGCGCAAGGCGGCGGAGATATTGCCGACGGGATACGAGTCCGGCCTGAGCCCGGTCATGCGCTCGGACCGGCCGTTGCGGCAGTGGAGCGACTTCAGAGGCCGCGTGGTTTGCGTCACCCTCGCCAATGATCGCGGGCAGAAACTCGCCCAATCGCTCGGCGCCGAGATACGGACCTTGCGGGCACCGGCGGAAGCCTTGATGCTTGTGAGGACCGGCGAATGCGCAGCCACCTTTCACGACCGCGCGGTGCTTGATCCCTTGTTCACGAAGCGATCCTGGCAGAAATTCTCGGCGACCTTGCCTCCCGTCGATCCGACTTCACTCGTGATTGCCGTGGCAAAGCGTCGAACCGATCTCGCCGTGACGATCGGGCGCGCGCTGGCTGCGATAGGCAGCTCTGAGCAATGGCGGCGACGGCGAGAACGGTGGGCGGAGCTCGCCTCCTTCGAGGTCTACAGGGACCAGGCAGGTCCTGATTGCCATTGAGCCGCGCGATTCCTTCAAGTAAAGCGGCAAGCCTTTGTGGTGCGATTGGCGTAACCGCTCTGACGATGCTCGGCATGATCTTCGCGCATGCAACGTCGGCGACACCAGGGGATGAGCATCTGTCGACGCTGCGGCAGTCCTACGCACGCTCTGCAACCGAATGGCCTGCACCGTGGCTCGACGCTGACGTTGCCTTTGTTGAGCTCGGCAAGCTGAACCTGCCGTCGTCCCCATCCACCCAAGAGCAACGTCATATCGCGCTTGGCGCGCGTCTCTTCCACGACGCGACGCTCTCTGCCGGCAACGATCTCGCCTGTTCGACATGCCACAATGCGCAGCACGGCTGGAGCAGCGGGACCGCAACGGCGCCGGGGCATGCGCTTGCCCGCGGGCGGCGTAATCCTCCATCGCTCCAGAACGTCGCCTTGCGGCCGTATCTGGCCTGGGATGGTCGAGGAATCGTCTCTGGCGGCCCAGTCGCTGTTGCCGCTCACGATATCTGAGGAGATGAGCAATCCGGATCTGGATTCCGTGCTGGCGCGCCTGCGCGCCGATCCCGACTATGCAGCCCGCTTCGCGGAGGTTTACGGCGCGGGACCGATTTCGGCAGACGCACTCGCGGATGCGCTCGTTGCCTTTCAAACCCATCTCGAGACCGAGACGCGCTTCGATCGCTTCGCAGACGGCGACCGGAACACGCTGACCGAACAGGAATTGTGGGGCCTGCACCTGTTCCGGACCAAGGCGCGATGCGCCAACTGCCACTTCGGCCCGCTATTGACGGACGATCGCTTCCACAATCTGAAGATCTCGTTCTTCGGCGAGAAGGCGCAGGATCTCGGCCGTTACCAGGTCACCCATCTCCCTGACGACGTCGGGCGTTTCCGCACACCGAGCCTGCGTCATGTCGGAGAGACTGCGCCCTATATGCACAACGGGCTTTTTCCGACACTTGAAGGCGCGATCAACCTCTACGATCGCGGTGGCGGTGAGGTATGGGCGCGAAACCGCAGCGAAGCGGAATATCCGCTTTATCCGTTCGCGGCGCAACTGTCGTCTCACATCCGGCCGCTCGGTCTTTCCGACGAAGAGAAAGCCGCCCTCGCCGCGTTCTTGCGAACGCTTTGAGCGGGAGTTGAAGTCGGGGCGCGGCCAATTCAGAAGCCTTATCTTTCAATGGCCGCATCAACGTGTGAATTATTCCAAGATAACCGCCAAATGGCGGCGATATATCCTATAGTATATCTATTACCTATTCTAATTCGAAGACATCAGATGCTAACAGCCAAGGGAAAATATGGCCTCAAGGCACTCGTCCATCTGGCGGCCCTGAAACCCGGCGAAACGATTCAGTCCATCGACATTGCGCAGACCAACAACATCTCCAAGAAATTCCTGGACACGATCCTGGGCGATCTCCGCAAAGCCGGCCTCGTGCATACGAAGAAGGGACCGGGCGGCGGTTATATGCTGGCTCGGCCGCCGCACGCTATCAATATCGGGCAGGCGATCCGAGAGCTCGATGGTCCGCTAGCGCCCATCGCCTGCGCAAGCCGTACGGCCTACCAGCCATGCGAGGACTGCGAAGATCCTCGCAAATGCGTCGTACGCATCACAATGACACGGGTTCGCGATGCCATGTCGGATGTATTGGATCAGATGAGCCTGGCCGATTTGGCCACGACGAAGCGCAAGAAGCTGGTCTGACGCTGCCTATTGTCCGACCTTCCAGGCTGCATCGGTCACCTTCGCGGCCTTGGGAACTCAGCTGCAGCTTTGCGAAGGTATACGCTCTATTCTCCCGCGGCGCTCCCGGCCGGTCGCCGATCATCGTGGGCGCCGTAGAAATAGCCGGGCCGCATCCTGCCGCTCCGAGCGGCATCATTGCCGGACGAGCGCGGACCTGCAGCGCCGCCATCGGGAGGACCGATCGCGATGAGCTCAGCCGCTCCCCACGGTGTCTGTTCGACCAGTTTGTAGCCCATCTCACGAAGCAGCTTTGCGGTGTCGGGTGAGATCGCATACGGCTCGTAGTCGAGTTCGTCAGGCAGGCCTTGAAGATGGATCCGCGGCGCATCGACTGCCTGCCGCGGCTCCATGCCGTGATCGATCATGTTGAGCGCGGCCTCAAGTGTAATGGTGATGATGCGCGGGCCGCCCGGGCTGCCGAGCACAGCAAAGACTTTGCCGTTCCGGGTGATCAGCGTCGGGGTCATCGATGACAGCGGGCGCTTGTTCGGCGCGATGAGATTCGCCTGGTCCTGCACCAGCCCGTACATGTTCGGCACGCCGCGCTTGATGGTGAAGTCATCCATCTCGTCATTCAGGACGAAACCAGTCCCCGGCGCCATCACCGCTGCGCCGAACAGACCGTTGAGCGTGTAGGTGACAGAAACAGCGTTGCCGGCGTGATCGATGACCGAGTAGTGCGTGGTATCGCCTTGTTCATGCGGCTCGAGTCCGGGCCGCGCCGCCTCCGAAGGCGTCGCCTTGTCGGGCAGAATCTTGGCTCGGATGGCTGCTGCGTAGTCCTTGGACAGTAGCCGATCAACAGGATTTCTAACGAAATCGGGATCGCCCAAATACGTATTGCGGTCGAGATAGGCATGACGCATGGCCTCGGCCATGACGTGGATCGAGGCGGCCGAGTGGAAGCCAAGCGCCGCCATGTCATAGCCCTCGAGGACATTCAGGATCTCGCACAGCGTCGTGCCGCCTGAGCTCGGCGGCGGCGCGGAGACGAAGACGTAGCCGCGATAGGTGCAGTACAGCGGCTCCGTCTCGGTGATCTTGTAATGAGCAAAATCATCGGCTTTAACGATTCCGCCGCCGGCCTTCGACGCAGCCTCGACCGCAGCCGGGATTCGGCCGGCGTAGAAGGCGTCCGGCCCGTCCTTGGCGATCGCTTCGAGCGTCACCGCCAGATCCGTCTGCACCAACCTGTCGCCCGGCTGGAGGTTGCTTCCGTCGCGGCGCAGAAAGATGCTTGCGACCGACGGATCGTTATGAAACCGACTTGCCGCATAATCCATGATGTCGGTGTCACCGCGGGTTAGCGCGAACCCATCGCGGGCAAGCCGGATCGCGGGCGCCATCACCTCGGCGCGCGACATCGTCCCATATTCGGTCAGGGCCGCATCCAGTCCCTTGACCGTTCCCGGGAGAGCAACCGCCTTGTAGCCAAATCGGCTGGCGCCCGGAATCGGATTGCCGCCGACGTCGAGATACATCTTTTCGCTCGCCGCTGCCGGCGCAGTTTCGCGAAAGTTGATGAACCGGTCGCGACCATCGGCCAAATGCATCACCATGAACCCGCCGCCACCAAGATTGCCGCAACACGGATTTACGACCGCTTCGGCGTAGCCTACGGCGACAGCCGCATCGATGGCGTTGCCGCCAGCCTTCAGAATCTCCAGGCCTGCCTCAGAGGCGAGGTGTTGCGAACTCACAACCATCCCGTTCTGCGCCTCGAGCGCCAACGGTGTTGCCGCATGCGCCCCGCCCACCACCATAGCCAGGAGCAGAGCCATCCATTGTATGTTGATCATCATATCATTCCGGTACGCGCGGCCCTGCCTCGGGCGCACGCTCCTCCGCATGAGCAGACGCCGCGATCGCGCGCTTCGCAACACCCTAAATGATTACGTTTGTCACGATCCAACATTCTCGCCAGGAGTTGAATGGGCAGCGTTGGGCCGTCGCCCCTCGCCGGGGAGTATATGAACTATCGCAAGCCCGCTGGAATGCTTTGGCCAAAGCTTGGAGCGGCGAAGCAGCAACCGTGATAGCCACCTCGCCCACATGATGTGCTGGATCAAGAGATGGGCGAGCGAGCGAAACTCAGTTCCGCTTTTGGATCAGATGCTGACGTTAAGTGCCACCGCCACCCGCCCTACTTCGATCGAAGAGGAAAAAAGCCCGCAGAACGCGGGGCTTACTCTTGGGGCTTGCGCCCGAGCCGGCTATCGCTGCGACTACATCGGCGTCACGGAGACATCGAGATGCCTCCTCCATCGCGGGATATAGCGAAGACTGTTGCTGCCGGTTCAGGGCTTTAGGGACATCACTTCCAACCGGAGCCATTCAGCCGCGGCTTGCACGCGTGGGTTCTTCGCGCGATCTTCACTTGTCACCAGATGATAAGTGAACCCGTCCACCTTAGGGCCGAACGGCTGTACGAGGTGGCCGGCGGCGAGTTCGTCGGCCACGAGGGCCAGACTGAGCAGCGCGATCCCCTGGCCCGCGACAGCCGCCTGGATGGCATAACCTTCGTCCGAAAATCGGAGCTGTCCGAGGTTCGAGGGGCACGACAACCCGGCCTTTGCAAACCAGTTCTCTCAGGTCGGATTGAACGGGTGCTTTCTTGTCCATTCAAAGTGGATCAGGGGACGACGGTTCAAGTCCGCGAGATCGCGCACGCCGAGATTCGGATTAACGAGCGGTGCGAACTCGTCCGCAAACATCGGCTCTGAAATGAGGCCTGGATACGGCCCTGTGCCGTAGCGGATTGCGATGTCGACGGAGCTGGCTACGAAGTCGACGGCCTCGTCCGACGCATGGAGTTGCAGGTCGACGCCGGGATGCAGCTTTCGGAAACCGGCAACTTTCAGGACGAGCCATTTCACCGTGAAGGCGTTGGTCGCCGAAATCGTCACTTGCGCGGGCCTCTTTGACTGCGAGAGTCGTTCAAGCACGGCCTCGAACGCTTCGAACCGTTCCCGCAGCACAGGATAGAGCTGCGCGCCGGCCTCGCTAAGGCTCACCCTGCGAACCTTCCGCTCAAACAGGGTGAGGCCAGTGCGGACAAGCATCGTGCCGGAATAGTGCCTGTCGCAAGCTGAGGTGCACGTACGCACTGGATCTACTCGACGGCCGACGACTGTTGTTGCGCGTCATGAACGTCCATTGCCATGCGGCATCGCGCATCGGGACTCGCGGATCTTGATGCGGCCTCTCTATCTCGTCGTGCGCGTCAGAAGAAACTAGTGCGACAACAGTACGGGAATTTCGATCCTCCCGTTGAAGATATCTCGCGTTGCGCTGCCGAGCATCAGCTCGCGCTCGAATCCATGTGCGAACGCGCCCATCACCAGCAGATCCGCGCCTGCTTGCTGCGCATAGGCCAGAAGGGTCGCGCCGACGTTCAGAGTCTCACGACGGATCGTGCTGAATTTGGCATCAACCTGCCACCGCGCCAGATAGCGGCAGAGTGCGTGTCCGGAATGAGGTGTCGGAAACAGCTTGTCGTCCATGACCGATACGACGAGCACCTCACGCGCCTGAGCGAGAAGGGGCAAGGCGTCGTGCACTGCACGAACTGCCGAGCGTGTTCCGTCCCATGCAACGACAATCCGGTCTTTTGCGAGCACAGGGGTGTTTGGTGGCACGAAGACAATTGGACGACCGCTCGCAAACAGGGCGGCCTCGACCAGTTCTTTGCGCGGCGCATCAAGTGATCCGCGCACATCGATCACCAGGACGTCGTGCACCTGGGTGCAATGGATCATTCGTTCGCGAAGCGAGACGGACTGGTTTTCGGCCTGCAGAATGTCACACGATACGTTTGCAGCCGTCGCAGCGGACTGAACAAGCTCCGCCGTTCGTGCCACCCGTTCACTTGACGTTGCTGACCTGGCGGCAGGACTCCCGACTTGCCGAATGTCCGGTTCAGGCAGCGAGTCGCGGAGGTCGGTCTCCACATCTGCAATCAATGCAGATAGATGCGCCCCATACATGCGAGCCAGGGCGATCGCATAATGCGCGCCGCGCGAGAGGTCATCTCTGCGCGACGGAGACAGGAAAACGAGTACGTCCTTCATGTTTCACCACCAGCCTGTCAAAGGCGATCCGGCGAATAGTCCTTACAACCCAGCAGTGTACGAGGTGGCACACAACATCAGATTGCCGCCTGCGACACGCGGTCGAAGAAGTACAGCCGGTCAGGATTCAGTGCGAGGCGAAGACGGTCGTGGACTTTCGCTTTGACGGTCGGTTCGACTGCGGCCACCATCGTGTTGGGACCGACCCTGACGTCGAGGAGAATCTGGGAGCCGAGCTTCTCGATGACCTCGACCACGGCATCGAAGCTGAGATCCGCCTCCTCGCTGCCGGATGCGACGCGCAGATCCTCCGGCCGGATGCCGAGCGTGACATTCTCTCCGACATGCGGCCGGAGCCGGCCTGCGATGGCGGCCGGCAGCTTGATGCGGATGCCTTCATGGCGGGCCCAGAGGGCACCCTCGGTATCAGCCATTTCCACCGTCGCGAAGTTCATGGCTGGCGAGCCGATGAAGCCTGCGACGAAACGGTTGGCGGGCTCGTTGTAGAGTTCCAGCGGTTCGCCCACCTGCTGAACGAGACCATCCTTCATGACGACCACGCGATCGCCGAGCGTCATCGCTTCGACCTGGTCGTGGGTGACGTAGATCGCGGTGGTGCCGAGGCGGACGTGGATCTTTTTGATCTCCACCCGCATCTGGATGCGCAGCTTGGCGTCGAGGTTCGACAGCGGCTCGTCGAACAGGAACACCTGCGGATGCCGAACGATGGCGCGGCCCAAGGCGACGCGCTGCCGCTGGCCGCCGGAGAGCTGCCGCGGCTTGCGTTGCAACTGTTCCTCTATGCCGAGGATTTCGGCTGCGGCCTTCACTCGGTTAGATATCTCGGTGCGATCGAACCCGCGCATCTTCAGGCCGAACGCCATGTTGTCGTAGACGCTCATGTGCGGATAAAGGGCGTAGTTCTGGAACACCATGGCGATGTCGCGGTCCATCGGCGGCAGCTCGTTGACAATGCGGTCACCGATCATGATCTCGCCCGAAGTGATCGATTCGAGCCCGGCCACCATGCGGAGCGTCGTGGTTTTGCCGCAGCCCGAGGGACCGACGAGCACCACGAATTCCTTGTCGTGGATATCAAGATTGACATCCTTGACGGCATGGACTCCGTCAAACCTCTTGTTCAAGCTCCGTATGATGACCCGAGACATGGCTCACCCTTTGCCTCACCCTTTGACGGACCCGGTGATGCCGGCGACGTAGTACTCGACGAAGAAGGAATAGATCAGCGCCACCGGCACCGAACCGAGCAGGGCGCCGGCCATCAGCGAGCCCCAGTAGAATACGTCGCCGCGGACCAGCTCCGAGGTGATGCCGACGGAGACCGTCTTCTGCTCCGGCGAGGACAGGAAGACGAGGGCATAGATGAACTCGTTCCACGACAGCGTGAAGGCGAAGATACCGGCCGAGAGGATGCCGGGCACAGCGACCGGAAAGACGATGTAGACCATCGCCTGCCAGCGGGTCGCGCCGTCGATGCGCGCACATTCCTCGAGCTCGCGCGGGATCGCCTTGAAGTAGCCCATCAGCAGCCAGGTGCAGAACGGGATGAGGAAGGTGGGGTATGTGAGAACGAGCGCCCATGGCGTATCGCCGAGGCGGAAGTTGCGGATGATATCGGCGAGCGGAATGAACAGCAGCGTCTGCGGCACCAGATAGGTGACGAAGATTCCAGTGCCGAGGCTGCCGGCGAACGGAAATTTGAGCCGGGAGAGCGCGTAGCCGGCGAGGAGCCCGCAGAACAGCGAGATCAATGTGGCAAGCACCGAGATGAAGAAGGTGTTCAGCATCCACCTGTTGAAGAGCGTCTCGTTGAGGAGATACCGGATATGGTCAAGGGTCGGATTGAGCGTCCAGAACGGCGTGTAGTTCGGCGCCATCCAGGGACGATAGAGCTCGGCGTCCGGCCGCACCGTCGTCACCATCATCCAATAGAACGGGAACAGCAGCCCGATCACGAACAGCGCGAGCGGGAGATTGAAGAAGACCCAACGACGCCAGCGCGCGCCCTCTATCATCAGAGTGTCTCCACGCGTCGGATGTAGAGGAGCTGCACGACGACGACGACGAGCAACACCGGGAACATGGCGAGCGATATCGCCGCGCCCTCGCCCAACAGACCCGTGCCGACGCCGATCTGATAGGCGTAGGTGGCGAAGAGCTGCGTGGCGTTGGCCGGTCCGCCGCCGGTCAGGATGTAGACGAGCTGGAAATCGGCGAATGTCTGGATTACCGAGAACAGCACCACAACCATGGTGACGGGCAGCAGCAAGGGCCAGGTGATGTAGCGGAAGCGCTGCCAGGGCCGCGCTCCGTCAATCGCGGCCGCCTCGGCGAGCTCCGGACTGATGGTCTGCAATCCGGCGAGCAGGCTGATTGCGTAAAACGGCACGCCGCGCCAGACATTGACGATCATCACCGAGATCAGGGCAAGTTGGGGGTCGCCGAGCCAATTGATGCGGGTGCGGATGATGCCGAGGTGAAAGAGCGTCCAGTTGATGACGCTGAAAGTCGGATCGAACATCCACTTCCACGCGAAGGTCGAGAGCACGGTCGGGATGATGAAGGGCAACAGGATGAAGGCCCGGGTCAGGGCCTTTGCCCGAAAGTGGCGGTTGAGCAGCAGAGCAAGCCACAAGCCGAGCGCCAGCTTGAAGACGGTCGTCACCGCCGTGTAGAGGATGGTGTTCCAGACCGCGATGCGGAAGATGCTGTCGTTCATCAGCACCGCAAAATTCTGCAGTCCGACGAAATTTCCGGGCACGCCGACCTTGGCGTCGGTCACCGCCAGCAGCACGCCCTTGACGAAGGGATAGGCGATAAAGAGGCCGAGCAATACCGCGGTCGGCAGCAGCAGAAAGAACGCGAACCAGCGCTCGTTCTCAAGAACTCGCGTAACCGGCCCGCGGCGCGGCGCGGCCACATAGGGTTTGGCGGCGGCGACATAGTCGACGGCCATCGCGCGATTCTCCGAGCGGATGCCGGAGCGCTGCGGCCGCGGGCCGCAGCACCGAGGCGAGATCAAAACCTAGCGCGCCGAGGAAGCGGCTTCAAGCGGCATAAATCCTTGCGACCTCGTCGTGCGCCCATTTCACCGCGTCTTGCGCCGGCATGCCCTGTATCGCCTTTGCCGTCATGTCGACGATGATGTACTTGCTGAGCACTTCGGCTGCGCGACGATCGGCTGGTCCGGCGTAGCCGGGGAAACGTCCAGCTCGCGCCGCGGTGCGGAATGGCAGCATCACAGGGTCGTTGTCCCAGAGCTTGTCCTGCTCCCAAACCGTGGTGGCCCCGACGGAATAGCCCTGCTGCGAGTCGAACCACGCCTGATAGACCGGCTTGGAGGTGATCCAGCGCAGGAACTCCTTGCCGGGCTTTGGGTCCTTCACATACTTCATCAGCATGTTGGACATCGGCAGGTGATAGCCGAACTGGCCGGCGGCGCCCTTGGGCAGCGGCGAGTGCAGGATGTCCTGCCAGAGCGGGGTGCCGGTTTCAGTCAGATAGACCTGGGGCTTGCGCTTGGCCTCGAGATAGATCGAGGCGCCGTTCAACGTGGAGCTGATCGTGCCTGCGAGGAAGGCGCGGTTGTTGCTGGTGTCGTCCCAGGCGAGCCCACCCTCGTCATAGGCGTCGTTCCAGAAGCCGACCGCGAAGTTGACGGCATCGACCGTCGCCTTGGAGTTCAGCGTCACCGTCTTGCCGTCCGCTTCGACCTCCTTGCCGCCCCATGACCAAAGATACGGATAGGCATAGGTCGGCGGGTCGCCGAAGCTGTGGCCGACCGTCTGCCCCAGCGGCCGGCCCTTCGCCTTCAGCTTCTTGCCAGCCTCGCGATATTCCTCCCAGGTTTGCGGGAACTTCGGCGCCTCGTACCCGATCTCCGCGAACCAGGACTTGCGGTACGCCAGTTGCGCGCCGAGCACGCACCAGGGGACCGCGATCCATTTCTTGCCGTCATTGGCGACGACGCGTGATTCCTCGTAGAAACCGCCCTGCGCCTGGCCGATCTCCTCCGCCACATCGCTGACGTCGACGACGCTCTCGGGATAGAGCTGCGCCCAGTTGTTCAGCGCGCAGATCACGTCGGGACCGGTGCCGGACTGAATCGCGGAGGTGGTGCGTGCCTGGATATCGTTGCCGTTGATCATCTCGATGTTGAGCTTGATGCCGAGCGCCTTGGCGCATTCGGGAACGATCACCTTGCGGAGCACCTCGTCCGAGGCAGGAACGAAATCGTTCCAGCGCAGCCAGTGAATCGTCGTTGCCTGTGCGAAGGCTGGTGCCTGCTTCAGGGCAAGGATTGACGCCAGTCCCCCAGCCCTCGCCGCCACTGCACCACCGCCGGAAAGCTTCAGAAGCTTACGCCGACTTATGCGAGCCATGATCTGTCCTCCCTGTTATTTCGTTAAGTTGAATTCTCCTCTTTGCATGCAGACGTCACCCAAGAGACGTTACCGAAAATACTTGGGCGTAAAGAATACTTGGGCGCGAAGAACTGGAGATATTAGCACGCCTGCGCAATTTCGATATCGGCGAGGTGGGCGGAAGCTCGCCCGAACCGGCATTAAGCCGGGATGGCGGCGGCTCTGCCGCGCAGTCTTCCGCACTGCACCGTTCCGGCAATCCATGCGTCAGCGCAGCGCAGCTTGCTTTGCCGACATGAAAAAACGCCCTGTGCTATAATGGTCGGGTCCGCAATCATGTGGAGCGGTGCCATGCGCGCACTCGAGGTGTTCGCGATCTACGTCGCGCCCTTCGTCGTGATCGGAATCGTCGCCAAGGTCCTGATGAAGCGAAGCAGCGTCGATCTCACCGACGTCCAGGCGCAGGCGGGAGCAAATCGCAGACCGCGCAGAGTTTTCCTGTTGGGAGGCTGGCGCAACGAAAATTGAAGTTGCCTGTTCCGTCTTCTTCAAGGGCCGCAGCGCAAAAAAATTGCGGTGGCGCCAGGAGCCGGCCGCGTGTATAAGCCGGTAGCTTCTTCCGTAGCATGAAGAGGCTGATATGAACGACTTGCATGCATGGCTCTCGCAACAACACCATGGCTTGCGAACCTTCCGAAACTTCCAGCAAAAACTAGACGCCTTGGTGAAGGACGAGCCCGGGCAGCAGGCCTTGTGCCGGCTGCTGAGCGATCTCGTTGGTGGCTATATCGAAACCTTCGATGAAGAGCCTCTGCCCGTTGATATCGCGGACCATGCCTATCAGCGTCTGCTTGAGCTGGTTGGAAGCCTCGACCTTGAGGCAAATGCCGATCGGCGCCTGGCCGACATCAATCGCGTCGCGGCGTACGACTTGCTGCATTAATCGCAGATCGCTCGACTGCCAGACTATAGCATTTTCGGATCTGATGGATCAGAACCGAAGCTCTAGATTCTTGTTTTGACGCGTTTTCTTCACGCGTACCGGTGTCCACTTCGCTCGAAAACGCTCTAGTCCTCGTCGCCGAACAGCCTGATCCTCGGCGTCCCGACGCTTACCGGTTCGGCCTCCAAGACGCGTGACCGCTCGGTATCTTCCCTGACGCTGCGCTCGACGTCGCGCAGTTCGTCATCGCGCGGCTCGCGGACGCGGCGACGCTCAGCCCATTGCTGTCGGCGCTCCGCCTTGCGCCGCTGCTCGACACGGCGGGCGTCACGCTTGGATTCGGCGTCGCGTGCTCTTGCCAGCGCGTCGCCGGAAGAAGCCGACGAAGTGCGCGCGGCGGTTTGCGCCGACGGCTGTGCGTTGGCTGCAGGCTGCGCAAATGCATTGGGACCGCGCTCCGGCTCGCTCGACGCCGCGTTGGTTGGAGTGGTGTTGGTTTGCTGCGCCGGCTCGGCCTGCTGCGGCGGCGCTTGCGGCGCGGGATCGACGACGACCGGATGGGTCGCGGCGGCCCGGGTCGCTGCAAGATAGGGTACCGGCTCAGCCGGTGCATTCGATGCCGCGACAGGCTCCGCCGCGCGCCGCTCGAGCTTTGTCAGCTCGGCGCCCGCTTTTGGCTGATGCGGGCTTACGATGTTTGCGATCACCATGCCGCCACCGAGGCCAACGGCGATCGCGATGACCACAGTTCCCACCCCCGCAAAAAATGCGGTCATTGTGCGCATGACGGGCTCCCTCTCCTACGCCGCGAGCAACGTGCGAGCGGAAGCGATGTTCCTGCGGAACCTCCGCGACAAAAACCTGTGCGACCAAGCGCAACGTCGCGGATGAAGGAGATTTCAAAAGACGCGAGGGCGGAGCGGCGCGCTCAGATCATCGCGGCGACTTTTTCCAGGCCGATGACGCGGGCGAGCGAGCGGACTTCGTTCTTCTGGTCTTCGCGGAGCTGGAACAGGAGCGGCATTGCCGCCGATTTCAATTGCTGCACTTCATCGGAGTCCGGATCGATCGGCACGCCGTTCGCATTCGGATCAGCCTGGCGCTTCTGGTGGATCTTGCGGGCGACGGCGCGGAGCGCGGTCTCGACCGCCGGCCAGTAATATTCCTGCGACGAGGTCAGCTTCAGCCGATCCTTGATGCCGGCGATCTGCGCGTCGCTGAGCAGCGCGTAGTTCTTCTGCGGCGCGGGCTTGGCGGCAGCCTTCGGCTTCGCGGGCGCCGGCATGGTCGGCTGGGCGGCTGCGGGCTGGTTCGCAGGCGGCTCGGTCAGTTTCGGCAGGCCGACATCGGCCGGCTCGGCCGAGGCATAGGCCTGGCGCAGGGAGGCCGTCAGGTCCGGGATGGCGGCCTGGGCCTGCGCCTGAAGCTGCGCCTGCGCCGGGGTCTGCGGCTGCGGCTCATAGGCGGCGAGCGCGTAGGCCACCACCGCGAGGCGGTCCTTCTTGCTCTCCTTGTTGGAGACGGGATGAACGGGCGCGGCGTCTTCCGCGACACTGCGCGGCATCGGCACGCTGTCACGGCTCAAAATGCTGGTGGCGGCGGCGCCGACCACGAGGAAGCAGGTCAGCGCGATGATGGTCATGGCCCTGGTCAACGACGTCTCCATCCCGGCCGGATTACCCTTTGAAATTGAACGCCAATTGCGGCGTTAGCATGCCCTCGGAACCGCCAAGGCGGGAAAAGGCCGAAAAAATCGTATCCAAGAAAGCGAAAATCAGGCCGCGACGGCCAGTTCATAGGCTTCCTGGATGTCGGCGACGATGTCATGGGCCTCGAACAGCGCGGACCCTGATACCGAATGCAGGCTGATGGTCCAGTTGGTCCGGCGGGTGCGGGGCATCCTGACGACGTCGAATTCGACGTTTCGACAGAGCGGATGGCGCTGCAAGGCGTGGCGGACACGGGTCCGAAGCTCATCAAGGGTCGCGGGGGTTTTGGTGAGAGAGGCCTCAAGAAGCACGTCGCATCCCCTTTGGTCCTGCGCCAGCCCGGCCGTGGCGGCGGGCTGTCCTGCGCGGCTATTGTTGGGGCGAACGTGGTTAAGGCCGGGTTAAATAGTGAACACAGGGTTGCGAGCCAGACGGCAGGATGGGTACCAGCTAGGAGAGCTCGATACGGCGCGCCGCTGCACGATATTCCTCAACCGTCCGCGCCACCAGTTCATCCACCGCGAGCACGTCAGTCACGCCGGAGACCGAATGGCCGGCGCTCCAAATGTCGCGCCAGCGCTTGGGGCGGCTTTCGCGGGCGCCGATGTCGATATCCTTGCCGATGTCGATGGCCCCGCGCTGCGGCAGGTTGTCCGGGTCGAGGCCGGCGGCTTCGATCGAGGACCGCAGCATGTTGGTCTGCAAGCCGGTGAAGGCGGTGGTGAGCAGGATGTCGTCAGCGCCGCTTGCGACCAGCATCTGCTTGTAGCGCTCGTCCGCCATGCTCTCGCGCGTGGCGATGAATTTTGTGCCCATATAAGCGAGGTCGCAGCCGAGCGCTTCGGCGGCGCGGAGGGCGTGGCCATCTGAGATGCCGCCGGCGAGCACGATCGGACCATCGAAAAAGGCACGGACCGCGCGCACGAACACGAACGGATTGAGCCAGCCGGTCTGCCCGCCCGCGCCCGCGGTGAGCAGCACCAATCCGTCGGCGCCGGCCTCGACCGCGCGCTCGGCATGGCGGATCGATGCGACGTCGGCGAACACCAGCGCGCCTGTATCATGCAGCGGTGCCAGTACAGGCGTGGGCGAGCCGACCGAGGTGATGACCATCTCCGGCTTGTGACGCAGCAGCACCTCAAGATCCTGCGGCAGCCGCGCGTTGGAGCGATGCACGATCAGGTTCGGACAGATCGGCGCGGCCGTCTTCCCGCTCGCGTCGGAATGACGCTGCAATCGATCTTCGATCTCGGCGAGCCATTGATCGAGCTGTTCCGTCTCGCGGCAATTCACCGTGGGGAACGAACCGATCACGCCATTGCGGCAGGCGGCGACCACCAGCTCGACGCCGGAGACCAGAAACATCGGCGCCGCAATCAGCGGCAGCGCGAGGCGTTCGCGAACGCGCGAGCGAAAGTTGTCCGACGGCAAGGCGTTCCTTCCCTCTCCCGGCTTGAGCCGCTTCCTTGTTGTGCTAGCGTCATCGTCAACATTGGCACGAAGAAATGCCAGACACAAAATCGGCAGGGAGGAATCTTTCAGATGAGCCATCCGCTCCATGCGTTTCCACCGGTATGCGAACAGACGCTGCGGGCGCTGGCACGCTATCCCTCGCGCACGGCCTTTAGCTGGCCTGATGGATCGATCACCTACCAGGGCGCGACCGACCTGATCGGGCGGATCCAGAACGTGTTCATGCGGCTCGGCTTCGCGCCCGGCACCCGCGTCGCGCTGCTGAGCGCCAACCGCGCCGACGCCTGGTGTGCCGGCGTCGCCGCGCAGCTCGCGCGACTTGCGATCACCTGGCTGCATCCCTTGGGATCACTGGACGACCAGCTCTTCCAGATCGAGGATTCGGACGCGCAGATGCTGATCATCGATGCCGCGACCTTCCGCGACCGCGGCGGCGACCTCGCAACGAAGGCCACGAATATCAAAACCTTGTTTACCCTCGGCCCGGCCGATTACGGCATCGACCTGTTGCAGGCGATCGAGCAGGCGGGGCACGCTACCGCGCGTTGCCTGGCCGGACCGGACGACATCGCGACGCTGAACTATACCGGTGGCACCACAGGCAAATCCAAGGGCGCGCTGCGTTATCACCGCGAATATGGCGGCTTCGCCGGCGCGATCCTCGCCGATTTCGAGATCCCCGACACGCCGCGCTATCTCACGGTGGCGCCGATCAGCCACGTTGCCGGCACCAAGGTGCTGCCGACGCTGATGCGCGGAGGCACCGTGCACATGCTCAAAGGTTTCGATCCCGAGGCCGTGTTCAAGACGATCGAGCGGGAGAAGATCAACTTCACGCTGTTCGTGCCGACCATGATCTATGTGCTGCTCGATCATCCCGCGCTTGATAAGACCGATCTCTCCTCGCTTGAACTGTTGCTTTATGGCGCCTCGGCGATGTCGCCGAGCCGGCTGGTCGAAGGCATCGAGCGGATCGGGCCGGTGTTCTCGCAGCTCTACGGCCAGACCGAATGCTATCCGGTGTCGGTGCTGCGCAAGGCCGACCACGATCCGAAGACGCCCGAGCTCCTCCTGTCCTGCGGCTTCCCGATCGCGGTCTGCGACGTGAAGATCCTTGATGACAATGACGAGGAGGTCAGAGCCGGCGAAGCTGGCGAGATCTGCGTGCGCGCGCCGCATGTGATGGCGGAATACTGGAAGCGGCCCGACACGACAGCGGAGACACTGAAGAACGGCTGGCTGCATACCGGCGACATCGCCCGCGCCGACGAGCGCGGCTACATGTACATCTTGGATCGCAAGAAGGACATGATCGTCTCCGGCGGCTTCAACATCTTCCCGCGCGAGGTCGAGGACGTGCTGTCGCAGCATGCCGATGTCGCGATGGTCGCGGTCGTCGGCGTGCCCGACGACAAATGGGGCGAAGCGGTCACCGCTGTCATCGTCGCCCGCGGCGGCGCGCGGCCGGATGCCGATGAGCTGATCAACCTGGTGAAAGCGAAGAAAGGTCCGGCGCACGCGCCGAAGCAGATCCGTTTCGTTGAAGCATTGCCGATGACCGGCGTCGGCAAGGTCGACAAGAAGGTGCTGAAGGCAAGCTTCTGGGCCGGCCGCGAGCGGATGGTAGGGTAGTCGGGCGGCGCCGAAATGCTCCGACGTCATTGCGAGCGGAGCGAAGCAATCCATCGCGCCACTTGCGGAGGCGTGGATTGCTTCGTCGCTTCGCTCCTCACAATGACGTGGAGAGAGCTGGGGCGACGTTCACCGCAGCAATTGGTCCAGCCGATCGCGCAACTGGTCCTGATGATATGGCTTCGCCAGCCGCGGCAGGTCGACCTGCACGCCGTCGGGCAATTCGGCATAGCCGGTGGCGAGCAGGATCGGCAGCGACGGACGCACCTTGCGGGTGGCGGCGGCAAGCTCGAGCCCGGTCATCCCAGGCATCACGTGATCGGTCATCATCAGATCGAGCGGCTGCTCGCTGCGGAGGATATCGAGCGCATGCAGGCCCGAGGTGGCGCCAATCACGTGATGACCGAGGTCCTCCAGCATCTCCGTGGTCGACATCGCGATCAAGGGATCGTCGTCGACGAACAGGATCACCGCGGAGCGCTCCAGCTTTCGCGACGGCAGCTGCGGGCTCGCTGCTTCCGCCAGTACGGTCGCAACCGGCAGCATCAGCGTTGCGGTGGTGCCCTGGCCTTCGATGCTGGAAAGCTGCAGCGTGCCGCCGAGCTGCACGGCGAGCCCATGCACCATCGACAGTCCGAGCCCGGTGCCCTTGCCGAGCGGCTTTGACGAGAAGAACGGCTCGATCGCGCGCTTCAGGATCTCCGGCGACATCCCGGTGCCGGTATCGATCACCGACAGCCTGATATACCTGCCCGGCTTGAGCGCCGGATCCTTCACGGCCTGATCTTCCGACACCTTGATGTCGATCGCGCCGCCATCGGGCATCGCATCGCGCGCGTTGATCGCGAGATTGAGGATCGCAAGCTCGAGCTGGTTGGCGTCGATCCGCGCCGGCGGCAGGGCTTCGGGCAAATCAAGATGCAATGCGATCCGCGGCCCCAGCGAGCGTTCGAGCAGATTGCTCATGCCCTGGATCAAGACGCGCAGATCGACCGGCACCACGCGCAGATCTTGCTGCCGGGCAAAGGCGAGCAGCCGCTGTGTCAGCGAGGCGCCGCGCTCGGCCCCCTGCATTGCGCCGTCGATGAGACGATGCAGGCGCTGGTCGCCCGGCAGACGCTTGCGCAAGAGTTCGAGATTGCCCATCACCGCCATCAGCAGATTGTTGAAGTCATGGGCGATGCCACCGGTGAGCTGGCCGACGATCTCCATCTTCTGCGCATGGCGGAGCTGCTCCTGCGCCTTTTCGCGCGCGGCGACTTCTTTCAGGAGGTCGGCGGTACGCTGTTCGACGCGCTGCTCCAGCGTCGCCGTCAATTCCGAAAGCGCAATGCGCTCGGCTGCGAGCTGCGCCAGCAGGTTTTCGCGCTCGATCTCGGCGGTCTTGCGCAAGGTAATGTCGGAGCAGACGCCGACCAGCGACCTGAGACTGCCGTCGGGCCGCCGCACGGCGCGGGCGCGCACGTCGAGCCAATGCTGCGAGCCGTCCGGCCAGATCACGCGGTATTCGATCGCGTAGTGCTTGCCGGTGCGGATGCTTTGCTCGAGGACGCCAAGTCGCCGCTCGCGGTCGTCGGGATGTACGGCGTCGAGGAGCTCCGGATAGGTGAAGTGCTCGCTCGCGCGACGCCCGAAATAGGCCTTGCAGATGTCCGAGGCCTCGAGCTCGAATTCCGGCAAATGCAATTCCAGCGCGCCGAGCTGGCCGGCATTCAGCGCGGTCTGCAGCAGGCTCTCGCTCTCGGTGAGATCTTCGAGAATGGCGCGGGTCTGGTACTGGCGGCGCCGGCCACGCACCGCGGAGCCGACGATGCTCGCAAGCGTGGTGGGATGAAACGGGCGCTCGATGAAGGTGACATTGCCCAGGATCTTGCCGAGCCGTACCGCGCCCGGATCACGCTCCAGGCTGCCGCCCTGGGTCAGAAGCACGATCGGGAAATCTGACCATGCCGGCTGATCGTTGAGCCATCGCGTCAGGTCGGTCAAATCCGCCCCCTTGATCGCGTCGTCGGCAATGACGGCAAGGCCGGCGCCGCTTGCGATCTCGCGCCTCAGCACAGCGAGATCACCGCAGATGTTGGCGTAGTAGCCGGCGTCGCGGATCAGGCAGGCAGTCTCGACCGCTTCACGCTCGCTCGAGGCAAGGACCACCGCACGCTCCGAGGAAGGACCGGGCCTCACAACACGCTCCGGCTTGAAAAGGACTTGGCTGCAATAGGATAGGAAGTGTCGACGGCTGACGCTTGCCTGGCAGCGAGCGTCAGTCCGCCGGCGGCTAAATCAACGCGCTTCATGATGGCCCTCGACGAGTGCCAAACTCGCCCGGCCGCGAAGCGTTCCAAGGTGAGGCAGCGATTTTTCGCCGCGTTGCTCTACCGCTTCTCGATTACGAGGCTTTGCACGGCGCGGCCGAAATAGCCGCGCTCGTCGGCGAGACGCGACATCGCAAGCCCCGTCCCGTCGGGGCCGATCCAGCTTTCGCCGTCGAGCAGGATCCACTCGCCGACCGGTTGTCGCGAAAGGCTCACGGTGAGGTCGGCATTGATGAAGGTCCACTCCCGGAAATCGAGCGCGGACGAAGTGCCGTTACTGAAATCGGCGGCGACCACCGCGCGCATGGCCTGCGACACCGGCGATCCCGCGATCAGCGGCCGCTCGACGCGAAACCAGATCGCGGCAGGACCAACCATGCCGAAGCGGCCGCGGGCGGCGCGCATCGAGATACATTTGGTGAACGGGCTGCCGGCGTTATCGGCAGGCTCGAACGTCGATTGATCGGGGCCGGGAAGTCCGAGCGGCAGATCGACGACATCCGGCGGCAATGCCTGTGCCTGCGACTTGATCCGCAGCACGGAGGCCGCGACCACAGGCACACCTTCGGCCAGCAGCCGCACGCCGCAGAGCTGGATCTTGCGGCCCTCGCGCAAGATCTCGGTCTCGATGGCGAGCGGCGCGACCGGCACCGGCCGCATCAGGTCGATGGTGACGCGCGCGATCTGCATCGGCACCGGCGTGGGCAGGGACTCGGCGGCCCACACCACCAGCGCCGCGGGCGCGGAACCGTGCTGCATCTGCGGATGCCACGGGCCGGCGGCATCCGGGCTGGTGACGACCTTGTTGCCGTCAACGCGGAAGATGGGGTCCATGATAACTGGGCCTATTTGGTGCCGAACATGCGATCGCCGGCATCGCCGAGGCCCGGCAGGATGTAGCCGTGGTCGTTCAACCGCTCATCGATGGCCGCGGTCCAAAGCGGCACATCGGGATGCTCCTTCTGGAAATGAGCAATTCCCTCGGGAGCGGCCAGCAGGCAGACGAAGCGGATGTCGCGCGCGCCACGCTTTTTCAGGAGGTGCGCACCGGCGACGGCGGAATTGCCGGTCGCCAGCATCGGGTCCATCAGGATCGCGGTGCGGTCGGCCAGATCGTGCGGGGCCTTGAAGAAATATTCCACCGCTTCCAGCGTCTCGGGATCGCGATAGAGCCCGATATGCGACACGCGCGCCGACGGCACCAGCGCGAGCATGCCGTCCAGGAAGCCGACGCCGGCGCGCAGGATCGGCGCGAAGGTCAGTTTCTTGCCTGCGATCATCGGCGCCCGCATCGGCATCAGCGGCGTCTCGATGTCGACCAGTTCGAGCGGCAGGTCGCGCGTCACCTCGTAGCAGAGCAGCATGCCGACCTCGTTCACGAGTTCCCGGAAACTCTTGATCGACCGGTCACGCTCGCGCATCAGCGTGAGCTTGTGCTGTACCAGCGGATGGTTGACGACGTTGACGGCGGCGGCGCTCATGGCGGTATTTGTCGCACAGGCGTGATGGCTGCATCAAGGGTGTGCGGAGCGTCCACTTGCGCTTGCTCCGTCATGGCCGGGCTTGACCCGGCCATCCACGCGTTTCCGCAACGCGCCAAGAACGTGGATGCCCGGGACGAGCCCGGGCATGACGAGACACGATGCGAGTTATTCACAACGCCGGATCGACGGCTTCCTCGTATTCCTTCTTGAAGCGCGCGATCAGTTCGGCGGCGGGCACGATCTTTTCGACGCTGCCGACGCCCTGGCCCGAGCCCCAGATCTCCTTCCAGGCTTTCGGCTTCGCCCGCTCGCCGGAGGCGTCGGTGCCGAAGCTCATCTTGGAGGGATCGGAGGTCGGCAGATTGTCCGGGTCCATGCCGGCGGCGACGATCGACGGCTTCAGGTAATTGCCGTGCACGCCGGTGAACAGGTTGGAATAGACGATGTCTTCGGCGGCCGAGCCGGTGATCATGCTCTTGTAGCCTTCCACCGCATTCGCCTCCTTGGTCGCGATAAAGGCCGAGCCGATATAGGCGAAGTCGGCGCCGAGGACGCGCGCGGCGCGGATCGCCTTGCCGTTGCCCATCGCGCCCGACAGCGCGATCGGGCCGTCGAACCACTGCCGCGTCTCCGTAACGAAGGGGAACGGCGACAGCGTGCCGGCATGACCGCCCGCGCCGGCCGCCACCAGGATCAGGCCGTCGGCGCCCTTCTCGATCGCCTTGCGCGCGAACTTCTGATTGATCACGTCGTGGAAGACGATGCCGCCCCAATTGTGCACGGCCTGATTGAGCTCCTCGCGCGCGCCGAGTGAGGAGATGATCATCGGCACCTTGTGCTTCTCGCAAAGCGCGAGGTCATGATCGAGCCGGTTGTTCGACTTGTGCACGATCTGATTGACCGCGAACGGCGCCGAGGGCCGTTCCGGATGCGCCCTGTCATAGGCCGCGAGTTCTTCCTTGATGCGCCCCAGCCATTCGTCGAGCAACTCCGGCGGCCGCGCGTTCAGCGCCGGAAACGATCCGACTACGCCGGCCTTGCACTGCGCGATCACGAGATCAGGCACGGAGATGATGAACAGCGGCGCACCGATCACTGGAATCGACAGACGGCCCTTGAATAACGCAGGCATGGACATCAGTGAAAATCCTTCGGGTTAGCTCGGAAGAGAGACTGGGCTTAAGATGCCAGACGTCATACCAGCAGGGCAATCTTTCCAGTGTCAAGTATTGCGTCTTGGCGCTACTGCCGTAGCCCGGGTGAAGCGGAACGCGCAACCCGGGCATCTGTGGCAGCGTTTACCAGCGGCCCCGGGTTACGCTGGCGCTCCACCCGGGCTACGAGCGCTACAGCGCACTACTGGCAGATCGCCCGCGTGACGAAATTTTCCGTCCGGCAGTCGTTCGGCTTGCGTTTGTGGCCGGGCAGGAACACGATCGGCGAGCATTTCTCGGCGGCATCGGTGTCCAGGCTCTTGCCTTCCTTGTAACCCTTGCTCTGGCAGAGCCTGTCGGCACCGGCCTTGCAGTCTGGCGCGCCGTTGGCTGCCACCAGGCAGGCCGCGCGGCCGGTGACAATCAATGACGGTCTTGTGAGGGCAGACAGGTTCTCGCCCGCATCCCTGGCGCTGTTGTTGAGGTCGTCGACGGTCTCGCCCGGGCTCTTCAAGGACGGCAGGATCGACCTGGACTTTTCGAACAGCTTGCCGATCTCGTTGATGAGGCCGGGGTTCTCCTCGCGCGCGGGTGGCGGAGCTTGGTTCGGCTGGGGCTGTGACTGGACACCGAGCGAGATTGGAGGCGCGGCCTGCGAAAAAGCGAGATCGGAGGCGAGCATCAGTGTCGACACGACAACAGCCGCCTTGGCGACGGGCGGTCCGATGCGAAACGAAAGCTCGACTCGATCAAGCATGCCGAAGCGTAACCGAGGACGACGACACGGCAAAGCGCTTTACGCCACACCTATCGCCCTCATCCCGAGGAGCCGCGCAAGCGGCGTCCGAGGGATGGGCCACGGGCTCGATTGGGGCCTCATGGTTCTGAAGGCGATGCGACGCATCGTCCGGAGACGGCGCTTACGCGCCTCCTAACCATGAGGGGTTAGAGCACCGGTTTGTCGCGCAGGATCAAACCAGCTTGAAGGCGATGTAGAAGCCGAACACCAGCACGATTGCGCCGAGCGCGACGTAGAAGCCCAGCCGCTTCTCCAATTCCTTGCGGATGAAATCGCCGTAGCGGTTGAGCAGGACCGCGACAATGAAGAAGCGGCCGCCGCGCGCGACGATCGAGCACAGGATGAACAGCCAGATGTTATAGCCGGCAAAGCCCGAGGTGATGGTGACGAGCTTGTAGGGGATCGGGGTCAGGCCCTTGAGCAGGATGATCACCGCGCCCCATTCGGCATAGGAGGCGCGGAAGGCGTCGACCTTGTCGCCGAGGCCGTAGATGGTGATCAGCCAATGGCCGACCGAGTCATAGAGCAGCGCGCCGATGGCGTAGCCGAGCACGCCGCCGGCGACCGACGCGATCGTGCAGACGGTGGCAAACCACCACGCGCGCCTCGGCTGCGCCAGCGACATCGGCAGCAGCATGATGTCGGGCGGAACCGGGAAGAATGAGCTTTCAGCGAAGGCGACCGCCGCGAGAATCCAAAGCGCGTAGGGCTTGTCGGCGGCGTCGATGCACCAGTCGTAGATCCGTTTCAGCATGGGCGCGATCAACCATCATGGAGCGCATTTGTCCATGCCGGCAAAAGAGGATTGTTGGCGGGTCAGCGCCGCTTCCGCAGGCTGCTTTCGAGCGCGACAATTCGCCGCCGCACGACCGGCTCGGCCGACGGCTTGGCCAGTCTGGCGCCAGTCTTCGGCAGTTTTTCGGCGATTCCGAGCAGATGTTCGCGCCGTTCCATCTCTTTCCAGACATCCTCCGGCTTGACGCCGGCGGCTGCCCACAAAACAGTCAGATTATAGAGAAGGTCGGCGCTCTCGCGCACCACCGCGTCGGTCTTGCCGCTGAGGGCATCGATCACGACCTCGATCGCTTCCTCGGCCAGCTTCTTGGCCATCTTTGACGGCCCGCGCTGAAACAGCCGGGCGGTGCGCGACGTCGCCGGATCGAGATGCCGGGCCGCGAGAACCGCCTGATAGAGCCGTTCGACCGAATCACTCATTTCTCAAGCCTAATTCAAACCTCTGGCCAGCGTGTTAACGGGCAACCATGACACGCAAAAAAATCCACCGGCCGCGCGGGCGGCCGGTGGATGTCGTTGCGATCAAGATTACGTTTACCAGCTCGCGATCGGGTGACCGCGATAATACGGCACGCCGCGGCCATAGCCGCCGCCGTAATAATACGGACCGCCGCCATAGTAGGCCGGACCACCGTAATAGACCGGGCCGCCACCATAGTAGCCGTAGGAATCATAATAATCACGGCGGTTCTGGGCGGCGGCGATCGCAAGCCCCGCGCCAACGATGCCGGCAAAGGCGGCCGCAGCAGCCGCGCCACCACCGCCACCGCGATAGTATCGCCGGCGCGCGCTGATATCGGTGACGTCACTGGTGCCGGTCTGCGCCGTGACCTCCTTGGCCTTCGGGGCCGAGCCCGCATAGGCCATCGACGGCTCGACCGCCGTCAGCGCGACCGCCGCGACGGTGGCCAGCGCGGCTCCGCGGCCGATCGATGAAAACACACCTTTTCGCGCAAACATCTGAGTAGTCCTCCGTGGAAGCTCGGCCCGTCGGGCCACTCACAGCCAACCACGGGTGCGATCCTAAGTTCCCCAAACCAAACGCAGGCTGAACGATCCCTGGCGAAATCGTGGCAGTCATCAAGCATTCAGGTTAGAAGCGGCAGAATGGCACCGCTGAACGGGCGAAAACGCGCGTTCGGCGTCACGAAACAGACATACCCAGCGCGACAGATTGTCTCGCGTCTCCTGACGTCATCATGCGCGTAACCTCAACTTCCACCCGCCGCGACTTCCTGGGCCTTGCGATCGGCCTCGGCGCCAGCCTGTGCCCTCGCGCAAGCCGCGCGCAGAGCGCAGGCGCCGCCAAGCAGCCGATCACGATCCAGCTTACGCTCGACCGCCCGATCGACGCGGCGGCGTCGCCCTTCGTGATGGCAGCCGTCGGCGGATCGTTCGGTGCGGAGGGACTTGCGGTCACCACCAACATCGTCAGCGGATCGCAGGACGCGATCGCGCGCGTCGGCGCGGGGATGAGCGATTTCGCGCTGGTCGACATCAACACGCTGATCCGCGCGCGCGACCGGCAGGGCGCGGCCCCGGTCAAAGCGATCTTCGTGCTGTTCAACCACGCGCCCTACGCCATCATCGCGCGCAGGAGCCGCGGCATTCGCGCCCTCTCCGACATCGAGGGCAAGAATCTCGGCGTCGCCGAGGGCGATCTCTCGATCCGGCTGTGGCCTGCGGTCGCCAGGCAGAACGGCATCAAGCCGGCAAGCGTGAAGCAGAGCAGCATCAGCGCCGCGGTCCGCGAGCCGATGCTGTCGGCCGGACAGGTCGACGCGGTCACCGGCTTCTCCTATCTGTCGGCGATCAACCTGCGCGATCGCGGCGTGCCGGCGGACGATCTCGCGGTGCTGCGCTTCGCAGACTACGGCTGCGAGGCCTATGGCGCCGCGCTGATCGTCAACCCGAATTTGGCAGCCGCCAAGCCCGAGGCCGTGAAGGGCTTTGTGCGGGCGGCGATCACGGGAACACATCTTGCGATCAAGGACCCGGGCCGCGCGGTGACCGAGGTGGTAAGCCGCATGGACGCCGGCTCGCGCGAACTGGAATCCGAGCGGCTGCGCGCCATCATCGGCGACAACATCCTCACCGCGGAAGTGAAGCAGCACGGCCTCGGCGGCATCGATACGGTCAGGTTCGAGCGGTCGATCGACCAGATCGCGGAGGATTTCAAATTCCAGAAGCGGCCGACCGCGGCGGATATTTTCGATGACGCGTTCCTGCCGCCGGCCGACGCGCGCGTGGTGAATTGAGCAAGAGTAGCGCTCGCCGTCATTGCGAGCGCAGCGAAGCAATCCATAGTTCGGCGGGCGGAGGCATGGATTGCTTCGCTGCGCTCGCAATGACGTGGAGAAATTGCGGGAAAGACCATCGCGCTCTGGTTCTCGCCTGCGATCCCGGATTACAATGGCGGCATGTCGCTGCTTCGTCTTTATGTTCGCGTGCTCGAATTGCTCGGCAAGGAGGCGCGGCTCGGCTGGATCCTGGCCGGCGCCAATCTCCTGCTCGCCTGCGCGCAATTCGCCGAGCCGGTGCTGTTCGGCAAGATCGTCGACGTACTCTCGGGCAAGCCGGTCACCGGGCTGATCGCATCCACCTCGCCATGGCCGCTGCTCGCGGCCTGGGTCGCGTTCGGCCTGTTCACAATCGGGTGTAGCGCCATCGTGGCGCTGCATGCCGACCGGCTCGCGCATCGCCAGCGGCAGGCAGTTCTGACCGATTATTTCGAGCACATCCTGCAACTGCCGCTGACCTTCCACACCGGCACCCATTCGGGACGGCTGATGAAGGTGATGCTGAACGGCACGGACGCGCTGTGGCGGCTCTGGCTCGGCTTCTTCCGCGAGCATTTCGCCGCAATCCTGTCGCTGGTCGTGCTGTTGCCGCTGTCGCTCTACATCAACTGGCGGCTTGCGATCCTGCTGTTCGCGCTCTGTGTCGTCTTCACCGTGCTGACGACGCTGGTGGTGCGCAAGACCTACGGCATGCAGAGCGAGGTCGAGGAGCACTACAGCGATCTCTCCGCGCGCGCCTCCGACGCGCTCGGCAATGTCGCGCTGGTGCAGAGCTTCGTGCGCATCGACTCGGAGGTGCAGGGCCTGCGCTTCGTCGCCGACAAGCTGCTCGCCGCACAAATGCCCGTGTTGTCGTGGTGGGCGCTGGTGACCGTGATCACGCGCGCCTCCACCACCATCACCGTGCTTGCGATCTTCACGGTCGGCATCGTGCTGAACCAGCAGGGGCTGACCTCGGTCGGCGAGATCGTGATGTTCGTCTCCTTCGCGACCATGCTGATCCAGAAGCTCGAGCAGGTGGTGAGCTTCATCAACAACGTGTTCATGGAAGCGCCGCGCTTGAAGGAATTCTTCGACGTGCTCGACGCGGTGCCGGCGGTGCGCGACCGTCCCGGCGCGATGGATGCGGGCCGGCTGTCGGGCCTCATCGAATTCAACGATGTCTCCTTCTCCTATGACGGCAAGCGGCCGGCAGTGGAGGATTTGACCTTCGCCGCGCTGCCCGGCCAGACCATCGCGCTGGTCGGCTCGACCGGCGCCGGCAAGTCGACCGCCATCGCGCTGCTGCACCGCGCCTTCGACCCGCAGTCTGGCATCATCAAGATCGACGGCATGGACATCCGCGCGCTGAAGCTGACTGCGCTGCGAAGGAACATCGGCGTGGTGTTCCAGGAGGCGCTATTGTTCAACCGCTCGCTTGCCGAGAACCTGCGCGTCGGCAAGCCTGATGCCACCGACGAGGAACTTCGCACGGCAGCAGCCCGGGCGCAGGCGCTGGAATTCATCGAGCGTAGCGAGAAGGGTTTTGATACCCATGCCGGCGAGCGCGGCCGCATGCTGTCAGGCGGCGAGCGGCAGCGCTTGTCGATCGCCCGCGCGCTTCTGAAGGATCCGCCGATCCTGATCCTGGACGAGGCGACCAGCGCGCTCGACGCCGTCACCGAGGCCAAGGTCAACGCCGCTCTCGATGAAGTGATGAAAGGCCGTACCACCTTCGTGATCGCGCATCGCCTCTCCACCATCCGCCACGCCACCCGCATCCTGATGTTCGACAATGGCAGGGTGATCGAAAGCGGAACTTTCGATGAACTCGTCACAAAAGGCGGCCGTTTTGCCGATCTGGCGCGGGCCCAGTTCATGGTTCAGGAGAACGCGCGGACGAGTCTGCAGGCCGAATAGGCCGCGGTCCACCGGCCGCGGAATTGTCGAAATTCGGCCGATTTCGTCCACGATTAAATAACCCGACCTCTGTTCTCGAAAGGCGGCCCGGTATAGGGTTTGCATCGCCGCAAAATTGGCCGGCGCCGGACACGCTTGAAACCGGAACGTCACATCTGAAAGCCCACCTTGTTCAAGGCGGGTCTTCAATCAGAACCGGACCAGGATAGTGCACCTTCTTCGCCCGCTGCTTCGCCGATCGCTTCTCCTCTTCGTCGCCGCCGCGGCTCTCGCTCTCGCGCCGCGCGCGACCAACGCCGAGGCGCTGCTGGTGGTGGAAGCCGATAGTGGAAAGGTGCTGCAGGCCGACAATGCGACCATGCCCTGGTATCCGGCATCGGTCACCAAGCTGATGACCGCCTATGTGACGCTGAAGGCGGTGAAGGACGGCCGCATCTCGCTCGACACGCTGCTGACGGTGTCGCCGACGGCCGCCTCGCAATCGCCGTCGAAGATGGGCTTCCGCCCGGGCACGCAGGTCACCGTCGACAATGCGCTGAAGATGATGCTGGTGAAGTCGGCCAACGACATGGCGGTCGTGCTCGCCGAAGGCGTCGGCGGATCGATCGACGGCTTCTCCGCGATGATGAACGAGACCGCGCAGAAGCTCGGCATGGTGCAGACGAGCTACGTCAATCCGAACGGACTGCCGGCGGACGGTCAGATCACCTCGGCGCGCGACCTTGCGATCCTCGCCCGCGCCATCATCCGTGATCTCCCGGAATACGAATATTTCGTGCACATCCCCTCGATCCGCTTCGGCCGACGGGTCACGCAGAACTTCAACCGCCTGATCGGCCGCTATCCCGGCGCTGACGGCTTCAAGACCGGCTTCATCTGTGCCTCCGGCTACAACCTCGTGGCGTCGGCGACGCGCGACGGCAAGCGGCTGATCGCAGTGGTGCTCGGCGCCTCGTCGGGCCGGATGCGCGCGGTGCGCGCGGCGCAGCTGCTCGATCGCGGCTTTGCCAATAACGGCCTGTCCTGGCTCAAGCCCTCGCTCGGCACGGTGGAGAATCTGGCGCCGATCGACGCCACGCCGCCGAACCTGCGCGACGAGATGTGCGGCCCCAAGCGCAAGCGGCCGGCGAGCGACGAGGATGAGGACACTGTCGCCAGCAGCACAAGCAGCAGCAGCGGCGAGACCGGCGCGACCTTCTTCGCCGCCGCCCTGCCACCGCCGCTGTTCAAGCCGGCTGACTTGCTGGCGCAGCCTGCGGAGGCGTCCGAGCCGGTCGTGGTCTATACCGGCCCAACGCGGACGGGTGCGGCGCTGATCGCCGCGGTTGCGGCGGACACCGAGAAGGACACGCCAAAGCCACACAAGAAGAAGGCGCATGTCGCGGCCAAGAAGCCCGACGCTTCTGCCGACGCCAAGTCGGACGCTAAGTCCGACGCCAAGCCGGCTGCAAAGCAGGCCAAAGCGGACACCAAGCAAGCCGCTAAGCCGGAGGCCAAGCCAGCGGCGAAACCTGCCGCTGTGCGGCATGCCAGCGCCAAGTCGAATGGCGCTGCCGCAAAGCCTTCGGAGAAGCCCGCTGCCACCGCGGGTGATAAGCCAGCCGCCAAGCCGGCGAAGCCGAAGGCGGCGGCCAAGCCGAAGAACGACAGCAGCAAGCCGGCCAGTTAACCGCGCCGCAACATCCCCCGATCTGCAGATGCGTCGAACGGGCGCGGGCGGCTTGCCATCGGCTGCTGGCTAGCCCAATACTGCCCAAAAGAAGGCAGTCCGGGCCAACGTCCGGGGACGAGGAGAGAGGGGATTTCCATGGAGCGCATCTGGCTCAAGCATTACCCGGCCGGCGTGCCCGCCGACATCGACGTCACGCAATACTCATCGCTGGTTGAGCTGCTCGAGGAAAGCTTTGCGAAGTTCGCCGACCGCAAGGCCTTCATCTGCATGGACAAGGCGATCACCTATCGCGAGCTCGACGAGATGTCGACTGCGCTCGGCGCATACTTGCAGAGCCTCGGCCTGCAAAAGGGCGCGCGCGTCGCGCTGATGATGCCGAACGTGCTGCAATATCCGATCTCGACCGCCGCCGTGCTGCGCGCGGGATACGCTGTCGTGAACGTCAACCCGCTCTACACCCCGCGCGAGCTCGAGCACCAGCTCAAGGATTCCGGCGCGGAAGCCATCATCGTTCTGGAGAATTTCGCCAGCACCGTGCAGCAAGTGCTGGGCAAGACGTCTGTCAAGCACGTCATCGTCGGCAGCATGGGCGACCTGCTCGGCTTCAAGGGCGTGATCGTCAATCTGGTGGTGCGCCGGGTGAAGAAGATGGTGCCGCCGTTCTCGATCCCGCGCGCCGTCCCGTTCAATGCCGCTGTCGCTGCGGGCCGTGGCATGAAGCTCAACCGGCCCAGGATCACGCCCGACGACGTCGCCTTCCTGCAATATACCGGCGGCACCACCGGCGTCTCCAAGGGAGCCACCCTGCTCCACCGCAACATCGTCGCCAATGTGTTGCAGAATGACGCCTGGCTGCAGCCGGCGATCAAGAAGCCGCCGCATGTCGACCAGCTCTTCATCGTCTGCGCGCTGCCGCTCTACCACATCTTCGCGCTGACCGCCTGCTATCTGCTGGCGGTGCGCGCCGGCGGCGTCAACCTCCTGATCCCGAACCCGCGCGACCTGCCCGGCTTCGTCAAGGAGCTCGCGAAATATCAGATCAACAGCTTCCCCGCCGTCAACACGCTCTACAACGGCTTGTTGAACACACCCGGCTTCGACAAGCTCGACTTCTCCAAGCTGAAGACCTCCTTCGGCGGCGGCATGGCCACGCAAAAGCCGGTGGCCGAGAAATGGCTGGCGGTGACCGGTTGCGCGCTGTCGGAAGGCTACGGCCTGTCCGAGACCTCGCCGACGCTGACCTGCAACCCGGCAGACACCGACAAGTTCTCCGGCTCGATCGGCTTGCCCGTGCCTTCGACCTATCTCTCGATCCGCGACGATGACGGCAATGAACTGCCGCTCGGACAGGCCGGCGAGATCTGCGCCAAGGGCCCGCAGGTGATGTCAGGCTACTGGAACCGGCCGGACGAGACCGCGCGAGTGATGACCGCGGACGGCTATTTCCGCACCGGCGACATCGGGGTGATGGACGAGAACGGCTACACCAAGATCGTCGACCGCAAGAAGGACATGATCCTGGTCTCCGGCTTCAACGTCTATCCGAACGAGATCGAGGAAGTGATCGCGAGCCATCCGGGCGTGCTCGAATGCGCCGTGATCGGCGTGACCGACGCCAAGACCAGTGAGGCAGTGAAAGCGTTCATCGTCCGCAAGGACCCGAGTCTTACCGCCGAGGAGATCATCAAGTTCTGCAGCACCCAGCTCACCAACTACAAGGTGCCGAAGCAGATCGAGTTCAGGACCGAGCTGCCGAAGACCAATGTCGGCAAGATCCTGCGCCGCGAATTGCGCGACGAGAAGAAGCCGGCGGCTGCGGCCTGAATTCGCGCGCGAGCGGACGTTCGGACCATGATTGACGCTCGCGATGTCACGCCGGGCGACATCCTGGCATTCTGGCGCGCGGCCGGCCCCGGTCGCTGGTACGCGCGCGACGATGTGTTCGATGCGGACATACGCGACCGCTATCTCGGGCTCTGGCGAAAGGCGGCGGGCGGCGAGTTGTCGTCATGGGAGATGAGCGATGAGGGCGCACTGGCGCTCGTCATCGTGCTCGACCAGTTTCCCCGCAACATGTTTCGCGGCGACGCGCTGACCTATTCAAGCGACGCGCTGGCGCGCGAGGCGGCGCACCGGGCCATCAGCCGAGACGTGGACGCGCGAATCGACCCCGACTTGCTCGAATTTCTCTACATGCCCTTCATGCATTCGGAGCATCTGCCCGACCAGATGCGCTGCATCGAGTTGTTCCGCAACATCGGCAATACGGAGCAGCTCGAATATGCGGAGGGGCACGCCGATATCATCCGGCGGTTCGGCCGTTTCCCTCACCGCAACCGCATCCTGGGGCGCGCGACCACGCCCGATGAGCAGGCCTTCCTGGATCAGGGCGGATTTTCCGGATGATGACGGAACGGTGAAGGCGCGCGGCCGTTGCGGTTTTGAGCCCCACGAATATTGTGCCGGCAAGCTGCACGGTCTACAAAACATCAGCTCATTCAGGGAGACTGGACGATGACGATCCAAGTTGGCGGCAAGCTGCCGGATGCCAAGTTTCGCGTGATGACCGAGGAAGGTCCGCAGGTGCGGACAACAGATGATGTCTTCAAGGGCAAGAAGGTGGCACTATTCGCCGTGCCCGGCGCCTACACCGGCACCTGCCACAAGATGCATCTGCCGAGCATCTTCCTCAACGCCTACGCCATCAAGGACAAGGGCGTCGACACCATCGCGATCGTCTCGGTCAACGATGCCTTCGTCATGAACGCCTGGAAGCGGGACACCGACCAGCGCGACGAGGCGCTGTTCCTCGCCGACGGCAATGCCGATTTCACCAAGGCGATCGGCATGGAGCTCGACGCCTCCGGCAACGGCCTTGGCATCCGCTCCAAGCGCTATTCGATGCTGGTCGAGGATGGCGTGGTGAAGAAGCTCAACCTCGAACCGGCCCCTGGCAAGGTCGAGGTCTCCGGCGGCGATACGCTGCTGGCGCAGCTTTGAGCTTTACCGCGTCATTGCGAGCAAAGCGAAGCAATCCACCTCACCACCTGCGGAGACATGGATTGCTTCGTCGCTAGGCTCCCCGCAATGACGAGCTGAGGCTACGGAACGCCGTCATGCCCGGGCTTGTCCCCGGCATCCACGCCTTTGCTTCCGAACGCGCAACTACCCGTGGATGGCCAGGACGAGCCCGGCCATGACGAATGCGGTAAAATTGCGCGCTACTGCCCCACTCTCTCCTTGAGCCGCGCCATGGCGACGCCTTCGCGGGCGAGCTGGTCGGCGCGCTCGTTTTCGGCGTGGCCGGCGTGGCCCTTGATCCAGTGCCAGCGCACCTCGTGTGGCTTCAGCGCGGCATCGAGCCGCTGCCATAGCTCGACGTTCTTCACCGGCTTCTTGTCGGCGGTGCGCCAGCCGTTCTTCTTCCAGCCGAAGATCCAGCCGGTGATGCCCTGGCGGACATATTGGCTGTCGGTGGTGAGATCGACCACGCAGGGCTTCTTCAGCGCCTCCAGCGCCGAAATCGCCGCCATCAATTCCATGCGGTTGTTGGTGGTATGGGCCTCGCCGCCCTTCAATTCCTTCTCGACGTCGCCGAATTTCAGGATCGCGCCCCAGCCGCCCGGGCCGGGATTGCCCGAGCAGGCGCCATCGGTGAAAACAGTCACGTGCGGCTTTTCGCTCACGCCACGCACCCTGCCTGCGTCACGCCGTAGTCGCGCAGCGTCTTCACGCTCTGGTGGAAGCGCAGCTTCCGCGCGTATTCCAGCGGGTCCTTGGGCTTCACCAGCGCACCCGCCGGCACGTTGAGGAAATCGACCAGGCGCGTCAGCAGGAAGCGCAGCGCGGCGCCGCGCGCAAGCAGCGGCAGCGCCGCCTGCTCTCCTTCCGACAGTGGCCGCGCCCGGCCGTACGCATTGAGCAGCGCGCGCGCCTTGGTCGCATTGAAGGAATGATCCGGCTCGAAGCACCAGGCATTGAGGCAGATCGCCACGTCATAGGCCAGGATGTCGTTGCAGGAGAACGGGAAGTCGATCAGGCCGGACAGCCTGTCGCCGAGGAAGAACACGTTGTCCGGAAACAGATCGGCATGAATGACGCCGACCGGCAGATCGGCCGGCCAGTTCGCCTCGAGATAGCCGAGCTCGCACTCGACGAAATCGCGCAGGCCCGCCTGCACGCTGTCGGCGCGCGCACTGGCGAGATCGAACAGCGGCCGCCAGCCGGCGACCGAGAGCGGGTTCTTCCGGAACATCGGAAAATCGAGCCCGGCAAAATGCATTTTCGCCAGCGCCTCGCCGACCGCTCCGCAGTGCCCGACAGTCGGCCGCCGCGGCCACATGCCTTCGAGGAAATTGATGATCGCCGCCGGCCGCCCGGCAAGCCGGCTATAGACCTCGCCGTTGCGGTTTCGCGCCGGCTGCGGGCAGCTCACGCCGCGCTCGGCCAGATGCGCCATCAGCGACAGGAAATACGGAAGATCATCCTCCGCCACGCGCTTTTCGTACAGCGTCAGGATGAACGAGCCGCGGCTCGTGTGCAGCAGGAAGTTGGAATTTTCGACGCCTTCGGCGATCCCCTTATAGGAGAGGAGTTCGCCGATGTCGTAACTCTTGAGGAATTCCGCTAGCTCTTCGGCGGCGACGTCGGTGTAGACCGCCATAAAGGACTACTCGGCGGCGGCTTCGGGACGCAGCGAGCGCGGCAGCGGGAAGAACTCGTTTTCTTCCGCCGCCGAGACGGTCTCGACATGCAATTCAAAGCGCTCGGCGAACGCGTCCATGATCTCTTCTACGATCACTTCCGGCGCGGAGGCGCCGGCCGTAATGCCGAGGCTGCTGATGCCCTCAAATCGCGCCCAATCGATATCGCTGGCACGCTGCGCCAGCACCGCGATCGGGCAGCCCTCGCGCTCGGCGACCTCGCGCAGGCGCTGCGAGTTGGAGGAGTTCGGCGCGCCGACCACGATCAGCGCATCGACCACCGGAGCCACCTTCTTCACCGCGAGCTGGCGGTTGGTGGTGGCGTAGCAGATGTCTTCCTTGTGCGGCCCGTTGACGTTCGGGAAGCGCTCCTTGAGCAGCGCGACGATCTCGGCGGTATCGTCGATCGACAGCGTGGTCTGGGTCACAAAGGCGAGGTTGTTGGGATCCTTCGGGGTGAAGGTCTTGGCGTCCTCGGCGGTCTCGATCAGGGTCACGGCGCCCGGCGGCAACTGGCCGAGCGTGCCGACCACCTCCGGGTGGTGGGAATGCCCGATCAGGAGGATCTCCCGCCCCCGCTTGAAATGGATGGCCGCTTCCCGGTGCACCTTGGTGACCAGCGGACAGGTGGCGTCCAGCGAGAACAAATGGCGCGCCTGAGCATCCGCCGGAACCGATTTCGGAACCCCATGGGCGGAAAAAACCACCGGCGCGGTGGTGTTTTCGGGGATTTCGGCCAGTTCCTCGACGAAAATCGCGCCCTTCTTCTTCAGGCCGTCCACGACGTATTTGTTGTGGACGATCTCGTGCCGGACATAAACCGGGGCGCCGTAGATCGTCAGCGCCCGTTCCACGGTGTCGATGGCCCGGACCACCCCGGCACAAAAGCCGCGTGGCGAACAAAGCACGATTCTCAGGTCAGGTTTGGCTGGCATGGAGCGATCTCGCGACCGAATCACCCCTTGCCGGCGGGCAGGGAACGGTCAGTTGGGGTAGGACTTGGGCTCGGTTTCCGGCGGTGTCAAGGCACTCTAGCAGAACCATTGCGCCACCGGTACCCGAAGGATTATATAGGGCTTAATTCCCGTCATCGCTGATGACCCCCGGTTTCGCCTCCAAAGAGGTGGGCGAAGCACAAAGGAGATTTGCCATGAGCAACGCACCTCTGATGCCCAAGGCGACCGCCGTCTGGCTACTCGATAATACCGCGCTGACCTTCGACCAGGTCGCCGATTTCACCAAGATGCACCCGCTGGAGGTCCGCGCCATCGCCGACGGCGACGCCGCCCAGGGCATCAAGGGCATGGATCCGATCTCGACCGGCCAATTGAGCCGCGACGAGATCGAAAGGGGCGAAAGGGACCCCAACTATCGCCTCAGGCTCGGCGAGAGCAAGGTGGTGCTGCCGGCCGCCGCCAAGCGCAAGGGCCCGCGCTACACCCCGGTGTCGCGCCGCCATGAGCGGCCGAGCGCGATCCTGTGGCTGGTCCGCAACCATCCCGAACTGAAGGACGCCCAGATCATGCGGCTGGTCGGAACCACCAAGACCACGATCGCGAGCGTCCGCGACCGCACCCACTGGAATACCTCCACGCTGACCCCGATGGACCCGGTGACGCTCGGCCTGTGCTCGCAGATCGAACTCGATTTCGAGGTGCAGCGCGCCGCCAAGGAGAAGCCCGCCACCGCCACCTATGGTGGCGCCACGCTGCTGCCCGCCTCCGAGACCACGCGGAAGGAGCCGGAGTTCGAGCCTGCCGAGAAGACGAGCGACGACCTCAACGTCGACGCCGTGTTTGCCAAGCTGAAGACGATCGGCGGCAAGAAGGCGGACGAGGAGGAGTAAGGCTCCTCCGCTTCGAGCCATCGGAGATGCGAACGCGGCGGGATAACCCGTCGCGTTTTTGTTTGAGGCGATGCAGTGAGCGCCCACTCAACCGTCATACCCCGCGAATGCGGGGTATCCAGTACGCCGCAGCTTATCGGTCCGACGATTGACGTCTCTGCAATACTGGATCACCCGCTTTCGCGCGTGATTGACGGCGGATCGGCCTCACGCCTTCTTCAGGAACTCCGTGCGCAGGACCAGGCCCTTGACCTTGTCGGTGCGGCCTTCGATCTCGTCCTCGTTATCGGTGAGGTGGATGTTCTTGATCACCGTGCCGCGCTTCAAGACCGTGGACGAGCCTTTCAGCTTCAGGTCCTTGATCAGCGTGACGCTGTCGCCTTCGGCGAGCAGCGCGCCGTTTGAATCCCTAACCTTGATGTCCATGTGATGCTTTCCGCGACGCGCGCTAAGATGAGAATGATCTCTCTTAGCGCAATTCGATCTCGTCCATCATCCCATGCTGGCTCAGCACCAAAATGGCCAGCGGCGCCGGGGCCCGGCCCCCCGGCGCCGCCATCCCCCCGCGGCGTCAGAACTTGTAGACGACGCCGCCGCCCACCAGCCACGGATCGATATTGGCGCGCCCGGTGACTGGAATTGCGTTGTTGACGGTTGCCGAGTAGTCCGGCCGCAGCCACAGCTTCTTCACGTCGACGTTGAGGCCCCAGTGGCGGTCGAGCATGTAGTCGAAGCCGAACTGGACCGCGGCGCCGACCTGGTTGCTGATGTGCAGATCCGTCACCGCGAGGCCGCCGACCGGCGTATTGGCCGCGGACTGGTTGAAGAACACGGTGTAGTTGATGCCGGCACCGATGTACGGCTTGAACGCGCCGAGCCCGGTGAAGTGATATTGCAGGGTCAGCGTCGGCGGCAACAGCCAGGCCTTACCGATGTCGAGCCCGTTGAGCGCCCCGGTACCGCTGATGTGATGCCTGGTCGCGCCAAGGATGAGTTCGGCCGCCAAGTTCTCGGTGAAGAAATAGGTGATGTCGAGCTCCGGGATGACCTGGTCGCTGATCGAGAGCCCCGAATTCGGTGACGACAGGCCCGGAACGCCGAAGACGTCAACCGAGCTGCCGCCCGCATCCGGCAACACGCCGAGCGCGCGCAGACGGATCATCCAGGGGTTGAAGGTCTCCACCGGCGGCGGCGCTTTCGCCTTGTAGACCGGCGCCAGATCCGCAGCCTGCGCCGACATGGCAGCCCCACCGAACGCCGCCGCAACCGCGAGCAGTGACGCCGTCAAAATCGTTCTTGTCCTCATCAAATTCCCCATCGCCAAGTCTTCCATCGCCAAGTCCGCGCGGAAAGTCGCGCGTTGCCTCTCTCAGACCAGAAGCGGGGCGGTGAAGGATTTGATGCGGATCAAATCAGACGAGACATGGCGTGATTGAGTCACACCGTTGCAAAAGTATCACGGCAAACACCGATGCGATTCAGTCGTAGCGGTAACGCGCTGCCGCTCTCGTCATACTTCGCGGGCATGACAACGGAGATTCGCGAAGCACTATCCGAGCGCGATGTCTTCCGTCACCTCGTGCTTGAGTCCGACAGCGTCGATCGTCAGCGTCATTTTTGCGGTCAGCTTCTCGTTGCCTTTGAGACGGCCGGCGTCGATGCCGTCGCGTACGGCCTTTTCGATCTCGCGCTGGGAGGTGATGCCGACGCGCTTCAGGAATCGGCGCAGGCTTTCGTTGAAGACGTCTTCGTTCATGACGGTCCTCCTTGGCTCATGGCCTCACCGGATTGTTGAGCATGTCTTCGGCGAGATTGCGCTGCCGGCGGTCGGTCCTCGCTTCAGCGTTCTGCCGCCGGACGTCGCGGTCCTTGCGGCAGGCGACATATTCGGGCGAACCCTGCTGGACATTGTTGGCGCGGCAGAAAGCGTCGTCATCGCCCGCAGCGTCGGCCAGCGGCGCCGATCTATGCTCGAGGCAGCCGGCGAGCAGCGGGGCGAGCAGGAACAGCGCGATATGGGCTCGGGCGAAGTAACGTCGCATACGTGGGTTCCCTCTTTCGTCATTGCCGGGCGCCCGTCCCCGACCCGATCGGGGATGACCCGGCAATCCATCGAAAAGATGGCGGCTTCTCTGATCTTGATGGATGCCCGGGTCAAGCCCGGGCATGACGATCCAACCGTCACACCCTTCCCTTCAGCGCGTCGCCGATCTCGTCAAGTACCTTGGGGTCCTCGATCGTGGCCGGCATGGTCCAGCTTTCGCCGTCGGCGATCTTCTTGATGGTGCCTCGGAGGATCTTTCCGGAGCGCGTCTTCGGCAGGCGGCCCACGGTGATCGCGAGCTTGAAGGCGGCCACGGGGCCGAGCTTTTCGCGCACCAGCGCTACGATTTCCTTCTCGATCTCGGCCGGCGGACGGCTGACGCCGGCCTTCAGCACCAGGAGGCCGCAGGGCACTTCGCCCTTGATCGCATCATTGATGCCGAGCACGGCGCATTCGGCGACATCGGGATGCGACGCCAAAATCTCTTCCATGCCGCCGGTGGAGAGCCGGTGGCCGGCGACATTGATGATGTCGTCGGTGCGGCCCATCACCCAGACATAGCCGTCCTCATCCTTGTAGCCGGCATCCGAGGTCTTGTAGTAGCCGGGGAATTCGGAGAGATAGGCTTCCTTGAAGCGCTCGTCCTGCTGCCACAGCGTCGGCAGGCAGGCGGGCGGCATCGGCAGCTTGACCACGATCGAGCCCATAGTGCCTGCGGGCACTGGCCTTGCGGCCTCATCGACCACATCGACCTGATAGCCCGGCATCGGTACCGTCGGCGAGCCGTGCTTGACCGGCAGCATGCCGAGGCCCACCGGATTGCCGGCAATGCACCAGCCGGTCTCGGTCTGCCACCAATGGTCGACCACCGGCACCTTCAATTGTGCTTCCGCCCATTCCACCGTCGGCGGATCGGCGCGCTCCCCGGCGAGGAAGAGCGTGCGGAAGTTTGCGAGATCGTATTGCCGGATGAACTTGCCTTCCGGATCCTCCTTGCGGATGGCGCGGAAGGCGGTCGGTGCGGTGAAGAACGCAACCGCCTTGTGCTCGGAGATGACCCTCCAGAACGCACCGGCATCGGGTGTGCCGACCGGCTTGCCTTCATACATGACGGAGGTCGCGCCATGGAACAGTGGGCCGTAAACGATATAGCTGTGGCCGACCACCCAGCCGATGTCGGAGCCGCACCACCAGACCTCGCCCGGCTTGACGCCATAGAGGTTGAACATCGACCATTTCAGCGCGACCAGATGCCCGCCATTGTCGCGCACGACGCCCTTCGGGATTCCCGTCGTGCCCGAGGTGTAGAGGATGTAGAGCGGATCGGTCGCGAGCACCGGGACGCAAGGCGCGGCCTTGCCGGCATCGAGCGCGGCGCGGCGCAGACTGGCCCAGTCGTGATCGCGGCCCGCAGTGAGCTCGCAACCATGCTGCGGGCGCTGCAGGATGACGCAGCCTTGCGGCTTGGCGCTGGCAAGCTTGATCGCCTCGTCAAGCAGCGGCTTGTACTGCACGATACGGCCCGGCTCGATTCCGCAACTTGCCGAAAAGATCAGCTTCGGCTTGGCATCATCGATGCGGCTGGCCAGCTCCTTTGCCGCAAAGCCGCCGAACACCACGCTGTGCACCGCGCCGATCCGCGCGCAGGCCAGCATCGCCACCACCGCTTCCGGCACCATCGGCATATAGAGGATGACGCGGTCGCCCTTGGTCACGCCGAAATCCTGCATGACCGCGGCGAGCGTCTGCACTTCCTTCAGAAGCTCGGCATAGGTGAATTTCGTCACGCTGCCGGTGAGCGGGGAATCGTGGATCAGTGCGACCTGCTCGGCGCGAGCGCCCAGGACATGGCGATCGAGCGCGTTGTAGCAGGTGTTGACGACGGCGCCGGTGAACCAGCGTCCATAAGCGCCAAGCGAGGGATCGAAAATCTTCTTCGCGGGCTCGATCCAATCGATCTCCCGCGCCGCCTCGCTCCAGAAGCCCTCGGGATCAGCCAGCGAACGTGCATAGACCTCGTGATAGCGGCTGTCGTGAATATTCATGGCGTCCTCCCGGTCCTTCTCCCCGTCATGGCCGGGCTCGTCCCGGCCGTCCACACGTTGCTTCCTCGCCGGGAAGGACGTGGATGCCCGGCACAAGGCCGGGCATGACGCAAGCGGCTAGTTCATCGTCTTTGACCGCATTGTCACGGAGAGCGGTCATGATTCAAGCCGAAAAGAGCGCTCCGTTCAGCCAGCGCCATCCTAATACCCGTCAACCCCGTTCAGCTTCTGGAGGCGCTGCTTCATCGCCTTCTGCAGGTCGTAGCCGGGACGGCCGAACTGGGCGTTGCGGCGGGCGATGAATTCGTCCTGCTCGCGCTGCAGGGCGCGGGCGGCACGCGGATTCTCGGCCTCGCGGATCGCCCTGGCATTCGCCGCAAAGATCTCGCGATCGAGATCGGCGAGTTCCGGATTGCCGCAGATGACCTTCTCCACCGCGCGGTGCGCCTTGGCACAATTGAAACTTGGCTTGCCGGCAACGGCCATCAGCGCGCCCAGGCGCTCCAATTCGAGCGCCAACGACTTGTAGTTCGCGCGCGCCGCGGCGTGATCCGGGTTCAGCTTGATCGCCGCGCCGAAATCAGCGAGCGCCTTGGGCCGGTCGCCCTTCTTGCGCCAGAGCTCGCCGCGCGCATTGAAGCTATCGGCAAGCGTCGGATCCAGCCTCAGCACCGCGTCGTAGTCGGAGATCGCGCGGTCGACCATGTCCTTGCGGGCATAGGCCTCACCACGCGCGATCAGCGCCTTGACGCGATCGGCCTTGACGGTGTTTTCATTGTCAATCAGCGCCGTGCAGAGTTCGACGGCCTTGTCGTTATCGTCAGCACCAGCAGCAGTGAGGCATGGCGCAGGATCGGCCTGCACATCCTTGAGCGGCTCTACGCCGGTTGCGAATGCATGCTGCGCAAGCGCCATGCAAAGGCTCGACGCGACGAGAGCGCGTCGGATGAAGAGCCACGGTTGCATCGATTGGTCCGGAAGGAATTCTTGATCTCGGCCCGATGGTAGCAAACGACGCATACTCCGCACAGCGGGAGATTTGTCGCGATTTCGCGCTTGCCCATGGGCTCGCAAACTGATGCTAGATTAGCCGACGTCCGCCAACGGGAATTTGACGCGTGTCAACCTTCGAATGGATCATCGTCCTGCTGCTCGTCGCCATTCCGCTGTCGGCGGTGGCGCGACGTATCAACGTGCCCTATCCGACCTTTCTTGCGATCGGCGGCGTGCTCCTGACCTTCCTGCCGTCGGGGCCATCCTGGACATTGGAACCCAGCCTCGCGCTGGCACTGTTCGTGGCGCCGGTGCTGGTGGATGCAGCGTTCGACACCTCGCTGCGGGACCTCCGCAACAACTGGTTGCCGGTGACGATGCTGGTGCTGGCGGCGGTAGGAACCACCACCGCCGCCGTCACCCTGGTGACGCACTGGTTCAAGCCGGACATGCCATGGGCCGCGGCGATCGCGCTCGGCGCCATCGTGGCACCACCGGATGCCGCTGCCGCAGTCGCAATCCTGCGCCAGGTCAAGCTGCCCTATCGGCTCCTGAAAATCCTCGAAGGCGAGAGCCTGCTCAATGACGCCAGCGCGCTGCTGATTTATCGCATCGCCGTGGGCGCCGTGGCGATCGAGCATGCGAAGCTGCACGAATTCGCGCCCGCGGTAGCATGGGCGCTCGTCGGCAGCCTGCTCGCCGGCTTTCTCTTCGCGAGGATTTCGGCACTGCTGACGCAACGGATCAGCTACGCGCCGAGCGCGATCATCACCCAGTTCGGCGGCACGTTCATGATCTGGATCATCGCCGAGCGGATCGGCCTTTCCGGCATTCTCACCATCGTGGTCTTCGCCATCACGCTGGCCCGCACCGCACCGGCGCGAACTCCGGCCCGGCTGCGTGTCCCGTCCTATGCGGTGTGGGAGACCGTGGTATTCGTGCTCAACGTGCTCGCCTTCATGTTCATCGGGATGCAGCTCAAGCCGATCTGGGCCGGGCTCGACGCCTACGTGCGCATGGAATACTGCATCTTTGCCGCGAGCGTGCTGGCGGCCGTGATTCTCGCGCGCATCGCGTGGGTGATGAGCTATGGCGTCGTCTTTCGGCGACTGGTGGCATGGGGGCTATTCCACCCCTCGCGCACGGCGCCGCCGCCGACAATCAAGAGCGGCTTCGTCGTTTCCTGGTGCGGCATGCGCGGCATCGTCACGCTGGCGGCCGCCTTTGCGTTGCCGGAGGATTTCCCGTATCGCGACCTGATCCTGCTGACCGCCTTTTCGGTGGTGTTTGGAACGCTGGTGATCCAGGGCTTGACCTTGCGGCCCTTGATCCTGGCGCTGCGTCTGAAGGACGACGATCCGGTGACGGCCGAGGCGGCGCGCGCCCGCGCCACGGCCTTTCGCGCCGCGCTGGAGGAGATCGACGGCGATCCGTCCGAGGAGGCCGAGATCCTCAGGCTGGAATACCGCGCGCTTCTGATGCGCGCCGAGACCGATCCGAGCGGCGGCGTCACATCGAGCGAGCTTCCCGCCGATCCCTTAAGGCGCCGCGCGATCAGCGCCGCCCGGCAATCGCTCTTGACGCTGCGCGACTCTGAGGAGATCGGCGACGACGCATTTCATCTGGTCGAGGAAGAGCTCGACCGTGCCGAATTGAGCGCGGAGGCGTGATCTTGCGTCGTCCCGGCCTTGAGCCGGGACGACAATTAGCTCACCTTCAGCGTCACGCCGCCGTCGACGACGAGCTCAATGCCGGTGACGTATTTCGATTCATCCGAAGCCAGGAACAAGGCAGCGTTGGCGACGTCCCAGGCGTCGCCCATGTGGCCCATCGGCACCTGCGCGTCGCGGGCGCGCCACATCGCTTCCACGTCGCCCGCGGAATAGCTGGCGGCGAGGCCGGCGGAATGCGCCACCATCGGCGTCTTCATCAGACCGGGCAGGATCGCGTTCACCCGCACATGGTCGCGCGCGAACTGCACCGCGCTGGTGCGCGTCATCTGGTTCATCGCCGCCTTCGTGGTGGCATAGGTGACGTAGGAGATGCCGAGATGGCGGATCGAGGCGATCGAGGAGATGTTGATGATCGAGCCGCCGCCCTGCTTCTGCATCACCGGGATCACGTGCTTCATGGCAAGATAGGCGCTCTTGAGGTTGACGGCGAACACGCGGTCCCATTCCGCCTCGCTCACCTCGACCACGCTGCCCATCTCGGCGATGCCGACATTGTTGTCGAGCACGTCGATGCGGCCATACGTCTTCAGGCATGCGGCGACCATCGCCTCGACGTCGGCCGCACGTGAGACGTCTGCGGTGAACGCTGCCGCCTTGCCGCCCTCGCCGGTGATGATGCCGGCCGTCTCTTCCGCGGCGGCCGCGTTACGGTCGACGCAGAACACGCTGGCACCCTCGCGCGCAAAGGTGACGGCGGTCGCCTTGCCGTTGCCCCAGCCCGGCCCGATCGAGCCGGCGCCGACCACCATCGCGATTTTGCCCTTGAGCCGATCCATTGGCTTCTCCCCTTGTTAGTGTTCGTATTGCAGCCAGGCGCCCGCGGTCAACCCAGTCCGGCTGATGTGCCCGATGCACACTCCGCACATCATCCGAAAGTCGCAGGCGCGATGCCCCTTGCAACGTTTGCCCCAAACCAGCATGAATGCGCCGCCCAAGACCCGGCCGTCCAGCCGGGTTAGAGAGAGCGTACTGGGGGAAGCATGACCACAGAAGGCCGACCGTCAGGCAAATCGTCGTCCAATGACGAAGTCGTCGCCATCTCCGAGGAGGCGCTGCAGAAAGCGGAAACCTTCGTAGAGGCCGAGGAAGGCGCGACCAACCGCCTGATGGGATGGGCAGGACGCATTTCGACCACGATCGCGGTGGTCATGAGCCTGTTCCACCTCTATGCGGCCTACGCGATCGTTCCGACCCAGGAACTCCGCTATACCCATGTCGCCTTCACGCTGGTGCTGAGCTTCCTCTTGTTTCCGCTCGCCACGCGGTTTCGCAACCGCGTCCGCTGGTGGGACATCGTGCCGGGCATCGTTGCGGTCGCAACCATCGTCTATGCGCTGTGGGGCGGCGAGGATTTCACCGACCGCGCCACCACGCCCGACCACCTGGATGTCATCGTCGGCATTGTCTTCATCGTGCTGCTGCTCGAGGCGACGCGGCGCACCACCGGACCCATCATGCCCGTGGTGTCGCTGTTCTTCATCGCCTATGCGATGCTCGGTCCGCATCTGCCGGCGCCGTGGACCCACCGCGGCTACGACCTGTCCCGTCTGGTCGGCCATCTCTTCATCACGCTGGAAGGCATTTTCGGCGTCGCCGTCGACGTGTCGGCTACCCTGATCATCCTGTTCACGATCTACGGCGCATTCCTGCAGCAATCCGGCGCCGGGAAGTTCTTCATCGACTTCTCGCTGGCGCTGATGGGCGGCAAGCCGAACAGCGCAGGACGGACGGTCGTGCTGTCCTCGTTCCTGCTCGGCGGCCCATCGGGTTCGGGCGTTGCCACCACCGTGATGATCGGCACTGTGGCCTATCCGATGCTGGCCAAAGCGGGCTTTGAGAAAAACGCCGCCGGCGGATTGCTGGCGGCCGGTGGCCTCGGCGCGATCCTGTCGCCGCCGGTGCTGGGGGCGGCCGCGTTCCTGATCGCCGAGTTTCTCAAGATCAGCTATCTCGACGTGATCTGGATGGCGACCATCCCGACCTGCCTCTATTACATGTCGCTGCTGTTCATGGTCGAACTGGATGCCCGCAAATTCGGCGCCAAGGACGTCAACTTCAAGCCTGAGATGACGCTCGGCCAGATGACCAAGCGCTACGGCTTTCACTTCGTCTCATTGGCCGCCGTGGTCGTGTTCATGATCATCGGCTATTCGCCGTCACTGTCGGTGTTCTACGCCGTTGTGGTCACCTTCGCGTTGAGCTTCCTGCGGAAGGAAACGGCGCTGGTGCCCACGAAGCTGGTGAAGGCGCTGGCCGACGGCTCGATCGGCGCGCTCAATGCCGCGACCACCTGTGCATGCGCCGGCATCGTCGTCGGCATCGTGACGCTGACAGGCCTCGGCCTGAAATTCTCGTCGATCGTGATCAGCTATGCCGGCGGCAGCCTGCTACTGACCGCGATCTACACTTCGCTGATCGTCTGGATCATCGGTCTCGCGGTGCCGGTGACCGCCTCCTACATCATCTGCGCCGTGATCGCAGCGCCGGCGCTGATCAAGCTCGGCGTGCCCGATTACGCCGCGCACATGTTCATCTTCTATTACGCCGTGCTGTCGGAGGTGTCGCCGCCGACAGCGCTGTCGCCGTTTGCGGCTGCCGCCATCACCGGCGGCGATCCCTACCGCACGACGCTGCAATCGTGGAAATACACGCTGCCGGCCTTCCTGGTGCCGTTCGTGTTCGTGCTCGACCCGCAGGGCGTCGGCCTCCTGCTGGCGATCCCCAAAGGCGGCTCGTGGGTCGATATCCTCGAAATCACGATCAAGGCGACGCTCGGGCTGCTGGCGCTTGCCGCATTTGCCCAGAACTGGGCCCTGCGACAAACTACGCCGATCGAACGCGGCCTGCTTCTGCTATCCGGATTGCTATTGGTGTTTCCGAGTTTGATCGAGGCGATCGTCGAATGGATGATCGGCCGCGATATCAGCTACACCTACGTGCCAGGTCTGATCATAGGCCTCGGCGTGCTGCTGTGGCAGGCGAGAACACCGACGCCGAAGGAACCGGCGCTTACGATTTAATGAGGGAGTGACAGGATGAAGAAACTGAAAAAGACCGTGGCGATGCTGGCTGTGACGATCTCGGCCGGTCTCGCCTTTGCGGGCATCGTTCATGCGCAGCAGAAGATCATGTCGATCGGCACCGGCGGCACCGGCGGCGTCTACTATCCGCTCGGCGGCGCTATCGCCAACGTGCTCTCGAAGAATCTTCCCAATGTGCAGGCCACCGCCGAGGTCACCGGCGGCTCGGTCGACAATCTCAAGCTGATCGGCACCGGGCAGAGCGAAATGGGCTTCACCATGGCCGATGCCGCGCTCGACGCACTGCAGGGCCAGGACAAGTTCAAGAACAACAAGGTGCCGCTGCAGGCCCTCCTCGTCGTTTATCCGAACCGCATGCATGTGGTGACCGTCGAGGGCACCGGCATCCAGACCATGGCGGACTTCAAGGGCAAGCGCGTCTCGACGGGTTCGCCCGGCAGCGCCACCGAAGTGATGGCATTCCGCGTCATCGAAGCCGCCGGCCTCGACAAGGACAAGGACATGAAGCGCGAGCGGCTCGGCGTCGCCGAATCCGTCAACGCCATCAAAGACGGCAAGATCGATGCCTTCTTCTGGGTCGGGGGCATCCCGACCGCGGCGGTGACCGACCTCGCGGCGACCCCCGGCGTCAAGATGAAGCTGATCGATCATGGCGACCTGGCCGAGAAGATGAATGCCAAATACGGCAAGCTCTACTCCGCCAGCAAGATCAAGGCAGGCTCGTATCCGGGCTACGACAAGGACAATTCCATCACCGAGGTCTGGAACCTGGTTGTCACCGGGGACAAGATGAGCAACGACGATGCCTACACGATCGTCAAGACGCTGGTGGAAAAGAAGGCCGACATCGTCGCCGTGCACAAGGAAGCCGAGAGCTTCTCGCTCGACAACCAGCGCCAGGATCGCTCCCCGATCCCGTTCCATCCGGGCGCATTGAAGTATTTCAAGGAAAAGGGCATCGACGGCTAGCTCTTTTGTTTTGACGCGTTTTCTTCACGCGAACCGGTATCCACTTCGCTCGAAAACGCTATGACACGCCTCAACCACAATTCCTGACCACCGCTGAGCGGCGCCATCGTGCGCCGCTCGATTTTTCGGCGCCTATCCTTCCGCATCGCTCAAGGACCTCCAAATGCCTTCTTCGACCGTCGCTTCGTCAAATCTTAGCCGCCGCTCGCTGCTGCGAGGCACCGCCGCGCTTGCCGGCGCATCAATGCTGCCGCGGCTGGCGCGCGCCGCCGAATGGCCGACGCGGCCGGTCAAGCTCCTGGTGCCGTTTGCCGCCGGCGGCACCACCGACATCCTGGCCCGCGTGGTCGCGGCCAAGGTCTCCGAGGAATTCGGCCAACAGTTCATCGTCGAGAACAAGACCGGCGCCGGCGGCAATATCGCGGCCGACGCCGTCGCCAAGGCCGATCCCGACGGTTACACCTTCCTCGTGGGCACGCCCGGCACGCATGCGATCAATCCGTTCGTGTTCAGGAACATGCCGTTCGATCCGCTGAAGGATATCGCGCCGGTCATCATCATCGCGCGGGTGCCCAATCTCTGCTCGGTCACCAATTCGCTGCCGGTGAAGTCGGTCGCCGAACTGATCGACTACGCCAAGTCGAAGCGTGGCGAATTGTTCTACGGCACGCCTGGGCTCGGCAGCACCGCGCATGTCTCGACCGAGCTGTTCCGCTCGATGACCGGGGTCGAGATCACGCATGTGCCGTATAAGGGCAGCGCGCCGGCATTGACCGACCTGATCGCCGGCCGCGTGCATCTAATGATCGACAACCTCCCCGCCGCGCAGCCCTTCGCCGAAGCCGGACAGATCCGTCCGCTTGCGGTGTCCACCTCCAAGCGCTGGCCGCTGCTGCCCGATCTTCCGACGATCGCGGAGGCGGGCGTGCCCGGCTATGAGGCCGCCTCCTGGTTCACGATCGCGGCTCCTGCGAAGACGCCGAAGGAGATCATCGACCGCCTCAACGCGAGCGTCGACAAATTCCTCAAGACCGAGGACGGGATTGCACGCCTGCGCAAGCTCGGCGCCGACCCCGTCGGCGGCTCGGCCCAGGACATGCAGGCTTACGTGCTGGCGGAGACCGAGAAATGGGGCAAGGTCGCCAAATTCGCGGGCATCCAGCCGGAGTGACGACGGCATTACTCTCCCATAGCAGGGCCGGGACATCGGCCGACGGGGCGCGTCGGTCACCCGATCCAGACGACGTATAGAACCGAGCGCCAACACGCACGTCAGTTCGGCCATTGGCAAGGATCGTATTCCCTGCTTAATTTTCCCTGCGCGAAACCGGCCCGCCAGTGGCCGGCGCAACCGGGAGAAACGCCAATGCCTGCTTACCGCGCCGTCGGACTATCTTTGGGAGCCGCAGTCCTGCTCTGCAATCTCACGTTCAATCCCGCCCATGCGAAACCTTTCATGATCGTCGGGCTCGACGAGAAGGTGTTATGGGATGACGATGGAAAACCGATCCTGTCGGCGCCCGGCAAGGACCAGGTTCTCATCCTCGATCTCGCCAATCCCGACAATCCCAAGACCGTCGCCTCACTGCCGCTGAAGAATTCGGTGGTGGGACCGCCGGTCAATCTCGACATCGACCCGACCGGCTCGATCGCTCTCGTCGCCGATTCAGTCGATGTGACCAAGGACGGCGATGCGCTGAAGCAGGTGCCGGACAACAAGGTCTATGTCATCGATCTCAAGGCCAACCCGCCGAAGCTGGCAGCAACCGTGACCGTCGGCAAGCAGCCGTCCGGGCTCAGCATCAGTCCGGACGGCAAGATGGCGTTGGTTGCCAATCGCGGCGACAATTCCGTTAGCGTGCTCTCGATCAATGGGACCGACGTCAAGGTCACCGACACCATTGCGTTGCCCGACAGCGTCGCCCATGTGGCGTTCACGCCGGACGGCAAGCGGGTGCTCGCTGTCCGCTTCCCCGCGCACAAGGTCTCGGTGCTCGATATTGCCGGAGACAAGGTCACCTACAACAAGGTCGATCTGCCGACGGGCCAATGGCCATACAATGTCGCGGTGACGCCGAACGGCAAACTCGCACTGACGGCCGACAATGGCGGCGCCGGCTCATCCGACGGCAGCGTCGACACCACGAGCGTGATCGATCTCGAAGCCAGTCCGCCGCGCATCATCGATCGTGTGGTGGTCGGCGACGGTCCCGAGGGCTTTGCGATTTCGCCGAAGGGAGATCTCGCTGTCGCCGCCATTTTGCGCGGCTCCAACATGAAGAATGCGTACTACTATCACAAGGACGGCAGCCTCACGGTGCTGAAGATCGACGGCAAGAAGGTGACCAAGACTCAGGACATCGAGGTCGGTGGCTTGCCCGAAGCCGTCGTGTTCACGCCGGACGGCAAGTACCTGCTGGCCGGAAATTACCTGACTCAGGATTTCTCGATCCTGAAAGTCGATGGTGGGAAGGTTAGCGACACCGGAAAACGCTTCAAGGTGCCGGGTCACCCGGCTTCGGCGCGCATGGGGCACTAGAGCATGATCCGGAAAAGTGGAGACCGGTTTTCCGAAAAGATCATGCTCGAATAAAGAACGATCGGTAGCGGCGGCGATCACGTGAACGCTATTCTCAAAACGGGAATCGATCACGGCGACAACGATAAACAACCACAGACATTAACGCGTGCTGCCGCCGCGAAACGACGCGGCGGCGCACCATTGCAATCGCTCGCGAGCAGTTCGGACCGAATGGCGTCGGAGCACGGCATTTGGGGCCGCCGATGCGCTGATCTGCTTCGATTATTCATTACAATTTTAGCTTTATTTGTCTCTTTAACCCTACCTAAGCATTCATGGGGATTTGAAAGGAGGGTCCTCAAATTTCCCGATTAAGGCCGCCACGGAGATGTACGAGTCAAATCGACATCACGGGAAAGGGCGGGCATGAATCAAATCAACCCCAAGGAATACGCACGACCCGGCTGGTTCGGTCATCGCAAATTGACGCCGCGGGCTTGCGTCGCCGATAGCAAGAAGCACCTTCGTACCTTTCTTTCTGATGCTCTCGAGGATCTCGGCTTCATCACCTCGGAGTGCGGCGAGGCCACCGAACTGGATGGCGCGCTGGACGCGCATCGGCCCGACCTGCTTGTGCTCGGTGTCTCCGTCAACGGGATCGAGGTCGGCAGGATTCTGGAGGTTCTCGTCAGAAAGAATTTCGCCGGCAAGGTTCTCGTCATCGGCCCGCCCGAGTCGATTATGGTAAAAGCGGTCAGGCAAATTGGCGAAGAATACGGCGTAGCCATGCTGCCGCCGCTGGCGACGCCGTTCGGCGCCGGAACGCTGCGGGACAGCGTTGCGATGCTGCTGCCGCAGGAGCCCGCGCCGAGCCCCGCGGTCGATGTGGCAGAAGCGCTCAAGGCCGGCTGGCTCGAATTGTGGTACCAGCAGAAGATCAACTTGCGCACGCTGGTGCCCGCGGGCGCGGAGGCCCTGGTCAGGATGCGGCATCCGGCGTGGGGTGTGGTGCCGCCGGCCTATTTCATTCCCGATGAAAGCGATCCGCATTTCCAAGCGCTGTCCGAATTCGTGGTCGGTCGCGCCATCGAGGACTGGCACTATCTCTTGGAGCAGAAAGGACCGGTGGACCTCTCGATCAACCTGCCGGTATCGTTCCTGAGCGATCCGCAAGCCGTGCGCGAATTATGCCGCCGCGTGCCGCAGCATCCCGCGTTCGGCGGCCTGCTGCTCGAGATCGGAAGCGCCGAGGTGATCGAGAACCTGGACCTCGTGATCGAGGTCGCGCGGCAGGTGCGGTTCCACAACATCGCGATATCGGTCGACCAGGTCGGCACGGAGTGGCCATCGCTGATGGGTCTAAAGAACTTCCCCTTCGTCGAACTGAAGATCGATCATCAATTCGTCACCGGCGCCGCCGACGACCGGCTGAAGCAGACCGTGTGCAAACATGTCGTCGAGCTTGCCCACGACCACGGCGCACGGGCGCTCGCCCAGGGCGTCGAGACCCGCGCCGACTTCCTCACCGCCCATGCGGTCGGCTTCGACCTGGTGCAAGGCTATCTGTTCGGCAAGCCGATGGGAGTGAAGAAGTTCGCCCGCTCGCGGCCTTCCCCTGCCGCGAGCGCTGAATCGAAATCGTGACGTTCACTGGAACGTCATGTCGATGCATTTCGAGATATCCGAGCCGAGGCCGGAGGAGATCGTGATGCAGCCGCGCACCTTCTGCACATTGTTGTCGCTGGCCCAGACCGAATAGCCGCCGGGACCGAAGAACGAGTTGGTGTTCGGCGGTTCAGTTTCGGTGGCATCGAAGGAGTAATTGCCATCGGTGTCGAAGATGCGCGGCCGCTTGGTGCAGCCGCCATCGGCCTGCACGTTGATAACCTCCTTGTTGTCGCGCGTCAGCGCCAGCGAGACCTGGCAGCGGAAATATTCCGAGGTCTTGATGTTGAACAGATAGGCGTAGGACTTGCAGGTCGCAGTGTTGAGCTTGCCGGCGGACAATCCCCGGCTGCAGGCGATGCGCTGGTTGTTGGAAAGCTTGAATTCGTCGGCATAAGCCGCGGTGGCCATCGTCATCAGCGAGAGCGCAATACCGAAACTGATGTTCATGCCGGGGGTCATTCGAATCATCCCTATCAAACTTTTCGCAATCATGCGTTTGTAGATGGAAACGGCAACATAGTCGCGAAGCAGGAAATCACAAACCCGCAGGTTGCACGTGATGCCGCACGACGACTTCCGTCGTATTGACGGAATAATGACGTTCGTGATTTGTTCAAGGCAAGGGCGCCGGTTTCGGCAGCGACGACTGGGGAGGACGATCATGACTCGATTTCAGGCCAAGAGCTTTTTGATGACGGCTTTTTTGACGGCAGCGGCACTGACGACGCTGGCGGCTCCCGCACTCGCACAGGATGCATCGCCCGCACCCTGGGAGCTGAAGTCCGACATGGGCTACGCCTATGGCAAGGACGGCTCGACCCTCGCCTACAAGATGGGGACCAACAATGCCGGGCTGCTGCTCAAAGGCGCCAAGAAGGTGCCGAGAGGCACGCTGTTCTTCGTCGGCCAGAACGGCCAGCTCTACATGCGCTCCGGCCCCTATCTCGAGGGCGACGGCAAGTTCATGTTCGGATCGAATTAGGCGACGATGCCGCTGTAACCTGTAGGGTGGGCAAAGCGCAGCGTGCCCACCATCCACGGTCGGTGCAAGAAAGGTGGGCACGCTTCGCTTTGCCCACCCTACGGCCCGCGGGCCACTAAAACACTGACGCCAGTTCCTTGGCGCCGGGCTTGTTGCTGTTGAAATCCATCCGCTCGTCGGTGACTGCGAGCAGCTTTGCTACCGTGTTGTGGCGGATCGCGACCGGGTTGCGCTCGTAGCCGCCGCGCTGGAAGAAGTTCGACGTCGGCACCCTCTCGCGCATCGCTTGCGGCATCGTGACCATGTCGTAGCCGGTGCCGTCTCCGGTGAGGTTCATCATCTCGAGTTCGGCCGCGCTCAGCGGGCGGGTGTAGCCCTTGTTCCGCGCGAAGATGACTGACGTCAGCAGCTTGTGGGTCTGCAGCATCGGGCCGACGTCGATATCGAGCACCATGGAATGGACTGCCCAGCCCTGCGGCGTGCTCGCGAGCCGCTCATGCGCCGACCAGTCGTCCGGCACCGTGCGTGCGAATGCCACCATCTTCTTCAGCACCGCGAGCTTGTGATCCATCGCCTTGCGCGCGGGACCGGACAGCGTAGCGGCCTTTTGAGTCAGCACCTTGATGAACTCAGGGCCCTGCTGCGCGATCAACTCGACGGTGTTGGTGGTGAGCAACTGATTGTAGCCGATTGCGGTCGAGATCGCCTTTGTGCCCGGACCGCGGTAGCCCGACTGCATATCATGATTGCCGGTGCCGCCGGTCTCGAAGGAATAGACCCGCACCGCCTGCTCGCGCGTCAAGCCGGCCGCGAGCGCGTAACGGGCGTAGGCGCGCTTGAACTCGATCTCGGTGGCCGGCCGCTCTGGCGTGAACTGAAACTGCTCGGCGGCGGCCTTCAGGAAATCGGCGACGAGAGGAATGGTCCTGCGTGGACGCGACGGTTCCTCTTCTTCGGGTTCCGGATTCACCGGCCGTTTCGGCCCGGTATAGAGCGGCGGCTGGTCGAGCACATAATCATCGAGCGTGATCGGCTGTCGCTCGCGCCGTTTGGCGTTGCGGGTGCGCCGTTTCTCGGAAATCGCACTCCAATAGGCGCCCGCCTCCTCATCGAAGGCGGCGCGCGCTTCCTGATATTCGCGCAGCTTGCGGCGATATTCGGCGATCGCCTGCGGCGTTGCGGCCTGCGCCATCGCATCCGCGGTGGATGCAGAAAGGGTGGTAGCCTCGACCGCCACGGCCTCCGGCGCGCCCGCGAACAGCGCGAGCGCGACCAATCCGGGGAAACAGCGAATCAATGGCGGGCGCATGCTCTCTTGTAGCAAGGACGCGCGCGATGTCAGCCTCGAATTGAATCACTCAAAAGCGACCAAACGCCCCGCCATGGCCCAGAACAAGTGCTTCTCACTCCGGCTCGACGCCGCTGGCCTTCACGAGCTGCGCCCACTTCTTCTCGTCCTTGTCGATGAACTCGGCGTAATCCTCGGGCGAGCCCGGCGTGATCTCGGTGCCGTCAGAGCCCAATTGCCGCTTCACCTCCTCGGAGGCGAGCGCATCGCGCAGCACCTTGTTGAGCTTGTCGACGATCGGCCGCGGCGTGCCGGCCGGTGCCGCAAGGCCATAGTAGAGCGAAGCGTCGAATCCGGGAACGCCGGCCTCGGCGATCGTCGGCACGTCGGGCAGGAGACCGGAGCGGGTCACGCTGGTCACCGCGAGTGCGCGCAGCGTTCCGCCGCTGACATTGGCGTGAGAGGCAGGGATCGGCGCAAATGCCATCGGGATGTGCCCGCCGATGAGGTCGACCAGCGCAGGGCCCGTTCCCTTGTAGGGAACATGCACGAGCGAGATGCCGGCACTGCGCGCGAAATATTCGCCAGTGATGTGGCTTGCTGTGCCGGCGCCGGCCGAACCGAAACTGACCTTGCCCGGATTTTCTTTGGCATAGGCGATCAGCTCGGCGACGCTCTTGGCCGGGAACGACGGATGCACGACCAGCGAATTCGGCGCATTGCCGATCATGCCGATCGGCGCGAAATCTTTCCGCGGATCGTAGCCCGCTTTCTTGTAGAGCGACGGGCCGATCGCGAGTGTCCCGGTATAGCCGAGCACCAGCGTGTAGCCATCGGGGTCGCTCTTGGCGACCGCCTTGGTGCCGACCGTGCCGCCGGCGCCGGGGCGGTTGTCGATCACGATCTTCTCGCCGAGCAATTCACTCATCTTCTCGGCAATGCCGCGGCCGACGATGGACGTGCTGCCGCCGGGCGCGAAGGGGATGACGAGCGTGATCGGCCGGTTCGGATAATCCTGGGCCTGCGCGGGATGCGATGCTGCGCCGACAGCGAGCGCGGCGATGGCAGTGTAAAGTCGCTTCTTCCAGGACAGCATGCCCGAACGCCTCCCCCGATGTTTGTTGTTATGGTGGCATTGTCACCCAAATGCTTGGCATCAGCAACCGGACTTCGGACTACACATCGGCAATGACGTGATTGACACCGCGGCCAGACCCTCATGGTGAGGAGTGCGCAGCGCGCCTTGAACCATGAGGCCCTGCCGGTGGCGTCGCCCTTCGAGACGACCGCTACGCGGTCTCCTCAGGGTGAGGAGATAGAGTTGCGCGTGCGGCCCCCTACTTCCAGGCGAAGACCGGCTGCTCGAGATCGGCGACGCGGGTGTCGCGGCCGGCCAGCACTTCGCGGAACTGGTAGATCAAGGCGGCCGTCGGCGCATGGATGTGCTGGCCGGCGTGGCGGAAGCGGATCACGCGCCTGACACTCTCGGGAATGGTGGTGAAGCTGAACGCATCCTCCGCCTCGATCGATTCAAGCGTGATGCGATGGACGGAAGCTACCTCGTCCGGGTTGGGCATGATCGGCGCCCGTGTCGAGGCCCACACTACCACCGGAGTGATCAGATAGCCCGAGCGGGTCGGATAGTCGTCGAGCACGCCGAGCACGTCGCCATCATTGACGCGCAGCCCTAGCTCTTCGTGCAGTTCGCGCAGTGCCGCTTCCGCCTGTGTCTCACCGGAATCGCAGCGTCCGCCGGGCAGCGCCCATTGCGCGCTGTGGCTGCGCAAGCTGGCCGCACGGCGGGTGAGCAGGAATGCGGTCTCGTCGCCCTCGCCGCTCGTGAGTGCGATCGCGACCGCCGCGCGTTTGAGCAGCGGCGCAGAATCGTCCGGCAGGCGCCTGAACGCCGTACAGAGCTCTGCGATATTCCGCCGGGTGGCATCATCAAATGAACGGGCCATTGATCTTGACTACAACAGTCCCGCGTTCGATGAAATGACCTGATATCATGCCTCGCCGGACGGAAAGCATCACATGACGAAACATGCCGCGGAAAAGCTCAAATCCGACGGCTGGAAGATCGTCGATACATCCGGTTTCCTGCATCTGGTCGGGCCGCTGTGGCAGCGCCTCGTCGATGACGAGCATGAATATGCGTTGATCACCGAGGATAAGCATCACAATCGCCGCGGCCTGGTGCAAGGCGGCGTGATCATGACCTTCGCGGACCGCACCTGCGGCATGACCGCCCGCTATGTCTCGGGCAAGCCGGCGCTTGCGACCGTGCAGCTTGATACGCACTTTGTGGAGGCCGGCAAGATCGGCGAAACCTTGATCTCGAAGCCGCGTGTGGTGCGCTCGACCAGGAGCCTGATCTTTATCACCACCGAAGTGACCGTCGACAAACGCTGCATCGCCATGGCGAACGGCGTGTTCAAGATATTGAAGAGCGAGTAGGCTGAGATCGTCGTTCCGGGGCAATGCGAAAGCATCGAACTACGATGTGCAATTGCACATCGGAGAACCTCGAGATTCCGAGTTCGGTCCTGCGGACCGCCCCGGAATGACGCGACAACGCAGAGGTTTGATACATGCAGTACGGTCAACTCGGCCGCAGCGGCCTGAAGATTTCGCCGATCTGCCTGGGCACCATGATGTTCGGCGGCCCGACCGACGAGGCGACGTCGGCGCGGATCATCGCAAAGGCGCGCGAGGCCGGCGTCAACTTCATCGACACCGCGGATGCCTATAATGGTGGAAACTCCGAGCAGGTGGTGGGCCGCGCGATATCCAACAACAGGCAGAACTGGGTCCTCGCTACCAAGCTCGCTAATCAGATCGGCGACGATCCGAATTTCGGCGGGCTGTCGCGACGCTGGGTGCTGCAGGCGGCGGAGGCGAGCCTGAAACGGCTCGGCACCGACTACATCGACATCTACTACCTGCACAAGGAAGACCACACGACGCCGCTGGAGGAGACCGTGCGCGCGATCGGCGACCTGATCAGGCAGGGCAAGGTGCGCTACTTCGGCGTCTCGAACTATCGCGCCTGGCGCGTTGCCGAGATCTGTAACATCTGCGACGGGCTCGGCCTCGACCGCCCGATCGTGAGCCAGCCCTATTACAACGCGATGAACCGCATGCCCGAGGTCGAGCACCTGCCGGCCTGCGGCTATTATGGCCTTGGGGTGGTACCCTATAGCCCGCTCGCCCGCGGCGTCCTGACCGGCAAATATCGCGCTGATGCCACCCCCGACAAGGACACCCGCGCCGGCCGCAACGACAAGCGCATGATGCAGACCGAGTGGCGGCCGGAATCGCTCAAGCTTGCGCAGGAGATCAAGCAATATGCGGAAGCACGCGGCATCACCGCCGCGCAGTTCGCGGTCGCCTGGGTCTTGAATTCATGCTTCGTCTCCGCCGTGATCGCCGGTCCGCGCACCGAAGCGCAATGGGACGATTACGTCCGCGCGCTCGACTATCGCTTCACCGTCGAAGACGAGGCGCTGATCGACCGGCTCGTCGTGAGCGGGCATGCTTCCACGCCCGGCTACAACGATCCGGCCTATCCGATCGAGGGGCGGCGGGCGCGGACGGCGGAGCGGTCCTAGCCGCGCTGAAGATTGGAATAAGCCGCAGACAGCCTTCACGGGCGGCGCCGACGACACCCGAGGCCGCTTCCGACTCGGGCACGCGGACCTCATCCGCTGCCCGACGCTGCTCACGATGCCGGAGAGCGATCCGATTGCGGCCGCGGCGCCGTGGTTCTTCGAGGCGCTCCGCTGCTGCAAGACGCCGTTGTGCTTCTCCGCCAGCGAGCATGGCAATCATGCGCCGAATTTGACGCCAGTGATTCACCCGGCCCTGCGAGCGCGGGGATCGAGGCGATGTTGACGGCGGCCGGCCTTTGGCTCAGAGATGCCGAGGTAAGAGCGTGAGCCTCGATGGAAAGCGCGACGCTGGTCCAAGCCCTCAATCTCCTGGGAACGCTGGTGTTCGCGCTCAGCGGCGCCGCCGCGGGCGTCCGGCAACGCATGGATATTTTCGGCGTTCTCGTGCTAGCCTTCGTGACCGCAGTTGCCGGCGGCGTTCTCCGTGATCTCCTGATCGGCGCGACTCCACCTGCCTCCGTGACGAATTGGCATGCGCTCGCCATTTCCGCCGCCGGCGGCCTGTTCGCATTCTGGTTCTCGGCGCTGATCGATCGCCTGCGCTTTCCGGTCGAACTGTTCGATGCGGCCGGCCTTGGCATCTTCGCAACGACCGGCACACAGAAAGCCCTCGAATACGGCATTCCCCCTGTCATGGCCACGATCCTCGGCATGGTGACGGGGATCGGCGGCGGAATGGTGCGTGACCTGCTCTCCGTGCGGATGCCCATCGTCCTCTATTCCGAGTTCTACGCCATGGCCGCCCTCGCGGGCAGCGCGGTCGTCACGGTCGGACACGCGCTAGGCATGCCGGTCGCGGCCACCCTGCTGCCCGGCACGGCACTCTGTGTGCTGCTTCGCGTCTTGGCGCTCTATCACGGGTTCAGCCTGCCGCAGCCGCGCCGACGCGACGACGAAGCCTCGGACCGGTAACCCGATCGCGAGATGCTGGGGCGAAGTCGACTACGCTGAAAGTCTAATAGAGCCTCCAGCCCTGCGGCTCGTTACCAGAGCTTTTTCTTCTCCTGCCGGGAATAAATCCGAACTCGCAGTCGCGAGCTTGTTGCTCGCGGCCCGCGTCCTAGCGTCGCATCATCGGGAACGTTCTTGCCAAACTCCTGCGCACGCCTTTGTCTTCCTTCCTAAAAAAGAGCGGATCCTAAAGGGACCGCCAATCATAAGGGCAGGGAGGAAACCATGACCAAATCCAATAGAGGCAGTACGTCCAGTCGTCGCCGCTTCCTGAAGGTTGCGGCCGCGGGCGCCGCAGCAAGCGTTGCAGCGCCTACCATCGTCAGCGCGCAGGGCCCGATCAACATGCGCTGGCAAAGCACCTGGCCGGCCAAGGATATTTTCCACGAATACGCGCTCGACTACGCCAAGAAGGTCAACGACATGACCGGCGGCGACCTCAAGATCGAGGTGCTTCCCGCCGGCGCCGTGGTGCCCGCCTTCGGCCTGCTCGACGCCGTCTCGAAGGGCACGCTCGACGGCGGCCATGGCGTGCTGGCCTACCACTACGGCAAGCAGACCGCGCTGGCACTGTGGGGCTCCGGTCCGGGCTACGCGATGGACGCCAACATGCTGCTGGCCTGGCACAAATATGGTGGCGGCAAGGAGTTGCTCGCCAAGCTCTACGCCTCGATCGGTGCCAATGTCGTCTCCTTCCCCTATGGGCCGATGCCGACCCAGCCGCTCGGCTGGTTCAAGAAGCCGATGTCCAAGGTGGATGATTTCCAGGGCCTGAAATTCCGCACCGTCGGCATTTCCATCGACGTGTTCACCGGCCTCGGCGCCGCCGTCAACGCGCTGCCCGGCGGCGAAATCGTCTCGGCGATGGACCGTGGCCTGCTCGACGCTGCCGAGTTCAACAACGCGACTTCCGACCGCGTGCTCGGCTTCACCGACGTCTCCAAGATCTGCATGCTGCAGAGCTACCATCAGAATGCCGAGCAGTTCGAGATCATGTTCAACAAGACCAAGTACGATGCCCTGCCGGACAAGATGAAGGCCATCATCTCCAACGCCGTCGAAGCGGCCAGCCAGGACATGAGCTGGAAGGCGATCGATCGCTACTCGAAGGACTACGAGGAGATGCAGACCAAGGACAAGGTCAAGTTCTACAAGACGCCGGATTCGATCCTGCAGAAGCAGCTCGAGATCTACGACCAGGTGGTCGAGAAGAAGTCGGCCGAGAACCCGCTGTTCAAGGAGATCGTCGAATCCCAGCTCGCCTTCGCCAAGCGCGCGACGCAGTGGGAGAACGACACGGTGGTCAACCGCCGTATGGCCTACAACCACTATTTTGGCCCGAACGCCAAGAAAAAGACCTGACGGGCGCTGCGCACGACCGAAAGCGTCATCCGGGGACAGCGAACCCCGGATGGCGCTTCCGCTGTCTCTACACCAACCCGATACTTCCGGACGGCCGGTAGCGAACGCAGATGAGCGCACAGCGTTTCCTGTACATGATCGACGGCATCAGCACCTGGACCGGCAAGGCCGCGGCGTGGCTGGTTGTCGGGCTGATGGGCCTTGTCTGCGCCGAGGTCTTCAAGCGCTACATCCTCAACATGCCGACGGCGTGGATTTTCGACGCCTCCAATATGCTGTACGGCACCCTGTTCATGATCGCGGGCGCCTACACGCTGGCGCAGAACGCCCATGTCCGCGGCGATTTCCTCTACAGCTCGATGCGGCCGCGCCTGCAGGCCTCGCTCGACGTCGTGCTGTATTTCGCGTTCTTCCTGCCGGGCATCGCGGCGCTAGTTTATGCCGGCTGGGATTATGCGGTCGATTCCTGGCGCATCAACGAGCATTCCAACGTGACCGCCGACGGCCCGCCGGTCTACCACTTCAAGTTCATGATCCCGCTCGCCGGAGCCTTGGTGCTGCTGCAGGGCGCGGCTGAGATCGCGCGCTGCATCATGTGCCTCAGGACCGGCGCCTGGCCTGACCGACTCCGTGACGTCAGCGAGATCGACGTCGTCGAGGAGCAGCTCGCGCACAGCGAATATGTCGATGAGGAATCGCGCAAGGCCGCGATCGCGCATGCGCAGGACATCGAGGAGAGCGCGCGGCAGCGCGGCATGGGCGGAGACCTGCAACGATGAGCGATCCGGCACTCGGGCTGTTGATGCTCGTCCTCATCGTGATCGTCATCATGATGGGCTTCCCGACGGCGTTCACGCTGATGGGCCTCGGCATGTTCTTCGGCTTCTTCGCCTATCACCGCGGCGGCGAGGCCTGGGGCGACAATCACATCTTCGACCTGATGGTCCAGCGCACCTATGGCGCGATGACCAACGACGTCCTGATCTCCATCCCGCTGTTCGTGCTGATGGGCTATGTGATGGAGCGCGGCGCGCTGGTCGACAAGATGTTCTATTCGATCCAGCTCGCGTTCCGCCGCCTGCCCGCTTCGCTCGCGGTGGCGACACTGATCGTCTGCACATTTTGGGGCATCGCCTCGGGCCTGGTCGGCGCGGTCGTCGTGCTGATGGGCGTCATCGCCTTCAACCCGATGCTGAAGGCCGGTTACGACGTCAAGCTCGCGTCCGGCGTCATCACCGCCGGCGGCACGCTCGGCATCCTGATCCCGCCATCGGTGATGATCATCGTGTATGCGGCGGTCGCCGGGCAGTCGGTCGTGAAGCTCTACGCGGCGACGATGTTTCCGGGCTTCTTCCTTGCCCTGCTATATCTCGTCTACGTCATCGGCTGGGCGCTGCTCAATCCCAAGATCGCGCCGAAGCTCCCCGAAAGCCAAACGCGCGTTCCGGTCCGCACCTGGATCGCCGAGCTGCAGCAGGCCTACGGCCCAAAAATGCTGCCGGCGCTGCTCACGGCCGTGCTGGCACCGGCAAGGGCGATGAAGATTACGGCCGACGGCGCCCGCCTCACCTATCCGAGGCTGCTTGCCAATCTCGGTTACGCGCTGGTGCCACTGGCGCTGACGCTGGCCATGCTGTGGGCCACCTGGTGGTACGTCGTGATCCACCAGCAACCGGATCTCCCGCCGCCGTCCGCTGCCATACAGCAGCGACTGCAGGATCCGCCGCAACCGCTTGGCGCCGGTGCACAGCCTGCCGAAGAGACACTCGAAGAGCTCGGCGGCGGCGCCAGCCAATCGGGGGCTGCGACCAAGAACGAGCCAGAAGTCCTGCAGCAGATGGGCAGCGCCGAGCTGCAGGACCAGACCAAGGCCGCGCCTGCGGAGCTCGGGCCGCCGCCCGAATTCTACACCTATTTCGCTTTCATCGCCGGCATCTGCGGCCTGTTGCTGTTGTACTACTACTGGACCATGGAGGCCGAGCAATACGAGGTGCTGCGGCTCCTGATCTCCTCGGTGATGCCGCTCGGCATCCTCACCGTCGTGGTGCTCGCGGTGATCCTGTTCGGCATCACCACCGCAACCGAATCGGCAGCGGTGGGCGCTGCCGGCGCCTTCCTGCTCGCCTTCCAGGCGCGGACGCTGGACTGGAAGCGCACCAAGGAAGCGGTGTTCCTGACCGCCAAGACCACCTCGATGGTGTGCTGGCTGTTCGTCGGCTCGGCGCTGTTCTCGGCGGTGTTCGCGATCCTCGGCGGCCAGGCGCTGCTGGAGAGCTGGGTGCTGTCGCTCAACATGTCGCCGGTCCAGTTCATGATCCTGTCGCAGGCGATCATCTTCATTCTGGGCTGGCCGCTGGAATGGACCGAGATCATCGTGATCTTCGTGCCGATCTTCCTGCCGATGCTGAAGCACTTCAACATCGATCCGATCCTGTGGGGTGTCCTGGTCTTCGTGAACCTGCAGGCGGCGTTCCTGTCGCCGCCGGTGGCGATGTCGGCCTTCTATCTGAAGGGCGTGGCGCCAAAGCACGTCACGCTGAACCAGATCTTCGCCGGCATGATGCCCTACATGCTGATCGTCATCATCTGCATGGTGCTGATGTATATCTGGCCTGGCCTGACCTTGTGGCTGCCGAACTATCTTTACGGGAATTGAGAGAGCGCCACGGTTCTTCTCGATACTCCTAATTCACTGCATCGAATTTGTAGGACGTCTGCAGGAACGTGCCGAAGCGTTCGGCGCGGATCGGGAGGGTCGATGTCGGAAACGGACTGCCGAATCCCCTCGTGAAAACATCGGTCGCCCACATCGACCAGAAGCGGCCGCCGACGCCGACACTGAAGCGCTCGGTCACGTCATAGGTCAGCACGGCTTCGAGCTGCATGCCGCGCCCGGTGCCGTTGGCCGGGGAATAGGGCGACGGCTCGTCGGAACGCAAGTAATGCGTATCGAGACCAGAAACGGAAACGTAGGGCAAATAGGCCGCGTCGGCCGTGAGCTTGAGTCCGGGCGCAATCGTGACGATCCCGTTCACACCGATGCGCAGAGAGTGCCAGTCTTCGGACTGCGAGATGGTGATCCCGGTGGTCGGCGAGGGAACGGCGCAAATCACGCCGCCGCCGGGATACGCAATCTGGGCGCATCCATAGGAGTCCTTGCGGTCGCGATAGAAATTATAGCCTGCGAACGCCCCGAATTTCGCGCCCGGCGTTTCCAGCAGGGTGTATCCAACGTCCAGCGTGGCATAGGCAATCGTGCCCTCGACCCTGCCCTGGTCTGTGTTCGAGTAGGCCATGGCCGTGTTGCGATAGGTTGGTAGCCAATCCTCATCGTTCATGTGGCCAGATGTCAGCCCGCCGCCGCCGGCAAAGCCTTTCAGGAACACCCTGGCCGGACTGTCGACCCGGCCGAACACCTCGCCGGAGTGCCCTGTGGTCTCATAGGTGAGCCGTGAAATCAGCGCGTTCTGCAGCGGCTGATCTGTGCTCATACCGAGATCGTTCTGATAGCGACCGCTGCTGTACCAATAACGCGCGCCGACTTCCGCCGACCACCCGGAGACCGACGGCGTCGCCGTCAGCAAAGCAGCGGGCCGATTGTCCCAGCCGCGCGATGCGTCAACACCAGGGCGATAGTTCACGCCCAGCTTGACGACATGGCTGTCCTGCCGGACTCCCGTCGGCAGACCAGCGGTTTCGACCAGGCTGGCTGGATCGAGCGGCGCCGTCTGAAGACCGCCGAGCGGCGTCGCGATGTCGCGGCTTCCGAAATTGGCATAGTCGTATTCCAGCTTCATCGACCAAGCCGGTGCCAGAGCGTGTTCGACACCGAGCCCGATTGTCCATCCCCACTGCACGGCATTGGCGTCCACCGAAGCTTCCGGCCGCCCGAAGAAATCGAGAGCGTTGGTCGTCATCGAGAAACGGCTCGACAGAAACGCAGCACCGCCTTTCACATAGGCCAGCGAGTGACCGGCCGGCCCAAAGGCCTGGCCGACCCGCCCGGTGATCGTTCCCATCACATCCTGCCGGATACGACAGTTCGCCGAGACGAACAGGCCGGAATAGGCGAGACAGGTGTTGGTGCCGTCGACATCGACGGCGGAGACATCGGCTTCGAGGCCGAACACCCATGGTGATCCGGCCTGCTGCCAGTTGTAGCCAAGCTGGCCACCGATGAGCGCCTTCGGCGTACGGATGTCGTCGCCATAGATCGACGGACCGTAGGGATCACCGACATGGGTGATGCCGGAGCCTCCGCCAAAATGTCCGCCGATATAGAAGCCGTTCCAGGTCCACGGCAGTGGCGGCGCCTTCACGACCGGCCGCACAATGTCGGCAGAAAAAGCATCCGTTCCGTTCAGCGCCATGAGCACGCCGACCGCCACCACGTACCGCATCCGTAACACGAGCCGAGTCCTTGCCTTCGAGGAAACCAACTACGCATTACTGAGCCCGCACTATGGTAGGGGGCGAAGATTCGAACACCACTGGAGATAGCACATCAGCCGGGCCCGGCAACACCGACCCGCGCGGAATGGAGCCAAGCGTTACCACGCGAAGCTGTGGTGGAGCAGTCCGTAGAATGGGTAGAGCGCAGCGAAACCCATCGCGATGGAGCAAGCCGCCCGAATGATGGCTTTCGCTTCGCTCTACCCGTCCTACGATTCTCGCTGTCGTCCCGCGAAAGCCGTAGGGTTGGCGAAGGCGCACTTGCGTCGTGCCCACCATCCAGTGCTGTGCTCGCGATGGTGGGCACGCTTCGCTTTGCCCACCCTACGGCACCGCCAGGACGACGCCGTCATTGCGAGCGCAGCGAAGCAATCCACCTCTCCACGCGCGGAGGTATGGATTGCTTCGCTGCGCTCGCAATGACGGGGATGGGTTCTGATTCAAATTTCAAACAGCGTGAGGATGTGACTCTGCATTCTCGCGGCGCATTGCGCCCGAGGTTTGCATCTCGTTCCACCCTCTCATCGAACAGAGGGCGCAGGGAAAGCCGGGTGCCGGTTGCACCCGTGGGTCCCGTGCAACAAAAAGCACGGGGGTAGGACCACA